>SAAX01000001.1 GCA_009929215.1 Deltaproteobacteria bacterium | reverse complement strand
TATTCCACCAGGGCCTGACGGTTGATCTTGCCCGATGCGTCGCGGTTCCAGTAGGTGATAAAGCGGCCAGAGGCATCGTGCGCTTCGGTATTGGCATACAGTGCGTCGTTGCCGTCAAGTGCGTTGGGCTCCCAGGCAGAGTACGAACCCAGGTAGGTGGGGTTGTTCTCGAGATTGGCGAGCAGAATCTTGGTAAACAGGTCGCGCAGATGTTCGCTGCCCACGTTGGCACGCAGTACTTCAAAAATTTTGCCAGTGGTGCGCGCTGTATCAATGTTGTCTTGCAGGGCGGTTTCCACCACGGTGGCCCTGTCAGACGCCAACGACTCAAGCGCTGCAATGGATGTTTTTTCCAGCAGCTGCGAAACCTGAGTGGAAACAAAGTTCTTTGTGTTGTTGGTGGCGTAGATCCCATAGGCCACAAGTGCGGCGGCAGTAAAAAGGAGGCCCAAGCCCGCAGCCAGTGCAATTTTTTGTTTGATGGATCGCATGCGTCCCCCCAAGTTGTTCTTTATACGCGACTATATTTTTGAGTTCCTACACTGTTTGTGTGAATTGAAATTCAATGTTGCTTTTGTTGTGTGGTCACTCAATCCCATGTTTATACTATATCGGCAAAAAAAGGCATAGGATTAGGCTATTTTTTCCTTTATACACATTTAAACAAGGTTGTAAAAGGATGTAATTTGCATATATAATTAAAAAATGAGTAATCAAATAATCACTTCTCAAGCCGGTAGCGTGACAACTACTTTTGGTGCGGCAAGCTGGATCAGCCGATTCACTGGGGAGATGTAAAATTGGTTGTTGCTGTCTGAAAGATTACTTTAGCAGTCGCTTGTGTGCACAAAGATAATTTTGTGGTCTGGATGGATAAAACTGTCCGGGGAATGTTTTGCCTGATTGTGCAAACAGCCTTGTGCCGCACATAAAAAAAGTGCCGACAAAGTCGGCACTTTGCGGTTGCTGTGTATAGGATTTGTTATGCGGCTTCGCCCTGCGCCTTCATTTCTGCAATAAGTTTGTGCAGTATCTGTGATTGTTCCAGCAGGTCAGAAACAGCACGCGAGGCCTGTTCCATGGCTTGCGCCGTTTCCGCCGAAATGGTGGCCACCTGTTCAACAGACTGGTTAATCTCTTCGCTGGCGGCAGACTGTTGTTCGCTGGCAGTGGCGATGGACTGCACCTGGTCGTTCACGTGCTCCACAAAGGTGAGTATCTGTTGCAGCGATTCGCCAGAGCGCACCGAAAGGCTTGTGGCACTTTCAATGGAACCGGCAGACTTGTCCACATTGGCGATGTTTTTGCGTGTTCCTTCCTGAATGTCGCGTATGGCCTGACCCACTTCCTGTGTGGCAGACATGGTTTTTTCTGCCAGTTTGCGCACTTCGTCGGCCACCACGGCAAAGCCGCGCCCGGCATCGCCCGCACGGGCTGCCTCAATGGCGGCGTTCAGCGCAAGCAGGTTGGTCTGGTCGGCGATGTCGGCAATAACATTCATGACCTGGCCAATGCCCTCGGCCTGCTTGCCAAGGGCGTTCATGTCTTCCTTGATGGCCATGGACTGGTCGCGCACGGTTTCAATGCCCTTGACCGCGTCAGTCACAATTGCCACGCCTTCCACTGCCTGCTTCTTGGTATGGTTTGAGGCGTCGGCGGCCTGCTGGGCGTTTTTGGAAACTTCAAGCACCGTGGCGTTCATTTCTTCCATGGCAGTGGCGGTTTCGCGCACACGGTTGGACTGTTCGTCCGCACCCCGGCTCGACTGCTCGATCTGGGCAGAAAGCTGCTCTGAAGCCGTGTTTATGATGCCCACAACGCTCTCAAGCTGGCGGGCTGCCTGAAGCATACCCTCGGCCTTGGCGCGCTCGGCCTGCTTGCGTGCGGCCTCGGCCTCCAGGGTGGCCTGTTGGGCCTTCTTGGATTCTTCTGCGGCTTCCAGGCCCTTTTGTTCCGCCTCGCCAATCTTGCTCTTAAGGGTGTCCACCATGTTCTTCATGGCACCAAACACGCCAATCTCTGGCCGCGCCGGGTCAAAGCGCGTGTTGAGGTCGCCCCCGGCGATTGCAAGCGCAAGCTGCGAGAGGGATGCAGGTTCGTCCCCCAATTGGCGCAGCATGTTGCGGGCCATATAATATCCCAGCCCCAGACCCACCAGCACCGAGGCCACTATGCCCAGAATGGTGATCAGGCGCGAGGTTTCGTACATGATTGTGCTGCTGTCGTTGAGTTCTTCGGTGCGCATGAGCTTGAAGTCCACAAGCTTTTGTATGTCTTGCCTCATCACTGCCATGGCTTTGCGTGCATCACCGTTTGAAAGCTTTTGCGCCTGCTCGTTCAGGGCGGCATCGCTGGTTTTGCCCAGCTCTACGACCTTGTCGTGCAGGACAAGCCATGCCTGCGTAGACTGTATCAGTTTATCGCAAAGGGCTTTTCCTTCGCCAGACCGAAAGAATGTGGGGATCGCTTTTAACGAGGCATCAAAATTTTTGCGCTCTGCGGCAAGGACATCAAGGCCTCGTTGGATTTCATTCTGTTCGGTGGTCAGGATGATGTTTTTTTCTTCACGCAGCATCCTGAGTGCGTCGATATTCAGCGCGCGTACGGCATCAAGCCCTTTCACATGAACTTTAAACAGGGTTTCGATGTCGTCAGAAAGTTTGCTCAGATTGTTTACCGAGTACATGCCAACGGCAACAGTAAATAGTGAAAGAATCAAGGATAGGCCAAAGAGTTTCTGCATGGTCGAGAGCTTAAACATGAACACCTCCACACTACACGCGCAGTTGGTTACTGGTGGCAATAAGCATCGAATGAAATGCGATCTTTCTGGCTGGTTGCATGTTGTTTCGGCTATTCTGGTATTTGTTATAGAGCAATGTACTAAAAAATTATCGTCAGTAAACAATATTGTATTCTGTATGATATTATATGCTAATAAATTGTGCCTTGTGTTCTCAAATAGTTGAGTTGTTGTGCTGATTGTTTGAATGAACAGTATTGATGGCTTGCGTTGCTGTAATTGCTTGAAATTATCAAGCATTAGTGTGCCGGAAAAAATATAGGGTTTTTAAAATTGGCACCGTATTGTCTGCAAGCTCTGCCACGGACAACATGCCGCATATATCACAAAAGCAGCCAGCACTCTTTATGGAGAGCGCTGGCTGCTTTTGTGATCTACGCCAGTTGTTATGTGCTTGATGCAGCCTTGGGGTTTAGATACCCAAATCGCGCAGCAGATTGTCCACAGCCATGTTGCCCATGGTTTCTGTGGCTCCGGCGGTGGAGGACGAGCAGTGCGAGCCCATCACAAGGTTGTCGAGCTCATACCATGCGGGGTTGGCCGGGGGCTCCTGCTCAAAAACGTCGAGCCCCGCGCCGTAGATGCAGCCCTGTTGCAGGGCTGCCAGCAGGGCGGTTTCGTCGATCAGTCCGCCGCGTGCGGTGTTGATGAGCACGGCGGTCTTTTTCATGCTGGCCAGACGGTCAGCATTGATGCAATTGCGGGTTTCGTCTGTCAGTACGGTGTGCAGGGTGATAAAGTCCGCCTCGCGGCAAATGCGGTCAACATCGGCGCGCTCTACGCCTTCCTTGCTGGCCCAGGCTTCGTCCCACACCACGTCGTGGGCGAGAATCTTCATGCCAAAACCCTGGGCGCGCTTGACCACGCAGCGGCCAATGGCCCCAAGGCCGATGATGCCGATGGTTTTACCGAACAGGTCGATGCTGGTGATCTTGCCCCAGTCTTTCTGGCGGCAGCGGCGGTCGATAAGCCCGGCCTTGCGCGCAACCATAAGCATGAGGGTAAGCGCGTAGTCGGCCACGGCATTGCTGTTGGCACCCACCGTGCGCGACACTGCGATGCCGCGTTGCTTGCAGGCCTCAAGGTCGATGTTGTCGAGGCCCACGCCGTATTTGGCAATGGCCTTGAGGTTTGAGGCCGCCGCCAGAACATCGGCGTCCATGGGGTCAACACCAAGAATGACGCCCGCGCAGCTGGTCAGCTTTTCCTTCATCTGCTCGGCGGAAAGAATGCCGCCCGTGTCATTGCGTATTACTTCCAGCCCGGCCTGGGCCAGACGGTCAAAAAGCTCAGGATTTGTTTTGCCAAACGAGCGGGGTGTTACAAGAATTTTCACAAAAGCTCCTTGTGCGAATATGGGCAGTATCTGGCCGGTAATCGGCGCATACAGCCTTACTACTCTGCGGGTATTTGTCAACGCGCTGCTGCGCGGGCGAGGATATGACACTCACTTGCGGGCTTTGCGCCGCTTGCGGCGAATACACAGAAATCCGTCGCTTGACGGCGCGGGCAAGCCGCAGCCTGCTCCTGATTTCTGGTGTTGCCCCTGCAACGCGTAACTGCCGCCGGGTAAACCCGACGGCAGTTCCTCTTCACACGACAAAGCGTACTACGCCTGCACGTCGAGCTTGCCGCCAATGCCCTCGGCGGCCAGCCCCTGACTGCGCATGTTCTGCTCCATTTCTGCGCCCTTATCAATGGTGCCATTGATCAGCGCGGCAGACATGCTGGCCTGAAAGTTCAGGGCGCTCTTGGTCACGCTAACGCTCATGCCTATCTGTACGTCGTCCATGGCGTGCTCCTTGGCCGCTTATGCGACCTGTGCAACATCACTTATCGGTCGCAGGGCAAAAAAGTCTAGGGCACGAGGGCTGACCAGAAAAAAATGTACGGCGCGGGTTTATTCCTGCGGCTGCCCTTCCAGTTCCTTGAGTTTTTTCCATACGGTCACGCGGCTTATGCCCAGGGCGTCTGCCAGCGCCTTTTTGTTGCCGTCAAATTCTTCCAGTGAGGATTCAAGAATATAGCGTTCCATTTCGGCCATGGTTCCGCGTGGCACACGCAGGTAGTCGTCCTGCTGGTCGGTGGGGCCCGCCATGGTCTGGCGCAGACAATGGCGGCGCATGAGGTCTGTCAGCAGCGCTGCAAAGTCCTGATGCCCGTCATAAAGCGTAAAGGCCCGTTCAAGAATATGCTCGAGCTCGCGCACGTTGCCTGGCCAGTTGTGGGCGTTGAGCGTGGCAAGCATATCGTTGTTAAAGGCAATGCGCGAGCGGCCCGGCACGCCCTGATGGCTCTTTTTGATAAAATGGGCAATGAGGGCAGGTATGTCTTCCTTGCGTTTGCGCAGGGGCGGTATTTGCAGCGGCAGAATGTTAAGGCGAAAGAACAGATCACGCCGAAAGCTGCCCTCTTGTGCCATGGCGTACAGATCACGGTTTGAGGCGGCGATGATGCGCACATCAATGTTGATGACCCTGTCGCCGCCGATGCGGAAGATTTCTTTTTCCTGAAGGGTGCGCAGCAGCCGCACCTGCGTTGCCAGGCTCATTTCGCTGATTTCGTCAAGAAACAGGGTTCCCCGGTGCGCCAGCTCAAACATGCCCGCCTTGCCACCCTTGCGTGCGCCGGTAAAGGCTCCTTCCTCGTAGCCAAAAAGTTCGCTCTCCAGCAGATGTTCTGGCAGGGCCGCGCAGTTTACGGCCACAAATGGGCCCTTTCTGCGCTCGCTGAAGTTGTGGATGCTCTGGGCAAAAAGCTCTTTGCCGGAACCGGTTTCGCCTTCAATCAAAATGGAGGCCGCACTGTGGGCATAGCGTTTGGCCTCGGCAATAACAGGGCCAAGGGTATTTTTTGAGCCCACAATGTCCTCAAATTCGTACTTGGCCACAAGCCCCTTGCTGGCAAGCTGCACGCGCGCTTCGGCCTCGATCTGCTGGATTTTTGAGAGCTCCTGAAAAACAATGATCGTGCCCTGATCGTGTTCGCGCACGCGGATGGGCACGCGGTTTACCACCAGGGTTTTGCCCTTGAGCGGCAGCACCTTGTCTACGGTGTATTCGCCGTTGCCAAGCATCTGCTTGAGCTCTGGCGGGCATGCGGCCGCGCCAATGTCCATGCCCACCAGCTTTTTGCCGTGCAGATCAAGCATCTGTTTGGCCGGGCGGTTGCATGTGGCCACGGTTTTGTCGCGGTTTACGGAAATGATGCCGCTGAGGGAATAGTTGATGATGTTGTTGAGGCGGCGCGAGCGGGTGCGCTCCTTGATATGCTGGTCAACAATGTTGCGGGCCGAAAGCACGGCCTGATGCACGCTGTTTTTGCTTGAGCGTATGAGGTAGTAGGGCAGACCGCACTGGGCGGCCTTTTCAATCACACAGCCGCCAAAGCCTACAACAGCAACTTCTTTAAGGGTAGAAAGGCGGGAAACGATGTTGTTGAAATCCTGCTCGTTGCGGTAAATGACCTGCTGAAAATTTTTAAGTTTTGCAAAGGCGGCAAGAGATTCGATGTCCACGCTCAGGTTGCTGTCGTAGGTGATGCAGAGCTGTTTTTTGTGGTGCTCTGAGGCTTCGCGCAGGGGTGTTACAATGTCGTGGGCCGTGATCTGAATGGGCACAACGGGGATTTTGACCATCTGCTGAATGGCAATGGCCGTACCTGCCTGGCTGATGATGACATCGTACCTGTCTTCCACCTCCAGCGCGTGGATATGCCCGCTATTGTAGATGCCGCCGCCAAAAACATCCACCTCCACGCCAAACTGACCGGCAGAGTGACGCACAAGCTGCGCCATTTCTTCATAAATGGAAACACACAAAATACGCGGCTTGAAGCTGGCAGAAAGCATGGAAAATCCTCGTCATCTGATTGTGGTCATGCGTAGTGGATCTCTGATGTGTTAAATTTGTAAACTGAAATGTTCGCAATGTAAATTCGGTGCGCTGGGGCGACAGGCTACCGATTAAGCTGGACGGCGCATCTGCCCGCCATACGCCGTTTACACGAGGTCTTGCTTGAGGCCATGCGCGAGGTTTTGCACAAGGACTTGCGAAAGCATGTGCGTAAGCCTCACGCGCCAGCCGCACGAGGAGCATGGGCAGTGCGGCTGGCGGCGGGGCTTGTGTTAATCGTTGGTGCAGTAGGGCGCGCCTTCCACAAAGGTGTGGGGCTTTTCTTCCTGTCGCAGAACACGCTGTATGCCGTAGGCCAGTGCTTCCAGCTCGTTTTCGCCGGGCAGCACGTCCACCTGGGCCAGAAAGCTCACACGCGGCACAATGCGCTCCATCAGATAGGGTGAATGGGCCAGAGCGCCGGTAATAACAACCAGATCAACCTTGCCGCTGACCACAGCCGCCAGCGAGGCAATGTGCTTGGCAACCTGATAGGCCATGCCGTCATAGATCAGCCGGGCTTTTTCGTCACCCGCCGTAATGCGGCGTTCCACTTCAAGGGCATCGTTGGTGCCAAGGTAGGCCATCAGGCCGCCACGGCCACGGGTGCGGCGCGTGGCAGAAAGGCGGTCGTGCTCGCCGCCAAAGCACAGGTCGATGAGCTGCCTGTTGGGTAGCCCGCCAGAGCGCTCGGGCGAGTAGGGGCCTTCTTCGTCGGTGATGACATCGATCATGCGGCCCTCATGTATGACAGTGGCGCTTATGCCCGCCCCCATGTGGGAAACAATGATGTTCTTTTCTTTCAGATCCCAGCCGTGGTTCTTTGCCGCCTTGATGGCCATGGCCCGCATGTTCAGGGCGTGGCACGAGGCCTTGCGGCGTATTTCGGGCAGGCCCGAAAGGCGGGCCATGGCTTCCATCTGATCCATTACCACGGCATCATAAATGTAGGCGGGAATGCCCAGGGGCCTGGCAATATCGTGGGCCAGCAGGCCGCCTAGGTTGGATGCGTGGTCGTCGATGGGGCGGTGGGTAAGAAAGTCCACCATGCCCTCGTCAATGGTGTACGCGCCCTGACGCACGGGGGGCAGCTTGCCGCCGCGCCCGGCCACGGCTGCCAGGCGGTGCACGTCGAATCCCTCTTCTTCCAGCGCGGCGCGTATGGCAGCACGGCGCAGGGGAAACTGGGCCACATTGCTGGCGTAATCCTTGAGGGAATCGGCAGGATGATTGATTTTTTTGTCAAAAATCAGGGCTTCGTCCTCATAGACGGCAATGCGCGTGGACGTTGAGCCGGGGTTGATGGCAAGTACGGCAAATGTCTGCTGTGACATGGGTATTCCTGTGTGGCAATGTGTTCAAAAAAGGCGTGGCCGGCAGGGAGAGTGGGGAATCCGGCCACGCCCTGGTAGGGCTTATTCCGTTGCTGAGGCAGCCAGAATCATGGTGCGGTATTTGTCTTCTGCGCTGGCAGCACGCGAGTTGAGCACCACGGGCACGCGCCCGCCAATGACAATGCCCGCCGTAAGCGCCTCTGCCGAGTGGCGCAGGCACTTGATGAGCACGTTGGCCGTAACAATGTTGGGGCAGACCAGCAGATCGGCATCGCCCGCCACGGGGCTTTCATAACCCTTGGTTTCCGCAGATTCCTTGCACACGGCAAGGTCGTACGAAATGGGGCCTTCCACCACGCAGCCGATAATTTCGCCCTGCTCGTTCATGCGCTTGAGGGCATCGGCATCAACGCTTTCGGGCATTTTTTCGTTAACCGTTTCTGCCGAGGCCAGCACGGCAACCTTGGGTTGGGTAATGCCCATGCGGGTCAGGGCATCCACCGCATTTTGCAGAATGTCCTTTTTCTGCTCCAGCGTGGGGGCGATGTTGATGGCCGCATCGCACAGGGCCAGCAGTTTGGGGTAGGTGCGCAGCTGCACTATGTTCATGTGCGAAATAAGCCGCCCGGTGCGGAAGCCTGTTTCTTCCTTGAACAATCCCTTGAGCAACTGGCCGGTGGCAATGAGCCCCTTGAGGATAAAGTCTGCCCGGCCTTCCTTGACGGCAATGCCAGCCTGAAGGGCCGAAATGCCCGGTTCCGGCGAATCCACAATTTCCCATGCGGTTATATCCAGATCCATGGCGGCCAGCTTGGCTTCCACTTCTGCGCGTTTGCCAAAAAGCAGAGGTTCCACCAGGCCCACTTCAACCGCATGGCGCACGGCTTCAAGCACATGGGTATCTGCCGCTTCCACCACGGCTACGCGGCGCTTTTTGGCCTTTTTGAATACCTGCGATTCCAGTTGTTCAAAGGTTGCGTATGTCATGCCTCAAATCCTTGCAGCTGTTATGATTCCGGCGAGTTTCCCGGCGGCGGGCCGCCGGGAAAACCAGAAGCTAGTTGTCGTCAACCTGGGTGGCAAAGTCGGGGCACACCATCATGCAGGTGCGGCAGCCAATGCAGTTGTCCATGGCAACAACGGCCATGTACTTGTAGCCTGCGGCGTTCATTTCTTCGCCAAATTCATACACCTGCTTGGGGCAGAGTTCCTTGCAGTAGCCACAGCCCTTGCACAGTTCCGCGTCAATGCGAACAGTGAAGCTCTTTTTTTCAGCGCTCATCAGTTGTTCCCCTTCATGGTTGCCACAGCGGCCACGCCACGGCGCAGCACTTCCATGTTTGCCCTGGCAATTTCGGGCTTGCCCTTGGCCTCGGCCAGCGCCAGCAGGTCTTCAAGGCTGATGGCACCGCACAGGCTCATGGCCCCGGCCAGACCAACCAGGTTGGCCGATTTGCCCGCGCCGAGCTCTTCGGCAATTTCCATCATGGGAATGCCGATCCAGTTGGGAAAATTGCGGGCCTTCATGATGGTGGTGTCGTACACCACGGGGCAGGCCGCATCGTCGTAGCGGGTTCCCACCACATCGCTGAAGGCGATGATCACATCGGGTTTGGTCACCTGCTGGAACATGATTTCGCCGTCGTCGATGATGACCTCGGCAGAGATAAAGCCGCCGCGCTGCGAAATGCCGTAAGACTGGGTTTGCACCACATTTTTGCCGGTCTTGATGGCGGCCTCTGCCAGAAAGGACGAGCAGAAAACAAGCCCCTGGCCGCCGGTTCCGGCCATCAACACTTCAAAGTGCGCCATGTTATTTGCCTCCCTTGGCAGCAATGATCGCCGCGCGTTGCGCCTCGTAACTGGTGAGGAAATCGGGGTCGCTGTTGTCGGCCATTACGCCGGTAACAAAATAGCCCTGCTTGGCCGCATTTTCGATGGAATCAAACTTTGCCTGTGAAACGCCACGTTCTTTAAGGCTGCGCAGCATGGTCACGGGGTTTTTCATCTGGTTGCGGGGGCCAAAAAGCGTGGTGCAGGGGCTCATGGCTTCGATGAGCGAAAAGCCTTTTTTCTGTATGCCCGCAAGGATGCGGCTTTTGAGGCGCATGCCGCTGGCCACCGATTCGCGGGCAACAAAGTTGGCCCCGGCGGCGCGCACAAGGTCGCACACGTCAAAGCCGCGTTCGGGGTTGCCGCCCACCGAGGTGCTGGTGATGGCCCCAGAGGGCGTGGTGGCCGAATACTGGCCGCCGGTCATGCCGTAGTTGAGGTTGTTGACGATGATGGCCGTAAGATCCATGTTGCGGCGGGCCGTGTGGATCAGGTGGTTGCCGCCGATGGTCGTGCCATCGCCGTCGCCCATAAGCACGATGACGTTAAGCTTGGGATTGGCGGCCTTGGCACCCGTGGCGTAGGTAAGGGCGCGCCCGTGGGTGGTGTGCAGGGCGTTGGCCGAAATATAGTCGTCTGCCTTGCCCCAGCAGCCGATGCCGGTGACAATAAGCACGTCTTCTTTCTTCATCTGCAATTCGTCCAGCGCGCACAAAAGCGCGTTGAGCACGATGCCGTTGCCGCAGCCGGCACACCACATGAGCGGCAAGGCCGAGGTATTGAGAAGCGAGCGGGTAACTGCTTGCGCCATTTCCAGTCTCCTTTATGGCAGGTTGCGCTTGAGATTGCCTGATGCCGGGTGGCGTGTTGCGGCAATCCCGCTGGCGGTGCATCGCATGGCAACACAGCGCCGGGCATTTCATGAGTGCAGGGTTAAGTGCCTGCTACAGGACCGCGACAATCTGCGCGGGCGTCATGATGCTGCCGTTGTAAGTATTCACGCCCGACACCATGCGGGGATCGGAAACGCACTTCATAACTTCGCCTGCCAGCTGGCCAGAGTAGTTCATTTCTGCCACAACCACGCGCTTGGCGCTGCGGGCGGCCTGGGCTACTTCCTTGTCGGCAAAGGGCCAGAGGGTCTGCAATTGCAGCACGCCCACCTTTTTGCCTGCGGCATTGGCCGTGGCGGCGGCGCTGCGGGCGGCGCGGGTAACTATGCCCGAAGCCACGATGAGGGTTTCGCAATCTCCGGGGCCAAAGTAGCGGGTCATGACGATTTCATCGCGCCCGGCGGCCAGCTTGGTGTGCAGCTGGGCCACGCGGCGGGCGGCGTTGACAGGCGTGTTGCAGCTAAAGCCGTTTTCGCCGTGCATGGAGCTGGTGACGTGGAACACATAGTCGCTGCCGTAGTTGGCAAGCGGTGCCACCGCGCCCTCGTCAAAACAGAAGGGATTGTATTCTTCCGGCTTGCAGGTGGGGGCGGTTCTGTTGACCACCTCAAGCTCGCCCGGTTCGGGAACAATCAGGTTTTCGCGCATATGGCCGCACACTTCTTCGGGGGCCATGATGACCGGCACGCGGTACTTTTCGGAAAGGTTGAAAGCCTTGACCGTAAGGTCAAAACATTCCTGCACCGAGGCCGGGGTAAGGGCGATGATTTCCTGGTCGCCGTGGCGGCCCCAGCGCAGCTGCATGATGTCGGACTGCGCAGGCTTGGTGGCAAGACCTGTGGAGGGGCCAGAACGCTGCACGTTCACCACCACCACGGGCACTTCGCCCATGGTCGCCATGCCCAGGTTTTCCTGCATCAGCGAAAAGCCGGGGCCGCTGGTGGCGGTAAACGACTTCATGCCAGAGAGCGACGCGCCCACAATGGCACCCATGCTCGCCAGTTCGTCTTCCATCTGCATAAAGACACCGCCAAGCTTGGGCAGCTCACGCGAGGAAATTTCGGCGATTTCGGAAGAAGGTGTGATGGGGTAACCGGCATAAAAACGCGCCCCCGCGTAAAACGCGCCTTGCGCTATGGCCGCGTTGCCTTGAACCAGTTTGCTTTTTTTGGACATATCAAACCCGATCCTTACTGTTTGTGTGAGGCAAACCTTGGGTGTGTAAAACTTACTAAAATTGTATGTTTAATAGCCTGATCTTCAGCGTTGCTCTGCAAGGGCTGCCCCCGTCAATGGTTCAAAGGAAGGCGGCAGCCCCCTGCCGGGCTTTGCCTAGGGAAGCAGGCCGAGCATGCGCCAGTAGGGAATGCTGCAAACGGAACCCACAATAACCACAGCCATGAACACAAGGCATAGCTTTACCATGGGCATGTGGTCGCTCATTTTACCCTTGGTGGCGAACTGGGCGCACAAATAGATGGTGTTCTGGTATTTGAGAATCCAGATATTGCCAGCGCAGAAGGCCACAAAGATGACGATCCAGGGGTG
Source organism: Deltaproteobacteria bacterium (assembly GCA_009929215.1). GTDB lineage: Bacteria > Desulfobacterota > Desulfovibrionia > Desulfovibrionales > Desulfovibrionaceae > Desulfovibrio. Next base: position 110,113 of record SAAX01000001.1, on the reverse strand, counting down.
GATGCCCGCCTGCACGGCGATGGGGCTGAGAATCAGCGAAAACATGATGGCGGCGCTGGTCATGTTGGTGACCAGGAATTTGATAAGAAAGATGGATACGGCAATGGCAGTGATAAACAGGGCGGGCTGAGCTGCCATCTGCGAAATGATATGCCCGAACATGCCGCCAAGATATTTGTCGATGGCCAGAGCCTTGATGACAGGGGCCATGTTGAACACGCAGCCGATAAGCACAACGGCGGGCCATTCAATGCCGTTCTTGAAGTCCTGCGCCGTCATGATCTTGAGGCCCAGCAAAATGCTCATGGCCGAGATGGCCACAACAGAGGCGTTAATGCCGTGCCAGAGTTCGGTCATCCACATGGCAAGGGCGCATATCATGACAAGCAGCACAATACGCTCGTCGCGGCTCATGGGGCCGAGCTTGGCCAACTGCTCCCTGCCGTAGCCAGGGGGCAGTGAAACAGGAACGCTGGGCCGATACATGACCATGATGGAGATTGCCAGCGCGGCAAAGCAAATAACACCCCAGGGCAGGGACCAGAGCATCCAGTCCATCCAGGTTACTGCATTGTAGGGGGCGGGCAAAGCGCCGATCATGATATAGTGGCTGAACGAACCGCTCAGAAACATGTGGCCCATCAGCACAAAGCCGCCGTAACACGCGCCGAGAAGGCCGGAAGCGGCGGGGCTTTTGCGCTCGACCCCCAGTGAATCGCTGATTGCCAGAGAAATGGGCGATGAAAGTGCCGCCTTGGCGTTCATGCTGGGCACAAGGGGCCCAATAACTGTGCCCGAGGTCAGCAGCCCCAGTACCTGGCCGTTGAAGGTAGGCGGAAAGAGGCTGAGAACCCAAAGGGATATACGTTTGAGAAGCCCGGTTTTGCCCGCGATGGAACCAAGACCAAACGCGCCCACCATGATCCACCAGCCAGCAGAAGAAAAACTGTCAAAGGCCACCTTGAAGCCCACGCACTTGGTCCCTGCCCAGAGCGTGCACATCATGAGAGCGGTGACATATTCGGGAATGATTTGGGTTATCCACCAAAACACGGCCCACACCACAATGCCCAGGGCGATCATGGCCTGCCGGTTGAGGCCGTTGGGTGGGGTCATCAAGGCAATGGCAATGCCCAGAACGACCGCGAGAACTGCAACAATCTGCTTCAAGCGAACAACATTTTCGGCACTCAAACTCATAGAACCTCCAACGGATAGGTGTGGCCGACTTTGCATGGTGTTCACGGCAGTCGCCCCACGGCGTCTTTTTGAGCAACTAGTGTGCCATCTTTTTGTGAGATATCAAAAGGATTGTTATAACTTTGTGTTGTGTAAATTTCAGGAACTATTATTATTTACATATGGGAGAGCGTTATTAAAATTAAGAATGCGCGCGTTAATTATATTAACATTGCCATTTGCCGGAGGGTGCTTAGCTGTATTGGTGCTGGTTGACCATTGCGGCAGGCGGCAACTCCATGTAGGGTAGTACGAATTTCCAGATACCCGCAGGGGCCACGCACAGCCCCGGCAAACAACGCGCAACCGAATATCTTCCAGGATTTTGCCATGAACACAAAGCAGGATATCACCACAACCGGCATGCCCCTTATCGACAGCGTGGTTGAGCGGCTCTGCCACGAAGATTCGCTCAGCACGGTGTGGCATCGCTCTGGTCAGGGCGCGCCCATGCCCTCGTTGCCGGTGCTTACCGAAATACTTGAGCGTTTGCGCGCGGCTATTTTCCCCGGTTTTTTTGGCGCGGCTTCGGTGCGGCGCGAATCCATGCGCTACCACCTGTCAGCCAACCTGGACAGCATTCACCGACTGCTGGGCGAACAGATAGTGCGCGGCTTCTGCTTTAGCTGCGAGGGGCTTGGTATCCCCTGCACCTCGTGCGAAACAGAAGGCCAGCAAGCCGCACTGGCCTTTATGGACAGCCTGCCTGAAATACGCCGCATGCTGGCTGGTGACGCCAAGGCCGCCTACGAGGGCGACCCCGCTGCCACCAGCCCCGGCGAAACCATTTTTTGCTATCCCTCGTTGCGGGCCATGTTCCACCACCGTATTGCCCATGAGCTGTACAAGCTCAAGGTTCCGGTGATTCCGCGCATCATTTCCGAGATGGCGCACAGTACCACGGGTATTGATATCCACCCCGGCGCGGCCATTGGCGAAGAATTTTTTATCGACCACGGCACGGGCGTGGTTATTGGCGAAACCAGCATCATCGGACGCAACTGCCGTCTGTACCAGGGCGTGACCCTGGGGGCGCTTTCCTTCCCCAAGAATGCGGACGGCACGCTCACCAAGGGCAACCCGCGCCACCCCATACTGTGCGATAACGTCACCGTGTACGCCGGGGCCACCATTCTTGGCCGCGTTACGGTGGGCAAGGGTGCGGTGGTTGGCGGTAATGTGTGGATTACCCAGGATGTGCCGGAAGGCGCGCGCATAACCCAGGAAAAGCCCCGTGCCTGACGACCCTTGCCTGCCACGCCAGCCCCGCCAACCTGAGCTGCCGCAACTTGCGCAGTTGCCAGCACAGGGAAGGCTGCCACTGACGCGCAGGTGGAGCAGGGCTGCGGCCCTGATACTGTGTGTTTTAGTTTGCACCGCACTGCTGCCCCTGGGCGGTTGCGGTGTGAAGGTCAAGCCCAGTGGGCAGGTGGTTACAGGCGTGCGCGTTGGCCGCTAAAATCGCGTTAATCTGTCAATATCGCCCCGTCGTAGCATGAGCGCGCAGCAGTGTGCCGTGAACGGCGGGGCTTTTTGTTTATATCAGGGACTCAGAAGCTCTTGGTTTGCTGGCAGGTTGCATGAAATTTAGGCGCAGGTGGGCTTGCAGTATGGACATAAAGCCTCTTGCATGACATTATCCCGCCTTCTTAAATTCTGGCTGTAGACAAGGCTGCCGCTGTGATGCGGCGCTTGCAGCTCGGAGAGTGGAGTTGTCATGGAATTTTTCACCGAAGTTGTGGGCACAAGTATCAAGATATACGCGCTCATGACGCCCCCTGCCGTGCTGAGCGCCTTTATCAGCGGCACCAAGGGTTTTGACAAAAAGCAGAAATCAACTGTGGCCGCCAAAACTTCTGCGGCCATCTTTGTTATCGGCGTAACGCTGTTTTTGTTCGGCCCAAACATGTTTTCGCTTTTTGGCTTCACGCTTGACGCCTTTCGCATTGGCTCTGGCGTGTTGCTTTTTCTTACCGCTGTTTCTCTCATGAACGATGACGGCAAGGACGCGCTCTCTGGCACGGAGGGCGATATCAGTGTTGTGCCGCTGGCCATACCCCTGGGCATGGGGCCTGCCTCCATTGGTGCGGTCATGGTTATGGGCGCTTCGGCCACAGAGATGCATCAGGTTCTTGTGGGCATGTTTTCGCTGCTGGCGGCCTCGTTTGGCATGTTTGTGCTGCTGCTTATGGCTGATGGCGTGGCGCGCGCCTTGCATCGCACGGGCATTGCCGTGCTTTCAAAGCTTACGGGCCTGCTGCTGGCCGCCATTGCGGCGCAGGTCATTTTTACAGGTATACGCGCCTTTTTGGGTTAGCAAGCTATGAAGGCAAATGGTATAAACGGCGAAATCTGGGTATTTCGCCGTTTTGATATAAAGCACTGGGTTTTGGCGGTTAAGGGGTAAGCCTGGTACGCTGGCCGCAGGCGGCTACGCAGTACGGGCAGGGTGACAGGGTGTTTTAACGGCATGGGGTCTGCTGCCCCGGCGCGGTATTGCTCCCCAAAAAGCTCGAACGCGTAACGGGGCAACACGAGGAGGATGTCATGAGCGTACTGGAAAAAATGTTTAATCCTGCGGCCAGAGGCAGCACGGTGCGGCGCGAAATGCTGGCCGGTCTTACCAGCTTTATGGCCATGTGCTACCTGATTTTTGTGGTTCCCGGCATGCTTGCTGACGCGGGTATGCCCAAGGATTCAGCTGTGGCGGCCACAATCTGGATTACGGTTATTGCAACGCTGATCATGGGCCTGTGGGCCAAGTTTCCCGTGGGCGTTGCGCCCGGCCTCGGCATCACCGCCTTTTTTGCCTACTACGTTTGCGGCCCCGCTGGCTACACGTGGCAGACCGGCCTTGGCGCGGTGTTTATTTCTGGCGTGGTCTTTTTGCTGCTTACCGTCACCAAGGTGCGCCAGCTTATCATCAATGCCGTGCCCATGGATCTCAAGTACGCCATCGTGGTTGGTATTGGCGCGTTTATCGCATTTATCGGCATGAAAAGCTGCGGTCTTGTGGCCGCCAGCCCAGCTACTTTTGTGACCCTTGGCAACCTTGGCGACCCCAAGGTGCTGCTTTCTGTGGCGGGCATCTTCCTGATTGGTGCACTGCTTTCGCTGCGCGTGCCCGGTGCCATGATCATCGGCATTGTGACCATTGCCATCGCCGGCATGGTGCTTGGCGTTTCGCAGGTTCCCCAAGGCCGCATTTTCAACGCCTCGCTGCCCCTGCCCACCGAAACCTTCATGGCCATGGATCTGAAGGGCGCGCTGCACCACGGCTTGATCTCCATTATCTTTACCCTGACCATGGTTGACCTGTTCGACAACATGGGCGTGCTGATCGGGCTTTCGCAGAAGGCTGGCTTCATCCGCGAAGACGGGCACATCGAAAACCTGGACAAGGCCCTGATTTCCGACTCCATTGCCACCATGACCAGCGCCGTCATGGGCGCCACCACGGCCACCAGCTACCTTGAAAGCGCCGCTGGCGTTGCCGAGGGTGGCCGCACCGGCCTGACCGCCGTGACCATTGCCGTGCTCTTTTTCCTCACCCTGTTTTTTGCCCCGCTGGTGAGCATGGTTCCCGCCTACGCCACCGCCCCGGTGCTGATCATCGTGGGCGCCATGATGATGCAGGAAGTGGGACGCATCAAGTTCAAGGACTTTACCGTGGCCCTGCCCGCCTTTTTGACCATCATCAGCATGCCGCTGACCTTCAACATCGCCACGGGCTTTGGCTTTGGCTTTGTAAGCTGGGTGGGCATAAAGGTGCTTTCTGGCCGTTTCAAGGATCTCAATATTGTTATGTTGATCATTGCCCTGTGCTTTGTGATCAACTTTGCCCTGCGCCTGCACTAGTCGCCAGCGGCAACTTGCCGTTATCGCTCAGCAAACCCCTGATTCGGTTCGTGCCGGCCAGGGGTTTGTTTTTTTGCCATAATAGCTTGGGCAAAGCCCTCTGCTCCTTGCCTTTGCCGCCGCATCAGGGCATACTTTGCGACCGAAAATCAACGCTCACCAGCCCACAAGGCACATGAGGTATATTCGCACATGGCAATGCTTCTGCAATCACAGCGTCCTGTCAAACCCCTGTGGCGGGAATACGGCGAAGCCCTGTTCGTCGCGCTTATCCTGGCATTGGTTATCCGCACCTTTGTGGTGCAGGCCTTCAAGATTCCTTCGGAATCCATGGTCAAAACCCTGCTTGTGGGTGACCACCTGCTGGCAAGCAAGTTTTCTTACGGCATCAAAATTCCCTTTACCCACACCTATATTTACAAGGGTGAAGACCCGGTAAAGGGCGACATTATCATTTTTGAATACCCCAACGATCCCAGCGTGGACTACATCAAGCGTATTGTGGGCACGCCCGGCGACACCATCGAGGTGCGCAACAAACAGTTGTTCCGCAACGGCGAGCCGGTAAAGGAATCGTTTATCCGCTTTACAGAGCCAGACCGTATCCAGCCTGTGCGCGACAACTTTGGCCCGGTTACCGTGCCCGCAGACAAGTATTTTGTCATGGGCGACAACCGCGACAATTCCATGGATTCGCGTTTCTGGGGCTTTGTTGACCGCAGCGCCATCCGCGCCAAGGCCTGGCGCATCTACTGGTCGTGGGGCGGCCTGGGCGATATTCGCTGGGATCGCATCGGCAAGGCCGTGGAATAGCCCCGGCATGCAACTTTAGGCTACGGGCGTGGGCTGGTTGGTTCACGCCCGCAGTCAGGCATTTTCGGCGCGGGTAGGGGTACAATCCGCGCCGTTTTTTATGGTGCAAGGGCAAAGGAGTGCGCATGGTTGTCCGGTTGAACAGCGGCGGGGTTGAAGGTGTGGATGCCTACCCCGTGGAACTGGAAGTGGACTTTGTGCGGCAGGGCCTGCCCGGTTTTACCATGGTAGGGCTGGCAGAAACAGCGGTGCGCGAAGCCAAGGACAGAGTTTTTGCGGCTCTGCGCGCCTGTGGCTTCAAGCTGCCGCCAGCCCGCATTACGGTAAATCTTGCGCCCGCATGGCGGCGCAAAAGTGGCGCAAGCTACGACCTGCCTCTGGCCGTGGGCCTACTGGCGGCGGCGGGCATCATACCTGCCGAGCCCTTGCAGGGCATGTACTTTGCGGGCGAACTCTCGCTCAACGGCGCGCTGCGCCCGGTAAGCGGCGTGCTGCCACTGGCTCTGCTGGCACGGCAGCAGGGGGCCGCCGGGCTGGTGGTTCCTCCGGGCAACGGGGCCGAAGCTGCGGTGGTGCGCGGGCTCAGGGTTTTTGCACCAGAGGGGCTGGGGATGTGCGCGGCATTTCTGGCGGGCGCAGAGCCGCTTGAGCCCCTGTGCGAGCCGGTGGCCGACACTCTTGAAGCCCCCGCCTACAGTCAGGATTATGCCGAGGTCAAAGGGCAGGAGGCTGCCAAGCGCGCGCTGGAAGTGGCGGCGGTGGGCGGCCACAATGTATTGCTTATCGGCCCGCCCGGCAGCGGCAAAACCATGCTGGCCCAGCGTCTGCCCACCATTTTGCCGCCCCTGGATTTTGAAGAATCGTTGGAAGTCACAAAGATTTACAGCGTTTCTGGCAAGCTGCCGCCCGAGGCCGGGCTCATGCGAGTGCGGCCTTTTCGTTCGCCGCACCACACTATTTCAGACGTGGCGCTCGTAGGCGGCGGTGGATACCCGCGCCCCGGCGAGGTGAGCCTTGCCCACAGGGGCGTGCAGTTTCTGGACGAACTGCCCGAATTTCGTAAAACCGCCCTTGAGGCTCTGCGCCAGCCCCTTGAGGGCGGCGTGGCCGCCATTGCGCGTGCTGCCCACAGTGTGAGTTTTCCCGCCGCATGCATGCTTGTGGCCGCCATGAATCCCTGCCCTTGCGGCTATTACGGCGACCCCACGCACCAGTGCACTTGCCGCGACGACCAGCGGGTGCGCTACCAGTCGCGCCTTTCTGGCCCCATGCTCGACCGCATAGACGTGCATGTGGAGGTCCCTGCCGTGGCCTACGCCGATTTTCGCGGTGCGGGCAACGGCGTAAGCTCTGCACAGATGCGCGAGCGGGTGCTCAAGGCCCGGGCCGTGCAGCGCGAGCGGTACGGCAGCAAGGGGCCACGCTGCAATGCGGAACTTTCCGGCGCGCTGCTCGACAAACACTGCGCCCTAGATGCCGAAGGCCACGCGCTTATGGAGGCCGCCGTCAACAGGCTTTCGCTTTCTGCCCGGGCCTGCGCGCGGGTGCTGCGCATGGCGCGCACCATTGCCGATCTTGATGACGCAGCGGTCATTGCCACCCGCCATCTGGCCGAGGCTGTGTCGTTGCGCGTGCTCGACAGGGGCTAGCCTTACATCTTGCCGCCCTGTTTGGCTTGTTGGCAGCAGCAAATAGCAAAAACGCCCGTGGGCTCTGGCTCACGGGCGTTTTTGCGTAAAGTTTTGTTTGAGAACTAGCTGGCGTTGTTGGCAACGCGGCGGGCGGCTTGTCCGTCGTTGTTGTTCTGGCGCTGACGGGCGGCCTTTTCCACATGTTTTTTCTTGGTCTTGCTGGCGGTCTTGGCCTGCTTGTCGCGGTGAGCTGCCTTGGTCCGGCGAACGGTCTGTGTACCTTCGCCCCGGTCAGCCGCCGCAAACTGATGGTAAGCCTCGCGGGCATTTTTGCGGATGTCTGGGTGGTATTTTTCGCGGGGCAGGGTGTCCAGCGCGGCCACGACTGTCGGGGCCTCGTTGCCGCATACTTCAAAACCCGCGTCCAGCAGGCGGAAGGCCTCAATGCTGCGCAACTGCGAGTCGGGCGCGCCCATGATGACGGCCAGCAGGCGTTTGTCGCCCTTAAGCGCCGTAAAGATCAGATTGTAGCCAGAGGCGTTGATCCAGCCGGTTTTCAGGCCATCTGCGCCGGGGTACTGGCCCAGAAGAGGGTTTTTGTTCCAGGTGATCCGGCCCCGGTAGTTGAGCACGCGGGTGTTGTGGAAGCGCAGGGCATCGGGGTAGGCGTGCAGGTAGGCCCGCGCAAGGGTGAGCATATCGCGGGCGGTGGTGTGCTGTCCCTTGGCAGGCAAACCGTGAGGATTCACAAAGTAGCTGTCGCGCATGCCCAGGGTGCGGGCTTTGGCGTTCATCATATTGATGAAGGCAGGTACAGAGCCGCCCACATATTCAGCCATGGCGGTACTGGCATCGTTGCCCGACGAAACAGCCATGCCTGTAAGCAGCTGTTCGATGGTGACCTGTTCGTTTTCGTTAAGGCCCATGCGCGAACCGCCAGTGCGGGCCGCCATGCGGCTGACCACGGTGGTGTTATCCAAGCTGGCGAGGCCAGAATTGATCTGGTCCATGGCAAGAAACATGGACATGACCTTGGTCAGTGAAGCCGGGGGAATGGGCTGGTCGGCATTCTGCTCAAAAAGCACGGCGTCGCGGTCGAGGTCGTACAAAATGGCAGAGCATACACCAAGCGAACCTTCGGCAGGAACGGCCGGGGCGGAATAAGCCTGCCCTGCCTGCGCCAAAAGGGCGGCGCACAGCAGAATGGCAAGTGCTATAAGCGAGCGGAGCGGCGGGCAAAAACGACGGGTGCTTGTCATGCACAGTCCTTATGCGTTGGCTGAACGTCAAGCCTCAAGTGCGCTGCGCTGCGCGGCGGTAACGGTAAACCGTAGGTCGCGTGCGTATGGATTGAGGAAGGCCAATGAGAAAAGTTTAGAGATTTACTAAACGGCGTAACGCAATGCTTGTGTACTAAAGATAGCCAACTATGGCAAGCAATGCGCACCCGCTGAAGTGTAAGCAACCGCTTATCTCTGTGTTTGCAGCATGTTCTGGCGGCAGGCAGCACCAAATTTGTAACTGTATAAATTACGCGCTTGCGTGTTCAATTGTGTAATCTGCTGTAAACAAACGAAACGCGAAAAAACTGCCCATAGCTGATTGTTTAATCAACTATTTAAGTAACATGCTGGATTTCTGAAACAGCGCATAAGTGGCACGAATGCTGCTATGACCCCCTGCTAATGAGTTGTGGCCGCAACAATGCTGGTATGTACATATTTATAATAAAGACAAGCGGCGACACAGCGAGAAAAATCAGGGGTTGCATATGCTGACAAAAGATGAAGTTTGTGCCGCAGTTTGTTCGTTTGTCGGTGAAAGTAACGTGCTCTGCAAGCACGAAGATCTTGTGTGCTACACATATAATGCTGGCGGAGCCGCACCCTCACCGTATGTTCCCATGCTGGTGGCTTTTCCTGCCACAGCCGAAGAAGTTTCAAAAATCGTTGGATTTTGCAACAGCCAGGGCATCAGCGTTGTGCCCCGTGCCCAGGGCAGCGGGTTGAGCGTTAACGCCATACCCGAAAGCGCCAATTCGATCATCATTTCTTTGCAACACATGAAATCCATTGTGATTGATGTGGAAACCCTCACCGCAGTGGTGGGTGCGGGGGCCATTACCTCTGATATCAAAAAGGCCGCAGCGCAGCATGGGCTCATGTATCCGCCCGATCCGGCCAGTTTTACGTTTTCGTCCATTGGCGGCAACGTGGCCACCGACGCCGGGGGCCTGCAATGCGTAAAGTACGGAACCACCAAAAGCTATGTTTCGGGCATGCAGGTGGTGCTGGCCAACGGGCAGGTTATCCGTTGCGGGGGCAAGTGCATCAAGGACGTGACGGGCTACAATCTTACCCAGCTATTTACGGGTTCCGAGGGCACGCTGGGGGTCATAACCGAGGTAACCCTCAAGCTTATTCCCCTGCCTCAGGCCAAGCGGGCCATGCGTGTTGCCTTTGCAGAAATTGAAAACGCCGCGCGGGCTGTTTCTGCCATCATGACCAGCGGCGTTGTGCCATCCATCATGGAATTTCAGGAGCAGACCCTTATCCGCGCAGTGGAGGACTACACCCACGCCGGGCTGCCGGTAAACGCCGGGGCCATGCTGCTTATTGAGGTGGATGGCGATGTTTCTACGCTCAAGCCGCAGACCGATGCCATTTTGAAAGTGTGCGAGCAGCTGGGCATGATTGATTTTCATGTGGCCGAAACGGCAGAAGAAGCCGAGCAGCTCTGGGTTGCCCGGCGTGCGGGCCTGCCCGCCCTTGCCCGCGTGGCCAAGGGGCGGCTGGGCGGTGATCCGGCAGTGCCCATCAACAAGCTGGCCCAGGCTGTGCACACCCTGTTTGAGGTGGGCAAAAAGCACGGCATCAAGGTGAGCTGTCAGGGCCATGCTGGCGACGGCAACATCCACCCGCATTTCTTTTTCAATTCGGATGAGGAAAAGAAAACTGCCGCAAAGGCCCGCTCTGAATTTCATCACGAAATCATACGCATGGGGGGCACCGTTTCTGCCGAGCACGGCGTTGGGCGCGAAAAGGTGCCCTACATCACGGCCCAGCTTGGCGAGGCGCAGGTGGCGGCCATGCGGGCCATCAAGCAGGCTCTTGACCCCAACAACATACTCAACCCCGGCTGTATTTTTGGGGGGCAGGCATGAGCACCCCCCTGCAAGAACTCAAGGCCGCAGCACTCAAGTGCACACGCTGCGGCCAATGCCTGACCATTTGCCCCGTATTTGGTAAAACGGGCGAGGAATCCAATTCTTCGCGTGGCAAACTTTTTATACTGCGTGCGCTGGCCGAAGGCAGCGTGCAGCCCACAGAACATCTCATGGAGCTTGCGGCCCGCTGTACCCTGTGCATGCGCTGCAAGTCCATTTGCCCCTCGGGGGTCGATACCACGGGCATCATCCTTGAGTTGCGTCGCCATCTGGCAGAACAGGGCCGGTTGCCGCTTGCCAAGCGGCTGGCCTTCAAGGCGGTGAGCAGGGGGCGGCTGTTTGACATGGTCATGTCCAAGGCAAGCCCGTTTCAGTCCTTGCTGTTTCGCCGCACCAGCCAGGGCACGGGGGTTGTTGCCCGCCTGCCCATACCGGCTGCGGGGCTGAACCTGCGCCGTCTTGTGCCGGAGCTGGCAGCCAAACCCCTGCGCAAGCTTGTGCCTGCCGTAAGCAAGCCCGCCGGGGCTACGCGTGCCCGGGTGGCTTTGTTTCCCGGCTGCATGCTCAGCTATGTGTATGTGGATGCGGGCAAGGCTTTGGTGGATGTGCTTGTTGCCAACGGGGTAGAGGTGCACTTGCCCGATGCGCTTCAGTGCTGCGGCACGCCTCTGTATTCCTCTGGCGATGTTGCCGGGGCCGCCAGCCTGGCAGAGGCCAATGTGCGCGCCCTTGCCAGCAGCGGCTACGATGCCGTGGTTACTGGTTGCGCCACCTGCGGTTCAGCCTTGCTCAAGGAATATGAACATGTGCTGCAAGAAGGGCGCAGCCTGACCGCATGGCAGGATATGAAAGGCAAAGTCATGGACGTGTCGGACTTTTTGCTGCGTCTTGGCCCCAAGCCCTACAGCCATACTGTGCCGCTTACGGCCACCTATCACGATGCCTGCCATCTTGTGCGCGGTATGGGGGTTTCAAAACAGCCCCGCAGTCTCATACGTTCTATCCCCGGTCTGCGCTTTACAGAAATGAACAGGGCCGATGTGTGCTGCGGCTGCGCGGGTACGTTCAGCGCCACGCATTACGGGCTATCGCAGCAGATTCTGGCCGACAAGGTGGACGACATCATGGCCACCGGGGCCGATGTGGTGGTAACGGGCTGCTCGGCCTGCAAGATGCAGATTTTGGACGGCATTGCCCACAAGAATGCGCGAACCCGCGTGCTGCACACGGCAGAACTGCTCGCAAGGGCTTACGGCCTGTAATCTGAAGGATGCAGCACCATATGGGGGCGCGTGCCAGTGAGGTGCGCGCCCTCATTCTGTATGCGTTCAGCAGCGGTAATGGAGCCATGTTGTTTCTGAAACAAGTAGTGGAATGCATTTATCGCCAGAGCCGTCTATGCTGCATCTGTCACAAAACGTGCAGAGGAGGCTATTATGCTCGATATACCAAGGATTTTCACCATTACTGAAAGCGAACACCGCATTCATAATCCCTACACGGCCACAAAGCTTGCCACGCTCGGTGAGGCGCTGCGGCTCAAGCCCGAAACCCGCATGCTCGACCTGGGCAGCGGATCTGGCGAAATGCTGTGCACCTGGGCGCGCGACCACGGCATAACGGGCACGGGCATAGACATGAGCCCCCTGTTTTGCCAGCAGGCAGAGCAGCGCGCCAGAGAGCTTGGTGTGGGGGGGCGGGTCTGTTTTATCCACGCCGATGCGGCGGGCTATGTTGCCGATGAAAAGGTCGATCTGGCCGCCTGTGTGGGGGCAACGTGGATTGGCGGCGGCGTTGCGGGCACCATTGAGCTTTTGTCCAAAAGCCTTAGCCCCGGCGGCATGATCCTGGTGGGTGAGCCGTACTGGCTGCGTCTGCCGCCCACAGAGGACATTGCCAGAGGCTGCGGCGCAACCGCCATTGCCGACTTCCACACTCTGCCGGGCCTTGTGGCCTCGTTTGGCCAGCTTGGCTACGATGTGGTGGAAATGGTGCTGGCCGATCAGGAAGGCTGGGACAGGTACGAGGCCGCCAAGTGGCTGACCATGCGCCGCTGGCTTGAGGCCAACCCCCACGACGACTTTGCCGCCGAAATCCGCAGTCAGCTCACTGCCGAGCCCACGCGCCATGTAACCTATACCCGCGAGTATCTTGGCTGGGGCGTGTTTGCACTCATGGCCCGCTAACAGGCGGCCAGCACTGCGTAAAAGCAGAACAGCCATGACTTGCCTGTGCAGTCATGGCTGTTCTTGCATCCTGTTGGGGAGGGCGATTAGCCCTTTTCCAGCTCTGCCATAAGCTCTGCAAGGGCAGAAGATTGCCGCTTGAGGGCATCAACCGCCTTGGAGGCCTCCTGCATGGCGGTGGCCGTTCCTTCGGCAATGCTGCTCACCGCTGATACCGAGGCGTTGATCTCGCCCGTGGCGGCAGACTGTTGTTCCGAAGCCGTGGCAATGGCCCGCACCTGGTCAGAAGATTCCATGGCCAGGCTTACGATGCGGTCTAGCAGAGCTTCTGCCTTGTTGACTTCCTGTATGGATTTTTCAAGTACACTCTTGGTGCTGCCCATACTGCCAAGCGTGCCGCGCACGGCCTGCTGGATGGAATCAATGGATTGGCCCACCTCGCGCGTGGCTGTCATGGTTTTTTCTGCCAGCTTGCGCACTTCGTCGGCCACCACGGCAAAGCCCCTGCCAGCTTCGCCAGCGCGTGCAGCTTCGATGGCCGCGTTAAGAGCCAGAAGATTTGTCTGGTCGGCAATATCCTCAATGGTCTGGGCAATGGCCCCGATGGCGTCGGCCTTGTTGCTCAGGTCGTCCACAGAATCGCAGGCGGTCTGAAAATCCTTGTGGATGGCACTTACATCTTCCAGAACAGTGGCAAACTGCTGCGAACCCTGCTCTGCCGCGTGCCGGGATTCTTCTGACAGATTGGCCGTGTTCTCGGCATTCTTGGCGATTTCAAGAATGGAAACGCTGAGTTCCTCAACCGCAGACGCTGTTTCGGCAATTCTGTATGTCTGTGTTTCCACGCCCTGCCCGGTTTCATCCACGCGGTGCGCAAGGCTGCCAAGGGCCGTGCTAAGGGCTGCCACAACCTGGCTCAGGCGCTGGGCGGCATCGCGCATGCCTTCTGTGCGGGCGCTTTCGGCCTTGCGGGTGGCTTCTTCTGCCGCGTATTGAGCCTGGGCGGCGCGTTCGGCGCTATCGCGGGCCTCGGCGGTGCGGTGGTCTGCCTCGCGCATTTTTTCTTTCAACGATTCAAGCATGGAAACCATGGCATTGCGCAGAACAGAAAATTCGCTTTGATAGGCTGAGGAGATGGGCGTTTCAAGATTGCCAGCCGCCACAGAGCGGGAAAATGAGGCCAGCGAGAGTATGGGGCTGATGATGGTTCTGTTCAGCACCACAATAACCACGCAGGCCAGCACCAGCAGTATGCCCACAGCGCTCATGGCCGTGATTCGGTTGCTCTCGGCCAGCTGGCGTGCCTCGGCAAAAAGCTCGGCATCGGGCACGGCTATGCCAAGGCCCATACCTGTGGGCGAAACACTATAAAAAATGGTGTGCGGCTGGCCGTTGACCGTAAGGTTATACTGGGCAAGGCTGCCGGGCGCAGTTGTGGTGAGCTCGTTTTTTGCACCTGTAAAGGGAAGTTTGCTCACAGGTTGCAGCAGCAGTTCCTTGTCTGCCGGATAAGCCGCGATGAGCCCGCTTCTGCAATCAATGGCAAAGGCCCGTGCATTGGGTGTGATGCGAATATCGCCCACGGTTTTGCGCAGGTTTTCAATGCTCACGTCCAGGGTGGAAACGCCAATGATGCGTTCCTGGCGGTCGTGCATGATGCCTGCCACGGTTATCATGAGCGTGTGCGAGGCTTCATCCAGATAGGGAGCAGACCAGTACACGCTGTCGGGGCGTTTTTTGTTTCTGTCCCACTGGGCGGGGATGGCCTGTGTGTACCACGGCTGTTTGTGATAATCGTATTCGGGCGTGCTGTAGTCCATGGTCATTTCGATCTTGCCCTTGTCCCAGTAGGCATAGGGGCCGTAATACTGCGTATCGGATTTGAACGTGCCCGGTTCAAACCACAAGCCGCAGCCCGCCGCTTCGGGGTAGCGCGCAAGAATGCCCTTGAGCATGGCTGCCACGTCTTCGCCCAGATCAGTTTCGTGCCCTTGCTGCACATGCCGCAGGTTTTGCCCTGCTATGGCAATGGCCGCCGCCCCTTCCTGCACCAGCGCCATGTAGGTGTTGATTTTTTCGGCTTCGGTTCTAATGCTCTGCTCAACCGCTGCCTTGGTTTGTTCGTTGTATTCCTGCTCCATGGCGGACATGTTGAGCAAGAGCAGCACATAGCCCCCAAGCGACACCAGAACCATGGTGCTGACCAACAGCAATGCTTTGAATTTTACCGAAATGTTCATGCTTCCCCCGTAGTGCTGGATCCTACCCAAGAATCTCATCGGACTGGATACGACAATAGTTTAGGTGATAAATTGAAATTATCGTTCAATGTTCACCACAGAGCGAAAGTAAGGGGGGAAAACTCCACCCAGAGGATAGCCTTTGCGGCAGTTGGTTTCCTCTGGGTGGGGTGATTAGGCTAAAGCAATCCGTGGCGGGCGGATACGCCTGTCATACAAGCCTGTGTTGTACTGAATGTTTCAGTTATCCATGCGAAAATCAACACGAATTTTAAACAGTCTGGTGGCGGGAAGGTTAAGAATGGCAATGCCCGTGGCTGCCGAAATGGCATCCAGGGTGGCTTGGCTTTCTTCGCGCGAGGGGCTTATAAGCGTAAACCAGATATTGTAGGTGTGCTCGCGCAGGTAGTTGTGCGTTACGCCGGGGCAGGCATTTACCCGCGCCACAAAGTCGTCCATCTTGTCTTCGGGCACTTTGGCGGCGCACAGGGTAGAAACAAAGCCCAGCTTGGCCGACTGAAAGTTTGCGCCAAGGCGGCGAATGATCTTGCGGGCCTTGAGGCCGCGCACGCGTTCCAGCGCTTCTTCTTCGGCAATACCAAGCATCTGGCCCAGATCGGCGTAGGGACGCGGCGTGAGCGGAAAGCCTGTCTGGATGATATCCAGCAGTTGCCGGTCAACGCTGTCCATAAGCGCTTCGGTAGTGGCAGGGGTGGCCGCGTGGGCCGTGGGCTGCGTCATGGATTTCCTCGTATGGCTCAGGGGTTTTCCTTGCGGCGCATCTTGGCCGGAACATAGGTGCACAAAGGCTCCTCGCCCATGTGGTCGCCGTCCATGCTGTGGGCGCGGGCGCGGCAGCCGCCGCATACCTTGTGGTATTCGCACACGCCGCACTTGCCCGTGTAGGTGGACTGGTCGCGGAATTGCAAAAAGTACTTGCTCTCGCGCCATATCTGGGGAAAGGGCGTTTCGCGCACATTGCCGCAGTTCAGCTCAAGGTAGCCGCAGGGCTGTACCTGCCCCACATGGCTGATAAAGCAGAAGCCCGTGCCGCCAAGGCAGCCCCGGGTGAGGGCGTCCATGCCAAAGGTTTCGGGCGTAACGCTGATGCCTTCTTCCTTGGCGCGCTGGCGCATGATGCGGTAGTAGTGCGGCGCACAGGTGGCCTTGAGGTGCATCTTCGTGCCCTTACGAAAATCGTACAGCCAGTGCAGCACGTCTTCGTATTCCTGCGCGGTGATAACCTGATCGGCAAGGCCAGAGGCGCGGCCCATGGGAACCAGCAAAAAGATGTGCCATGCGGCAGCGCCGATGCGCTCGCACAGCTCGAAAATCTTTTTGAAGCTGCTCAGGTTGTTGCGGGTGACCGTGGTGTTGATCTGAAAGGGCATGCCCACGGATTTGAGGTATTCGATGCCGCGCAGCGAAGCCTCAAACGCGCCGGGAACGCCACGGAAACTGTCATGGCTGGCGGCATCTGGCCCGTCGATGGAGATGGAGCAGCGGTTGACGCCCGCATCCTTGATTTTTTGCGCTGTTTCGGGGGTGATCAGCGTGCCGTTGGGCGAAAAGGCGCAGGGCAGCCCCTTGCTGTTGGCATAGGCCACCAGTTCGTACACGTCGGGCCGCATCATGGGGTCGCCGCCGGTAAATATGATGATAGGCTTGCCCACCTGCGGAAAGGTATCGATGAGGGCCTTGGCCTCTTCGGTAGACAGTTCTCCGGGGTAGGGTTCTGGGTGGGCCTCGGCACGGCAGTGCTTGCAGGCCAGATTGCAGGAACGGGTCACTTCCCAGGCAATGAGGCGGCAGGCGGGGCTGCCGTCTTCAAGGGTGCGCAGGGGGGCGGTGATGCCGTCCGGGTGGCCGGATGAGGGGTTGCCGGCAGCGCCCGCGGGGTGGCCGCCGGGATGTCCTCCGGGGTGTCCGCCCATATGCCCGGAAGGGTGGCCTATATTGTAGGAATTGTTGCTCATTATCGTGCAAGTCCTTCACGCAGGATGGTTTCTGTAAAGTAGGTGATGATCATGTCGGCCCCGGCGCGTTTCAGGCCCGTGAGCGATTCCATCATAACGGCGCGTTCGTCAATCCAGCCGTTAAGACCGGCAGCGCGGATCATGGAATATTCGCCGCTTACCTGATAGGCGCACAGGGGTACGCTGGTATTGTCGCGCACAGTGCGGATGATGTCGCTGTAGGGCCCTGCGGGCTTGACAATAAGCGCATCTGCGCCTTCTTCAAGGTCGGCAAAGGCTTCGAGCAGAGCCTCGCGGGCATTGGCCGGGTCCATCTGATACGACTTGCGGTCGCCGCTGGTCGGGGCGCTTTCTGCTGCTTCGCGGAAGGGGCCGTAGTAGGCCGATGCGTATTTGACGGCATAGGACATGATGGGCGTGGTGGTAAGGCCGCCCTCGTCCAGTGCCTCGCGTATGGCGGCCACGCGGCCATCCATCATGTCAGAAGGGGCCACCATGTCGGCACCAGCTGCAGCATGGCTTACGGCTGTTTGGGCCAGCAGGGGCAGGGTGGCATCGTTGAGCACTTCGCCGCTGGGCATAAGAATGCCGCAGTGGCCGTGCTTCATGTATTCGCACAGGCATACGTCGGTGATGACATAGAGTTTGGGCCAGCGGTGCTTGATCATACGCACGGCCTGCTGCACGATGCCGTCTTCGTCATACGCGCCAGAGGCGTATTCGTCCTTGAGGTCAGGAATGCCAAACAGGATAACGGACTTGAGGCCCGTATCCACGGCTTTTTCCACCTGTTTTTCCAGCTCGGCAAGGCTGAGCTGGAACTGGCCGGGCATGGAGCCGATTTCTTTGCGAAAGCCCTTGTCTTCAGTTTCCACCACAAAGTAGGGCATGATCAGGTCTTCAACAAGCAGGGGGGCGGTTTCGCGCACGAGGGTACGGAGTTCGGGGGTGGCGCGCAAACGGCGGCCTCGATGGAATGTGGTCATGGCTGTTGTCCTTTGTTCTGCGGGTGGCAGGTCGGTGCTTGGCCAGCCTGTGCAGCAGGTGCTGCCGGTGATTGCAAGTGTATATGCCAGCGGGACAGGGTTGCGGTGGGCAGCCTGACTCGCCTGGTTTGTATGGTTTGCAGTATGCCCTGTTTTCCTCTCAAAAAACAAGCGGCGCACCCGTGTGGGCGTAGCTGGCTACGACCGGGGCGCGCCGCCATGCGTGCACATTCAGCGAAAATAGGGCTGCACTTTGGCTACTTAATGCCGATTTCCTCATCCGTGAGATAGCAGGCAGGGTCCTGCGCCCATTCGTCGCCGTAAAAGGCTTCGGCACGTGCGCGGAAGTTGCCGCCACAGATGTTCAGGAACTGGCACTTGGCGCAACGGCCCTTGACGTGGGCCTTCTTGTCCTTGAGCTTGTGCAGCAGTTCGATCTGCGGGTCGTCCCAAATCTGCGAGAAGGGGCGTTCAAGCACATTGCCAAAGGTGTGGTCGCGCCAGAACTGGTCTGCGTGCACCTTGCCGTCCCACGAAATACAGCCAATGCCGCGACCAGAGCTGTTGCCCTCGTTGTACTGCAAAAGCTCAAAAACTTCTTCGGCCCGCTTGGGATCTTCGCGCTTCATGCGCATCCACACATAGGGGCCGTCGGCGTGGTTGTCGACGGTGAGAATTTCCTTGGGCTTGCCCGCTTCAAACAGGGCGCGGGTTTCGTCCATGATCAGGTCGAGCACCTGACGGGTTTCAGCATGGTCAAGGTCTTCCTTGATCAGCTCGGAACCACGGCCGGAGTACACCAGATGGTAGAAACAGGCGCGCGGCACTTCCAGATCGTTGAGCAAGCGGAAGATACCGGGAATTTCGGCCACGTTGCGCTTGTTGATGGTAAAGCGCAGGCCCACCTTGAGGCCCTCGGCCTGACAGTTGGCAATGCCCTCCAGCGCTTTTTTGAAAGCACCGGGCACAGCGCGGAACTTGTCGTGCACGGCTTCCATGCCGTCAAGCGAAATACCCACATAGGAAAGGCCCACTTCCTTGAGTTCGCGGGCTTTTTCCTTGGTGATCAGCGTACCGTTGGTAGAGATAACAGCGCGCATGCCACGGGAGGTGGCGTGGCTGGCAAGCTCCACCAGGTCTTTGCGCACCAGCGGTTCGCCGCCAGAGAACAGCATGACCGGCGCACCGTAGGCGGCCAGATCATCAATCATGGTCTTGGCCTGTGCGGTGTTGATGTCGTCCGAGCCGTCCACTTCAATGGCGTGGGCGTAGCAGTGCACACACTTGAGGTTGCAACGCTGGGTCATGTTCCAGACCACAACGGGCTTTTTATCTTTAGAGAACTGCAACAGGTGCGAAGGCAGTTTGCCAGATTCGCGTCCGTAACGCAGGGCGTCGGAAGGCTCGACCTGTCCGCAATACAGTTTGGAAATGCCTATCATGGCTTGATCCTTATTGTTCGATGCGTTGTTTCAGCACGGCAAAGGCCTCGTCAATTCCCTCGGCCTTTGTGCCGCCCGCCTGTGCCATGTCGGGTCTGCCGCCGCCAGAACCGCCGCAGGGGGCGGCCACGTCCTTGATGAGGGCGGGAGCAGTGAATTTGCCGTGCAGGTCTTTGGAAACATAGAGCAAAAGCCCAACTTTGCCGTCTTCTGCCGTGGCCAGGCAGGCTACGGCATTTTCAGAAAGGCGCGAACGCACGTCGTCCATGATTTCGCGCAGGGCTTTTACAGGAACATTGTCCAGCTTGGCGGCCAGCAGGCGCACGCCGTTTACTTCCTGTGCGCTGGCAGCCAGATCGGCCCCGGTCACAGGCGCGGCTGCAGCCTTTTCAGAGGCTTTACGCAGCTTTTTAACATCACTTTGCAGGGCGGCCACGCGTTCGGCCAGCTGGCCGGGGCGCGCCTTGAGCTGACCGGCAAGAGCGGCCAGTTCTGCACGCTGCTCCACGGCCTGGGCATAGGCATTCCAGCCGGTTACGGCTTCAATGCGCCGCGTACCAGCGGCCACGCCGCTTTCAGACACGATCATGAAGGCCCCGGCCTCGCCGGTGCGTTCAAGGTGTGTGCCGCCGCACAGTTCCACCGATTCAGGTTCGCCTTTTTCTGCGTCAGAAACTGTGAGCACACGCACAATATCGCCATATTTATCGTTGAACAGGGCCATCGCTCCGGTGGATTTGGCCTCGTCCAACGACATTTCTTGCGCAGTAACGGGCAGGTCGGCCATGATGGCGCGGTTTACGTCGCGCTCCACAGCTGCCAGCTCTTCAGGGGTAAGGGCGGCAATGTGCGAAAAGTCAAAACGCAGACGGTGCGGGTCAACCAGTGAGCCTTCCTGTTTCACATGCGTGCCCAGCGCACGGCGCAGGGCGGCGTGCAGCAGGTGGGTGCAGGTGTGGTTGCGGGCGGTGGACTTGCGCTGGTCGGCATCTACCGTAAGGGTGGCCTCGCCGCCCTTGTGCAGTTCGCCCCTGGTCACTTCAATTTCGTGCACCAGCAAGGTGGGTGCGGGCTTGTGGGTAGTGAGCACCTTGGCCTCGCCCGAAAGGCTCGCCAGCGTGCCCATGTCGCCCGCCTGACCGCCACCCTCGCCGTAAAAAGGCGTTGTGGCGGTGATGGCGTAGCCGGTGTCGCCCTCGCCCAGATCGTTGACCTGTTCACCCGCGCCGTTGAGCAGCAGGGTGATGGGGCTCTTTTCCGTAAGGCGTTCGTAGCCCACAAAGGTGCTGCTTACACCCGCATCCAGCAGGGGCTTGAAGACGTTTGCGCCATCGGCCTGACCAAGCAGACCGCCCTTTTTCTGGTGTTCGCGGGCGCGCTTGCGCTGTTCGGCCATGTGCTTTTCAAATCCGGCGGCGTCGGCAGTAAAGCCGCGCTTTTCGGCCACGTCTGTGACGATATCAAGCGGAAAGCCGTAGGTATCGTACAGCTTGAAGCAGAATTCGCCGGGAATCTGTGTTTTGCCAGCGGCCTTGAGGGCGGCCAGCTCTTCGTCCAGCAATTCCAGCCCTTTGGCAAGGGTGAGGGAGAAACGTTGTTCTTCCTCGTGCACCGCGCGGGCGATAAAGTCGGCGTGTTCGATCAGTTCGGGGTAGGCATCGCCCATGACTTCGGTAACCTTGCGGGCAACCTTGTGCATGAAGGGCTCGTTGACGCCCATGAGCGTGGCAAAACGCAGGGCGCGGCGGATAAGGCGGCGCAGCACATAGCCACGGCCCTCGTTGCTGGGCAGTACGCCGCCAGCCACCAGAAATGCCGCCGAGCGGCTGTGGTCGGCAATAACGCGCAGGGCCGTATCCACATCGTTGGTGTCGGGCGCGCTGAAGCTGTAGCTCACGTTAGCGAGCGAAGCCGCGTACTGGATGATTTCCTGAAACAGGTCGCAGTCGAAGTTGGAGCGTTTGCCCTGGGCAACGGCGGCCATGCGTTCAAGGCCCATGCCCGTATCGATGTTGGGATTGGCCAGCGCCACGCGCGTGCCGTCGGCAGACTGGTCAAACTGCGTGAACACGAGGTTCCAGATTTCAAGGAAGCGGTCGCAGTCGCATTTGCCAATGCCGCAGTCGGGGCCGCAAGACATGTCTTCGCCCTGATCCACATAAATTTCGGAGCAGGGGCCGCAGGGGCCGGAATCGCCCATGGTCCAGAAGTTGTCTTTTTCGCCCATGCGCACAATGCGGTCGGCGGGCAGGTTGGCAACCTCGGCCCATATGGCGGCGGCTTCGTCGTCATCACGGAACACGGTGACCCAAAGTTTTTCCTTGGGCAGCTCGAGCTCGCCATTCACAAATTCCCAGGCCCAGGTAATGGCCTCGCGTTTGAAATAGTCACCAAACGAAAAGTTGCCCAGCATTTCAAAAAACGTGTGGTGGCGCGCGGTGCGGCCCACGTTTTCAAGGTCGTTGTGCTTGCCCGAAACGCGCAGGCACTTCTGACAGGTGGTGGCGCGGCTGTATGCGCGCTTTTCTTCGCCCAGAAACAGTTTTTTAAACTGCACCATGCCCGCGTTGGTGAACAGCAGGGTGGGGTCGTTGGGCGGGATGATGGGGCCGGACTCCACAATTTCGTGCTGGTGGCGGTGGAAAAATTCGAGGTAGCGGCGGCGTATTTCTTTGGCGGTGAGCATTTACTGGCTCCGTAATGGGGTCTGCGCGGGCAATGACCGCGCGCCACCATGGCACGCGGTCACCATAGAATCATTGCCTTATTCGTAAGTGGACGCGGGGGCTTCGCCTTCGTCCAGGTCTTCTTCTGTGGGGACAAATTCCTTGGGGTTCAGGCCCAGAAATTCCACAACCTTGGCTTCAATCTGGTTGCGCAGATCAAGGTTTTCGTCCAGCAGCGCGCGTACTTTTTCGCGGCCCTGGCCGAGCTTTTCAGAGCCAAAGGCAAACCACGAGCCGCTCTGGTCGATGATCTTGGCTTCGATGCCAAGGTCGAGCAGTTCGCCCGAGCGCGAGATGCCCTGCCCGTACAAAATATCAAAAATGGCGCTGCGGAAGGGCGGGGCAACCTTGTTTTTGACCACCTTGACCCTGGTGCGCGAACCAAACGATTCTTCCTTGTCCTTGAGGGTCTGGATGCGCCGAATATCAAGGCGCACAGAAGAATAGAACTTGAGCGCGTTACCGCCAGTGGTGGTTTCGGGGCTGCCGTAACCGGTCACGCCGATCTTCATGCGTATCTGGTTGATAAAGATCACAGACGTGCGCGACTTGTGGATGGTGCCGGTGAGGCGGCGCATGGCGTGCGACATAAGGCGGGCATGACCGCCCACCTGTGTTTCGCCCATGTCGCCCTCAAGTTCGGCCTGTGGAATAAGCGCGGCCACAGAGTCGACAACCACAAGGTCAACCGCGCCAGAGCGCACGAGCATGTCGGCAATGTCGAGTGCCTGTTCGCCGTAGTCGGGCTGCGAAATAAGCAGCTCGTCGGTGTTGACGCCAAGTCGCTTGGCGTAAGACACGTCGAGGGCGTGTTCTGCGTCCACAAAGGCGCACGTGCCGCCCATTTTCTGGCATTCGGCAATGATGTGCAGGGTGAGCGTGGTTTTACCCGAAGATTCCGGGCCAAAAATTTCGCTAATACGCCCACGGGGTATGCCGCCTACGCCCAGGGCCAGATCAAGGCCGATGGAACCTGTGGGAATGACGGGAATATTAACATGGGCGTCGTCGGAAAGCTTCATCACCGCGCCCTTGCCGTACTTGCGTTCGATGGTGGCAAGTGCGGTTCCCAAGGCTTCGGCGCGCGCGTTTTCCTGACTCATGGCTGGTTTTTTGGCCATAGCTCATTGCTCCGGGTAAGAATATCTTCAAGCTCATAAGTATAGCAAACCAAACCAAGCAAGGCAAATGCTGCATGGCCCAATTCCCTGAGGGCATAGCCTGTAATAATTAATTATAATTCTCAATAAGTGTAAAATCAAGAGAATATGCGCAAAAAATGCCCGCCAGCCATACTTGCGCAGCGACGCTTGCTGTCGTACAAGCGCGGGCATGAGCGATTCTCCACAAATTATTGTACTGTTTTCTGGCGGGCTGGACAGCCTGCTGACTGCTAAACTGCTTGAAAGCCAAGGCCTGCGCGTGCGCTGTCTGCATTTTTATTCGCCCTTTTTTGGCGGCGAGGCAGTGGCTGCCCGCTGGCGCAAAACCTATGGGCTGGATATCGCGTGTCAGAACGTGGGCCCACAGTTTGCCCAAATGCTGCGCCAGAGGCCGGAACACGGCTTTGGCAAGGTGCTGAACCCCTGCGTGGACTGCAAGATTCTACTGCTGCGTGAGGCCCGCAAATATATGGAAAGCGTGGGCGCTCAGGCCCTTGCCACTGGTGAGGTGCTGGGCCAGCGCCCCATGTCGCAGCGGCGCGATACGCTGAATGTGATTGTGCGCGATGCGAACGTGAGCGATATACTGCTGCGCCCCCTGTGCGCCCACCATCTGCCGCCTACCCCGGTGGAAGAAAGCGGTCTGGTGGACCGCGCGCAACTGCTGGGCATCTGGGGCCGGGGCCGCAACGAGCAGCTGGCCCTTGCAAAAAAATTTGGCATTACTGAAATTCCCACACTGGGGGGCGGCTGCCGCCTCACCGAGCGCGAAAACGCCCGCCGTTACTGGCTGGTGCTCACGCGTTTGCCCGAGCCATGCGCAAGCGACTTTACCCTTGCCAACCTTGGCTGTCAGTTCTGGCATACAGAGGGCGATGCCCACTACTGGCTGTGCGTTGGGCGCAACAGTGCCGACAACGATCTGCTGGCGTCTGCCGCAGGGCCAGACGACCTTATACTGCGCATGCGCGACATGCCGGGGCCGCTGGCCCTTGCCCGCAACGGTGCTTTGTGGCCAGAGGAAGTGCTGCGCACTGCCTGCCAGATGACAGCATCGTATGCGCCCAAGGCGGTGGCCACGGGCGGCGATGTGTATGTGCGCGCCCGCAGGGGGGAGGAATTCAGCGACCACTGCGTGCCCACCAGACGGTGCGAAGAACTGTGGAACGAGCCCGCATGGGATGAGATCAAGGGATATGTTCGTGCCGAGGCGCGTGAACGTCAGGCTGCGCAGGACGCCGCCAAGGAGGCCGCCAGGGCCGCAGCGCGCGAAGCCCGCTACGAAACAGAGCGGCTTGAGGCCGGGCAACTTGATACTGCCAACCCGCAAGCCTGATTGTAACGTAAATGTAATCAGTTTCAGTATGTTCTCTCAAACTCCCCGGAACGCTGGGGGGGGGTGTTTGCAGCCCGTCCGCTCTGTTGCATGCTGTGCAGATTCTTGAGTGTGCAGCTTTACAAAGATTGCACATGTAGCTATATGAGTCCATTGCATCAAAAGAGCATTTTCACTGCGAGGTGCTCTGAGCGGGCCATGCCGCAGCATGGCTGGCCGAAGCGGGGTGAGCGGCGCAAATTGCTTGTGCCACTTCCGTACCCGGCTAACTCAGTAGACCGTTCATGCGCCCCCCAGCGGCGTCCGCCGGAGGATTTAAATGGATCACAAGGATTTGGAATACTTTCGCAAGCTTCTTTCTGATATGCTTGAAGAAGCGAAGCAGAAGGGCGACAGCACCCTTGAAGAACTGACGGATAGCAACGAAGTGTTCGCCGACCCGGCTGACCGCGCCACTGCAGAGTCCGACAGGGCGTTTACCCTGCGCATCCGTGACCGCGAGCGCCGCCTGATCCGCAAGATCCAGGCTGCCCTCACCCGTATTGATGATGGCACGTACGGAATTTGCGAAGACTGCGGCGACGACATCAGTGTTCCCCGCCTCAAGGCCCGGCCTGTGACGCGTTTGTGCATCAACTGCAAGGCCAAACAGGAAGAAGACGAACATCTTCGCGGCGACTAACATCGGTTTGCCATAGCGGCACTGTTACTCTTTGCTTTTTCGGCCAGGCGGGTTGCTGCGCCCACGCAAAACCCGCTTGAGCCTGTCTGCGTGCGTTTTTGCGCACGGGGCAGAGGCTTGCCGTAGAAATGCCACGCGGGCTAACGGGGCCGTGCGCCCTGTAGGAATGTTGCGTGCTTGCGCCAACTGGCCTGTGCCAATGGGTGTGTGCCAGTGTGCTGAGCCTGTTGCAAACGCTCGTGCGGGCTGCACTCGGCGCGTTGCTGCGCAAAATTTTAGAGGCTGATTGCAGTTGCTGTCCGTGTCGTTTTTACGGCTGTCTGCGGCCTTTGCATTGCCCTTGCCGTATTGTCCGGGCCGTATTGCCTTGGCCATAGTGTCTTGTCCTTCACCCCCATGCCCCACCACGTCCCGCAAGCCGGGTTTTTTCTATGGATGCCCATCTTTTTCGCCGCTGCTGTGAAGACCTTACCCCCCTGCTTGTAGGCGCACGGGTGGAAAAAATTCAGGAACCCGCCGATGGCCTTCTGGCCCTCATGATCTACAGCGGCGGGCGTAAGCGGCAGCTTTGCCTGCGCTATGGGCGCAAGGATCCTTTCTGCTTTGTCACTGCCCAGCGCATCAGTGTGGGGCGTGCGCCCTCGGCCCCCATCATGCGTTTGCGCAAGTATTCGGGCGGGCGGCGCATTGCGGCCTGCGTACCGCAGTGGAGCGAGCGCCGCTTGTGGCTGCTGCTGGGCGGTGGGGCAGATGCTGCAAACCGTGCGGCGCAAGATGACACATCCACGGCGAAACCTTTGCTCACATGGCTGTTGCTTGACCTGCGTGAAGGCCCAAGCCTGAAATTCCTTGCCGATGCGGATGCCCCAGAGGAAGACCAGCCCTCGTGGCCAGAGCCGGAGCAGCTAGCGGCGGCCCTGCAAGACTGGCGGCAGTGGGCGGTGCTCACGCCAGCCCTGCGGCGCACCCTTGCCTGCATGGATGAACCGGAACAGTGGGCCCTGCTGGAAGATTTGCGTCTTGGCGGCGGCGACCTGTTTTGTTACGGCGCGGCACAACCGGAAGAGGGCCCCGCTCGGGGGCATGCCTCCGTATCAGCCCCGGCCCACGTTGACGGAGATGATCCCGCTCCTGCGTTGCCCCGGCCCGTGTTGGGCATAAGCGCCTGGCCCTTGCCCGCCGCACTGCAACAGGCCTTGCTGGGCAAGGATGCCGAAGCCAGCCGCGTGCAGGAATTTTGCGGGGCCAATGCTCTGGCGCTCACCGAGCTGGCAGGGCAGGATATTGTGCTTTCGCGGCTTGCGCTGGATCAGGCACGCGAGGCGGCTCAGCCGCTCGACCGTCGCGTGCGCAAGCTCACCAAGCTGCTCGACAAGCTGCGCGAGGAAGAATCGCGCCTTGGCGGCATGATGGCCTGTCAGGCTGATGCGCTGGCGCTTCAGGGCGAATTGTGGCGCTGGTCTGCGGATTTTCGCGCCCCATCTGTGCGGGTGGAAGCAGGCCCGCACGGCCCCGCGCGTGAGATAAAGCTGGATTTGCGCCGCTCTGTGCGCGAAGAAATGGCCCGTATGTTCCACACGGCCCGGCGCGGTCAGCGCGGTATGGAGCATCTGGCCGACCGCCGCGCTGCGCTGGAGGCCGAACTTGCCTCGCTGCGTCAGGCCCGGCAGGACAGCTTGCTTGGCGCAACTGCGAACAATGCTGAAGAATCCGGCAACGGAAGCCGTGCGCCAGGCTCTGGCATGGCGGCCACACTGCCCAAAAATGTGCAGATGTTCATCAGTTCTGACGGCTTTGTGTTGTTGCGCGGGCGCGATTCCAAGGGCAATCTGGCGGCACGCAAGCTGGCGGCTCCGCACGATATCTGGCTACATGCAGAAAACGGCCCCGGTTCGCACGTTATCATACGCCGTGCGCACGGCGGGCAGGAAGTGCCGCCCCGCACGCTCGACGAGGCCGGGGCGCTGGCCGCATGCAAAAGCTGGCAAAGGGATGCCGCGCGGGCGCGCATACAGTATGCCGAGGTACGCCACGTCAAGCCCATGCGCAACACTCCTGCGGGCACGGTACGCATAGACAAGTCTTTGCCCTCACGCGAGGTTGCGGTGGATCTTGCCCTTGGAGAAAGGCTGCTGCCCGGCTAGGCCACGGCCTGCAGGTTTAAATATGGAGAAAGGCTGCATGGATTTTACGGTAGAAGGCAAAACGTTTCGGGCAATGGGCATTGGTGCGGTGGTGCTGGGCAGAGCACCCGCAGCCGCCACACAGGCACTGGTTGTTTCGCTGGATGATGCCGCTGGCACGTCGCTGCGCTTGCCCGTTGGCGGCAAGGGCTGGCAGGCCGTAGCCTTGCGGCTGGAGCACGGCACAGAGGTGCAGTTGTCTTTGCCGCAGGATTTTGTGGTAACGCCCGGCGAGGCGTTAGTGCTGGGCTGCCTTGGCCCCATTGCTGCGGCGCAGGTCGGCACGCTGGGCGACAACGCCCCCCTTGAGGTCTATGCCGTGCGTCGCGCCAGGGGTGACTGCGAAACTGATGTGCAGACTTGCGAATTTGCCGACGCCGCCACAGTAATGAAGCGTTGCGGCCTTGCCCGCGCCACCCAGTATGAAGTGGAAAAATATCCGCTCAAAAAGGTTTGCAAGGTCAGCGCCATTATCTTTGTGGTGGGGCTGGTGTGCTTCAGCTTTCTTATGCATCTGTTTACAGAGAGCATGGACGATCTGCTGGCCCGTCTGCCCGAAGCCCTGCTTATGAGCGCCAAATTTGGCGGAGTGTCTGCCCTTGTGGTGGCCGTGGGCGGCGGCCTGTTTGTTAAGAGCTCCAACGACTATAACAGCAAAAAGCAGTACGAGGTCTACACTCGGCAGTTTGAGCAGGTCATGGCAGGGGTTTTGGGTTCTTCTGCTCTCTGAGTTTTCAGGATGTTTGGTGGCGCAAAAAGTCAGTATGTGGGGTCGCTTTTGGGCGGCCCTTTTTTTATTTAAAAGCATTCATTTACCCAAATACACAAAATAACAAATTTGTGTCACACAGAACAAATTTTTTCATAAATGTATCAAGTACGTGGCCTTGAGTGTGTGGCAAAATATTTTATATATCAATTATAGTTAGTTAAGAATGATGCTCTGGCACATAAACTGCAACAATTCTGTAATCTGCAAGCTGTTTTATGCTGCTATGGTTCGGCAACGAGCACAGATGAAGTTGATTCTATTGTATGGCAGTACAAAGTACCAAACTGATTTCGGGAGAATGTAAAATGCAAAAATGTAAGTTATGGGCGGGCAGCTTTTTGCTTGCTGCGGCTATGGCAATCGCCACTGTTTCCAGTGCGTCAGACCTTGTCATGCTGCAAAGAGAAGGCTGGGACCCGATCGTCAGGCAAAGCATTAACGAAATGTTTGTTCTCTACGGCAAGGGCAGCCCAAACTATAATCCTTCCATACGGCCTTATGCTGTTTTTGACTTTGACAACACTGTTTCTATTCTGGATGTGGAAGAGCAGCTTGCCATTTATCAGCTGGAACACATGCGCTTTGCCATAAAGCCCGACCACATGTACACCGTGTTGACCTCGGGCGTGCCGGACATAAACAAGGATCTGGGCAAGGAATTTAACAACCTGAGTGTTGCCAGTGTGGCGGCAGATGCCGCAGCCGCCTACAAGCGGCTGTACGCACAGGGATTTGTGTCGCCCGCAGGCGTGTACGACGAAAAAATGCAGAAGATGCAGGCTGGCGACGACTGGAAGGAGTTTGCCACCAAGGTGCGCTGGCTCTACGACGCCATCGGCGACACCATGGACGTTTCCGTCTCTTACCCCTGGATCACCTACTGGTTTACCGGCATGACCCCCCAGCAGGTTTACGGCATGGCCCACGAGGCTTTTGTGCAGTATCGCAAGGCCAGCGCCGACCCTGGCTTTTGGCAAAAGCGCAAGTGGCAGAGCCCCGCTGGTTACAAGGGCAGCAAGGCCGGGCAAGTGTCCGTTTCATACAAACAGGGCATAACGGTATCGCCGGAAATTCAGGAACTGTTCCATGCGCTTGAGTCCAATGGCTTTGATGCCTGGGTGTGTTCTGCCTCGTTTATCGATGTTATTTCCGCGGCTGTTAGCCCCGAGGTTTTTGGCATTGAAGGCGTGGACGGCGTGCTGGCCATGACCAACAAGGAACAGAACGGCAAGTATGTTAACGACTACGACTACGCCTTTCACGCGCAGACCCAGGGCAAGGGGAAAACGCTGAGTATTTCAAAGCTGATTGCGCCCCTGTACCGTGGCCGCGGCCCGGTTTTTGTAGCCTTTGACTCGCAGGGCGACTTCAACTTTGTGAGCGAATACGCCGATACAGCCGTGGGCCTTGGGCTCAACCGCGCCCGCAAGGACGATGCCGGTATTCTGGCTGCTGTGGCCCTGTATCAAAACAAGAAAAAAATAACCGTGGCCAAGGCCGTGCAGCAGGGCAATACCCGCTATCTGTTGCAGGGACGCAACGAAAACGGTGGCTATTTGTGGCCCAAGCCTGAAGTGCAACAACTGGGCAAGGACAAGCCCGAGCTGCTTAGCAGCAAGGCCGAGGGCTGGCTGAAAATGCTCGACAGCGGAACGTCGGTTCCTGCATTGATTAACAACGCCCCCAAGCTGACGGGCAAGCTCAAAACCTACGAAGGGTACAAATCCATACGCTAGTTTGTGTACACGTTTGTTCAGCCTTTGTGGCTCATACACGCTGTAAGAGCAGGGCATGTTGCTCCTAATTTTCATCGCAAACAGGGCACGACCCCAGCCATAAATAAAAAACCGCTGCCCGTGAGGACAGCGGTTTTTTTATTTCAGCCTGTGGAGGGGGCTTACTTTTTCAGCACTTCCACCGTGGCGAGAGCGATTTGCAGCTCTTCGTTGGTGGGGATGATGATAACGGGAATTTTGCTGTCGGGCGTGGTGATGATACGCGCACCGGGCTTGCGGGTTCCGTTTTCTTCCTTGTTGAGCTTTATGCCAAAGGCTTCGAGGCCTTCGCACACCATGGCGCGCACGATGTCGTCGTTTTCGCCGATACCGGCGGTGAAGACCAGGGCGTCTACGTTGCCTTCAAGCAGGAAGAAGTAGGAGCCAAGGGTCTTTTTGATGCTGCGCACAAGCAGCTTGAGGGCCAGTTCGGCACGGTCGTTGCCTTTTTCTACCTGGGCATGCACATCGCGCATGTCGGTGTAGCCGCACAGACCAAGCAGACCCGATTTTTTGTTCATCAGGGTGTCGGCTTCGGCGGGGCTAAGACCCTTCTTTTCCATGATAAAGGGCACGATGGCCGGGTCTATGGTGCCGCAGCGGGTGCCCATCACAAGGCCTTCCAGCGGGGTAAGGCCCATGCTGGTGTCAAAGCACTTGCCGTTTTTGACGCAGCTCATGGAAGAACCGTTGCCAAGGTGCATGGTAATGGAGCGCAGCTCGGAAAGGGGCTTGCCAAGGAACTCTGCAGTGGCGTTGGCAATGTACTTGTGCGATGTGCCGTGGAAGCCGTAACGGCGGATGCGCAGCTCTTCGTACATTTCGTAGGGCAGGGCGTACATGAAGGCTTCCTTGGGCATGCCCATGCCGAATTCTGTGTCGAACACGGCCACGTTGGGAACGCCGGGGAAGAGCTTTTCAGCCACTTCAATGCCCATAAGGTTGGCAGGGTTGTGCAAGGGGCCAAGCACGGCGCATTCTTCCACAATCTGCTTCACGCGTTCGTTCACCAGCACCGGGTCGCTCACGGCTTCGCCGCCGTGCAGCACGCGGTGGCCAATGGCGTAGATTTCGCTCTTTTCCTTGATCACGCCCTTATCGGCATCGGTCAAAAGGGAGATGACCAGTTCCATGGCTTCCACATGGGTGGGGAAGAAAGCCTCGCGAACCAGCTTTTCTTCATTATCCGTATCAGGGGCGATTTTGTGGGTAAGGCGTCCGCCTTCCTGCCCGATGCGTTCGGCAAGGCCAGTAGCGAGCACAGCGCGCGTGTCCATTTCCAGCAGCTGATACTTGCAGGACGAGGAACCCGCGTTGATCACCAGAATTTTCATGACTAATCCTTTCCTTGAGCTTGTTTATGTCTGAGCGCGGGCTGGCAGTATGTGGCGCATGCCTTGCGTCAGCGTTGAAATTTGGGACAGGCCATACGAGGCTGCCGTAAAAGTGGCTTTGTATGGCGGCCTGCCGCAGGGGCAAGCCGCCGTAGGTTCGTATCTGTTGGCCTGTCTGGCTGCTAGTGTTGACCTACTGCTGCTTGGCTGCGGCCTTTTCGGCTGCGGCCTGCACGGCGGTGATGGCAACGGTGTTGACGATGTCGGGCACGGTGCAGCCGCGCGAGAGATCGTTAACAGGCTTGTTGAGGCCCTGAAGCACCGGGCCGATGGCCACTGCACCAGCAGCTCGCTGCACGGCCTTGTAGGTGTTGTTGCCCGTGTTGAGGTCGGGGAAAATGAACACAGTGGCCTTACCGGCAACCTTGCTGTCGGGCATCTTGGTTTTGGCAACCGAGGGGTCGATGGCGGCGTCGTACTGCAAGGGGCCTTCGAGCGCAAGGTCGGGGGCCATTTCTTGTGCGATCTTGGTGGCTTCCACAACCACGTCCACGTCCGCACCCTTGCCGGAAGTGCCGGTAGAGTACGAGAGCATGGCCACGCGCGGCTCAATGCCAAAAACCTTGGCCGTATGGGCCGAGGCAATGGCGATTTCTGCCAGCTGCTGGGCCGTGGGGTTGGGGTTGACCGCGCAGTCGCCAAAGGCCAGCACGCGATCCTTGAGGCACATGAGAAAGACCGAAGAAACCACGGTAAAACCGGGCTTGGTCTTAACAAACTCAAAGGCCGGGCGGATGGTGTGGGCCGTGGTGTTGACCGCACCCGAAACCATGCCGTCGGCATCGTCCTTCTTGACCATCATGGTGGCAAAGTAGGTGGAGTCGGTCATGGTGTCGCGCGCCTGCTCTGGGGTGATGCCCT
Organism: Deltaproteobacteria bacterium; assembly: GCA_009929215.1. Taxonomy (GTDB): domain Bacteria; phylum Desulfobacterota; class Desulfovibrionia; order Desulfovibrionales; family Desulfovibrionaceae; genus Desulfovibrio. The sequence goes on along the minus strand of SAAX01000001.1, from coordinate 77,684 downwards.
TCTTTTTGCGCAGTTCGTAGTAGGTATTGGCGTAGTCGTCGAACAGGTCGGACTTGGCCGGGTCGATGAGGCGGGCCTTTTCAATGTCCAGACCAAAGGCGCTGGCCTTGGAGCGGATTTCTTCCACATCGCCCAGCAGAATGATTTCGGCCACATCACGGCGCAGCAGAATGTCGGTGGCGCGCAGGATGCGTTCTTCCGTGCCTTCGGCCAGCACTATGCGCATTTTGTTGGTCTTGGCGCGCTGGATAAGCTCGAATTCAAACATCATGGGCGTGATGCGGCTGCTACGCTCGCTGCCAATGCGGTTCTCGATTTCTTTGCCGTTGACGTACTGTTCAAACAGACCCAGCACACTGTTGATCTTGCGCAGGTCGCCCGGTTCGATGGGGGCGATGATGCTTTGCAGGGCCATAAAGGCCTTGTAGGTGTGGTGCGGGGTCATGAGGATGGGCAGGGGGGAGCCAGTCCAGCCCTCAATAAATTTGCACACCTGATCAGAGGGACGGATACCGCCGGTAAGCAGCACACCCGCTATGTCGGGGGTGGAGGAAGACAGGCGCGAGGCAATGGCGGCCAGCAGCACGTCGGCGCGGTCGCCGGGGGTGACGATAAGCTGATCTTTGGCAATGTAGCCCAGCACGTTGTCCACATGCATGGCTGCGATCAGGTAGTCGCCCACCAGCGCGTCGAGGCGTTTTTCGCCAAACAGTACTTCTGCGTCCAGGCCCTTTTTCACGTCAGCCATGGTGGGCTGACCAATGGTGGGGTCGTTGGGCACAGAGAAAATAAGGGCGCGGTTTTCCTGCGTGCTGAAGTGGGCGCGCAGTTCGTCCAGTTCTGTCTGCGTAAGGTTGCGGCGGTTCACAATGGTGGCAACCACGTCCAGAGCGTAGGGCTCAAGGCTGTCCATGGTGATCTGGAGCGAATCGCGAATATCTTCGGCGCTCACATTGTAGCCGCTGGTTACCAAAAGAATCGGGCAGCCCAGGTTGGCGGCAATTTCGGCATTGAGCTCGAATTCAAAAACCGGGTCTTTGGCAAGAAAATCGGTGCCCACGCACAGAACGAAATCATAGGTTTCCAGCAGTTTTTTGTACTTCTGGATGATGTTTTCGATAAGCAGGTTGCGCGAACCCTGGTTGATGATCTGACGGGCCTCGTGCTGGGTGTAGGCAAAGGTGTCAGCGTAGTCCATGTTGAGCTTGAAGTATTCAAGCATCAAATGGATATCGGGATCGCGGTCGTCCCAAAGAGGTTCGTTGATGATGGGACGGAAAAAAGCCACCTTGCGCATGCTGCGGGTGAGCAGCTGCATGGCCCCAAGGGCAATGGCGCTCTTGCCCGTCATGGGCCCGGTGGCGGTGATGTATAGACCGTTGTGCATAGTGCCTCCCCTGCTGTGCCGGCAGGCTGGCGGATTAACCCGAAAAAAAGGGCGCGAGGGCTTTCCTCGCGCCCAGGCCTTTATCCTATGATCCCAAGCGTGCGACGCAGCCCGCGCCCGCAGCATGGGGCTGCCCCCCAGAGGGGAAGCGTATGCTGTCGGGCGCGGTGCGTCATAACGTCAGGCCTCTACTATTCAGCCTTGCTGGCGTCGGGGTAGGGCAGGTCAGCCAGCTGCTTGAGCATAGCGTAGCGTTCGGCGTAGGCATCGGCCAGTTCCGCACGCAGTTTTTTGGAGACTTCTGGAGCCATCTTTTCCAGCGAGGCGAAACGGGTTTCGCCGCCCAGGAATTCCTGAATGTCAGCAGTGGGAGCCTTGCAGTCGAGCTGGAAGGGATTTTTCTTTTCCTTGGCCAGTTCGGGGTTGTAGCGGTACAGGGGCCAGTAACCGGAAAGCACGGCCATCTTGGCTTCTTCCTGGCTCTTGCCCATGCCCTTGCGCAGGCCCTGGTTGATGCAGGGAGCGTAAGCGATGATGAGCGAGGGGCCCTTGTAGGCTTCGGCTTCGCGGAAGGCCTTGAGCACCTGCTGCTTGTCCGCGCCCATGGACACGGAGGCAACGTACACGTAGCCGTAGGTCATGGCCATACGGCCAAGGTCTTTCTTGCCGGTGCGCTTGCCGGCAGCGGCAAACTGGGCCACGGCGCCAAGCGGGGTAGCCTTGGAGAACTGACCGCCGGTGTTGGAGTACACTTCGGTATCCATCAGCAGCACGTTGATGTCGTCGCCGCTGGCGAGCACATGGTCGAGGCCGCCGTAACCGATGTCGTAGCCCCATCCGTCGCCGCCGAAGATCCACACGCTCTTCTTGGTGAAGAGGTCGTCCATGTGCCACAGTTCATGGGCCAGGGGGCTGTCAAAGCCTTCCAGCAGGGCCATGATCATTTCGCCGTACTTGCGGGAACCTTCGGCGTCGTTCTTGTTGTCCAGCCAACCCTGAAGGGCTTCCTTCAGTTCGGGCGAAGCGGCTTCGTCCTTAAGGGCTTCCTGAATCTTCATGGCCAGCAGGCCACGGCGCTGTTCGTAGGCAATGCCCATGCCGCAGCCGTATTCGGCGGCGTCTTCAAACAGCGAGTTACCCCAGGCAGGGCCAAAGCCGTCTTTGTTGGTGCAGTAAGGCGTGGTGGGCGAAGAAGCGCCCCAGATGGACGAGCAGCCGGTGGCGTTGGCCACGATCATGCGTTCGCCGAACATCTGGGTGAGCACCTTGACATAAGGAGTTTCGCCGCAACCGGCGCAGGCGCCGGAGAACTCGTGCAGGGGCTGCTGCAACTGCGAACCCTTAACGGTGTCACGCGCCATCAGCTCGTCTTTCAGGGTGATGTTGGCATCAGCAAAGGCCAGGTTTTCTTTCTGGGTAGCCAGCTGGGTGTCCAGGGGCTTCATGACCAGAGCCTTGACCTTGGCGGGGCACACTTCAGCGCACGAGCCGCAGCCCAGGCAGTCTTCAGCGTACACCTGAATGCGGAACTTCAGACCCTTGAGTTCCTTGCCGATGGCGTCCTTGGTGGCAAAGGAGGCGGGAGCGCCAGCCAGTTCTTCTTCCGTGGCGAGCACGGGGCGAATGGCGGCGTGGGGGCACACAAAGGAGCACTGGCAGCACTGGATGCAGTTTTCGACCTGCCATTCGGGCACGTCGATGGCGCAGCCGCGCTTTTCGCAAGCGGCGGTGCCAAGGGGCATAAAGCCAGCCGGATCCATGGCGGACACGGGCAGCTTGTCGCCCTGCTGGGCCAGAATGGGACGCACAACGGCGCTGATGTAATCGTCATCATCGCAGTGGCAGGCTTCGGCGCCTTCGGTGGCAGTGGCCCAGGAAGCGGGGTATTTCACTTCTTCCAGAGCGTCCATGCCCTTGTCCACAGCGGCAATGTTCATGTTGACGATCTTGTCGCCCTTGCTGCCATAGGTCTTCTTGATGGATTCTTTGAGCAGGCCCACGGCCTTTTCAAAGTCAAGCACGTTGGCAAGCTTGAAGAAGGCGGTCTGCATGATCATGTTGATGCGGCCACCGAGGCCCACTTCCTGGGCAACCTTGACGGCGTCCACGTTGTAGAACTTCAGTTTCTTGCGGGCGATAACGCGCTTCATGGAGGCGGGCAGGTGCTTTTCCATGTCGGCGAGCGACCAGTTGGAGTTCAGCACAAAGGTGCCGCCTTCCTTGATGCCTTCAAGAATGTCGTACTGGGTCACGTAGGCAGCCTTGTGACAGGCAACGTAGTCGGCCTTGGTGATCAGGTACGAAGAGGTGATCTGTTCTTTGCCGAAGCGCAGGTGCGACACGGTAAAGCCGCCAGATTTCTTGGAGTCGTAAGCAAAGTAGGCCTGGGCGTAGAGATCGGTGTTGTCGCCGATGATCTTGATGGCCTGCTTGTTGGCGCCCACGGTGCCGTCAGCGCCGAGGCCGAAGAACTTGCACTGCACGGTGCCGGCGGGCACGGTGTCAATTTCTTCTTCCACGTCGAGGGACAGGAAGGTGATGTCGTCGTTGATGCCCACGGTGAAGTGGTTCTTGGGCTGAAGGGCCATCATGTTGTCGTACACGGCCTTGGCCATGCCGGGGGTGAAGTCCTTGGAGCCCAAGCCGTAGCGGCCGCCCACCAGGGTGGGAGCTTCGCCCTTTTCGAGGAAGGCAGTGCAAACGTCCTGGTACAGGGGTTCGCCAAGAGCGCCGCTTTCCTTGGTGCGGTCAAGCACGGTGATGCAGGTCACGCTGGAAGGCAGGGCGCGCAGCAGATGTTCGGTGGAGAAGGGGCGGAACAGGTGCACCTTCACAAGACCCACGCGCTGGCCCTGGGCATTGAGGTACTTGACCGTTTCTTCGATAACTTCACAGGAAGAACCCATGGAAACGATGACGCGGTCGGCTTCGGGGTGACCAACGTAATCGAACAGGCGGTACTTGCGGCCGGTGATGGATTCGACCTTCTTCATGTTCTCAATCACGATGCCGGGCACGGCGTCGTAATAGAGGTTGGAAGCTTCACGGTTCTGGAAGTAAATGTCGGGGTTCTGGGCGGTACCGCGAATGTGCGGATGTTCGGGATTCATGGCAGTGGCGCGGAATTCGGCCACCTTTTCCCAGTTCACCAGGGGGCGGATGTCTTCGTAATCAATGGTTTCGATCTTCTGCACTTCGTGCGAGGTGCGGAAGCCGTCGAAGAAGTGGCAGAAAGGCAGGCTGGCGTCGATGGCCGAAAGGTGGGCCACCAGGGCCAGGTCCATACATTCCTGCACAGAGGAGGAAGCCAGGAAGCAGAAGCCGGTCTGGCGGGCGGCCATTACGTCCTGATGGTCACCAAAGATGGACAGAGCGTGGGAGGCCAGGGCGCGGGCCGAAACATGAAAAACGCCGGGCTGAAGTTCGCCGGCGATTTTGTACATGTTGGGGATCATGAGCAGCAGGCCCTGCGATGCCGTGTAGGTGGAGGTAAGCGCACCAGCGGAAAGCATACCATGCACGGCACCAGCGGCACCGGCTTCAGACTGCATTTCACGCACGTTTACGATCTGGCCGAACAGGTTTTTTGCACCCTTGGCGGCCATCTGGTCCATGACTTCGCCCATGACGGACGAGGGGGTAATGGGGTAAATGGCTGCCGTTTCCGACAGGGCGTAGGCAATGTGCGCGGTGGCGTTGTTGCCGTCCATAGTTTTCATATGAGCCATCTGTTCCTCCTTGGCGCCCACAGGCGCGCAATGTTTTTACAAAATCGGCTAGGGCTGGAAGGCCCCTAAGATAGGCCCCTGCACAGAACAGGGACGGGCGACGGCAAATGCCGTGAAGTGAACACTAAATGGAGGCAGGGAAATTGGAAGCGTGGTAGGGAAACACTACCCAATCCCGCGTATGCCGTCCACCAAAAAAGCTTGGTATCACTTGTTTTGACGCCCGATGGCACATTCCTGGTTGCCCTGACGGAACGCGCGTTTTTGCGCTTACCATAAAATTGTTTGTTTGAACAGTTTAATCGAGCCCGCAACAAAAAAAAATGTGACAATCGCAAGGCGCGGAAAACAGTAACAAATTGTGTTTCCGTGGGCGCAGTGGGGCAGTGGGTTTGTGTAAAAGATGTATTGTTGCAGGATGTTAGAAAAACGGCTGAGGATGAAAAAAATGTCACAAATTTGTGATGGCGGGCTTTTTTTGCTTTGGTCCGTCTTTCTGTCAGCCAACCACAGCGGCGCGCCTTTGATTGTGCATACTTATGGTACGCATGTTCAAAAACGCGCCGCTTGTATGTTTGGGCACTGGTCTGTGCCGCAACGGTTGTTAGCGGCAGGGCTTGTGTGCTCGCCTAGATGGAAAGCCCCATCTTGATAACGGCCTGCATGCCGCCGGTGGAGTTGACCACATCGGTGACGCCGTTGCGGGCAAGCACCAGCAGGCCGTCATAGGCCCGCAGGCCCGTGTTGCAGATAATGGCCACGGGGCGGTCTTTGGGAACCTCGTTGATTCTGGCGGCGATTTCTTCCAGCGGAATGGCGTGCCAGTCGGGGTGCTTTTCCTGCATGGCCTTGCCAGCAGCGGCAGGGCGCGAATCAATAAAGAATACATGATTTTCGCTGCGCTTGTGCCACAGATCCATGAACTGGTCGGCGGTAACAGGCGTAAAGCGGCCAGCCAGGGCGTTGTCGGCCACGTTGGCAACCACGTTGACCACGTCCATGGCCGAGGCAAAGGGCGGGGCGTAGGCGATTTCGAGGTTCGAGATATCTTCGACCGTAGGCTTGGAGTATTGCAGGGCAGCTGCCACCGCATCAATGCGGGCCTTGAGCGAATCGGGGTCGGCGCATGCGCCTTGCAGGCCCAGAACGCGGCTGGTGGCCTTATCCACAACCAGTTCAAGGCTCATCATGGCTTTTTCAGGGTAGAAGTGGGCGTGGTCGAGCTGCTCCACGCTGACGCTCATGGCGTCAAAACCTTCCTTGCGGGCACGCTCAACCGTAAGGCCCACGCCGCAGAATGAGAGGCCAAAGAGTTTGACAGCCCACGAACCCACAAAACCGGGGAAGCTGGCATTGCCGCCCGCCAGATTGGTGCCGATGATACGCCCCTGACGGTTGGCCATGCTGCCCAGGGGCAGGTAACCCATCTTGCCGGTGATGATGTTCTTGATGGCAACGCAGTCGCCGCCCGCATAGATGGAGGGATCGGTTGTGCGCATGTGTTCGTCCACAACCACCGCGCCAAAGGGGGCCACTTCCAGCCCGGCATCCTTGGCGAGCTGGCCGTTGGGGAGAAAGCCGGCGGCAAAAATCACCATCTGGGCGGGAATTTCGCGCTTGTCAGTCACCACCTTGGTAACTGTGCCGTTTTCGCCCTCAAGGCGCAGCACTTTTTCAGAGGTGAAAACGTCTACCTTGTGGGTCTGGCAGTCGTTGGCCGCCATGCGCGAAAGGGGCTGAGAAAGCACGCCGGGCAGAATCTGGTCCATCATTTCCACAACGCTGACCTTCACGCCCCACATTTCAGCCAGGGCTACGGCAGCCTCAAGACCGATAAAGCCGCCACCCACTATGACCGCCTCGTTCACCTTGCCTTCCTGGCAGGCAGATCGGATGGCCCCCGCCGCTTCAAGGCGGGTGAGGGAAAGCACGTTTTTCAGATCCTTGCCTTCAATGGGAGGCACGCGGGGGCTTGCGCCGGTGGCCAGCACAAGTTTGTCGTAGGGCAGTTTTTCTTCCTTGCCAGTCACAACATCCTTGACCAGCAGGGTCTTGGCAGCCCTGTCAATGGCCAGGGCGCGTGTCTGGGTGCGAACGGTAATGCCCTTCATGTCGCGGAAAAAATCTGGGTCTCGCACGGTGTTGTATGGTGTGGAGCGCAGATCATCGAGGTTCTGAATTTCACCGGACACATAGTAGGGGATGCCGCAACCGCCGTAGGAAATGAAGACGTTTTCGTCCACAAGCACCACTTCCGCATCGGGCATAAGGCGCTTGCAGCGGCACGCCGCCTTGGGCCCAAGGGCAACACCACCAACTACCAGAATTTTCTCAGCCATATCCGGGCTCCTTAGTGAAGAGTTATGAGCAAATGAGCATTACTCTATATTGAGCATTATCATCAAGAAGGCAAGGGCTATTATGCCAAAGGAAAGTCAGCGGCCACGAAAACGGCGCTGGTCGCCCACACGCACGGTTATACGCTCGTTGTCCATGTATTCAAGCAGGGCAATGAGGTATTTGCGCGAAAGCCCCAGCAGTTCCTTGAGCCCGCCCACATCGAGGTTGTCGTGGGTGGCAAACCAGCCGCGCACACGCTCGAGGATGTCGGTCAGCGCCGGGCCGTGGTAGTACAGGCCGTCCTTGATCTTGACCAGATCGCCGCTTTCGCACAGCAGGCGCAGCACCGGGGCGGCCTCCTTGAGCGTAACGCCAAGTTCCTCCAGCACGTCCTTGGCATTGGGCGGGGTAAGGCCGCCAGTGGCGTGCGCGTCCAGCAGTTTTTGACGCAGCCCTGCCTGATCGGCGGCAAGGCTTACGGTGTGTGATTGCAGGCGCAGGCCTTCGCCTTCTGTAACCAGCTGCCCCTGCTTCATGCCCTGATCAAGCACTTTTTGCACCAGTTTGGGCGGCAGGTTGCGGCTCCAGCCCGTGCACAGCGCGCCACGGGTAAAGCCGGGTTTGAGCGGCTCACGTCGATGCAGTTCGGCCCCGCGCTCGAGGCACGCGGCCAGCAGTTTTTCAAAGGGCAGCTTGGCAATCCAGGACCGCCCTTCCTTGTCCCAGCACAGAGCCTCGCCACGGGTAGAGAGCATCTGAAGGGCGGCCTCCACCGCTGCACGGGCCATGCCCGTCAGGGCGCGCAGCCGTGCCTCGTCGGCACCTTCTGCGCCGCGCAGGGTCAGCGCGCCGCGCACCAGTTGGGCGCGGGCTTCTTCCCGGGCCTTGGCCTCGGCCTTGCCGCCGCCCAGAGCCTCTGCCGCGTCGCGTAGTTCTGGCAGCGACTGCAAGAGGCTCAGCTTATCGGTCAGTTCCGGGTCTTTGGCGCGCAGCTCAGGCGGCAGGGGGCTGACCAGCAGCCCGCCCGCGACCGTGCGTAGGGGCGAATAGGCCCGCAGTACGCAGTGGTCGCCAAACACGCCCACCATGGGCTCCTTGAAGCGCAGCTCTGCCAGTGCGGTTTCGCCGGGGGCAAGCTTGTCCCTGTCGCGAAAGACCACGCGGGCGGCGCACTCGCGTGTGCCGTGGTGAAAATGTATCTCAACCCGCTGGCGCATGGCCCGGGGAGAGGAAGAAAGGCAGGTGAGCCGCACCAGCCAGCGGTTGGAGGGAAACAGTTCGCCCGGGCGTGCCAGAACATAGCCGCGCTCGATTTCATCCACATCAAGGCCCTGTACGTTGACAGCACAGCGCTGCCCCGGTTGTACAGAATCGGCGGCTGCGCCGTGGCGTTGCAGGCCGCGTGCGCGGGTGGGCAGGTCGGCGGGCATGAAGCGCAGCTCGTCGCCAAGATTGCACTGGCCAGAAATGACCGTGCCGGTCACCACAGTGCCGTGGCCCTTCATGCTGAACACGCGGTCAACGGGCAGCCGAAAGATATCGCTGCGCCGCTGGGCAGGCAGGCTGGCCGCCGTTTGCGCAAGGTGGGTGCGCAGCTCGTCTATGCCCGCGCCAGTGGTGGCAGACACGGGAAAGATGGGCGCGCCGTCAAGAAACGTGCCTTCCAGAAAGGCGCGCACTTCTTCCTGCACCATTTCAAGCCAGTCGGCGTCCACCATGTCGGTCTTGGTGAGGGCCACAAGGCCGGTGCGTATGCCCAGCAGCGAGCAAATTTCAAGGTGTTCGCGGGTTTGGGGCATAATGCCTTCGTCGGCGGCAATGACAAGCATAACCATGTCAACGCCCGCCGCCCCGGCCACCATGTTTTTGACAAAGCGTTCGTGCCCCGGCACGTCCACAATGCCAAGTCGCTCTCCGCCGGGAATATCCACCCAGGCAAAGCCAAGCTCAATGGTGATGCCCCGGCGTTTTTCTTCTTGCAGCCGGTCGCAGTCAATGCCTGTAAGCGCCCGTACAAGCGATGTTTTTCCGTGATCAATGTGTCCTGCTGTACCTAGCACTACTGCCATAAGAGCTCCTTGGTGGTCTTGCGACCAGTTTACACTCTGGCAGGGGCCTTTGCAAACTGCGCCAGATCCAAAAAGAAAAGGGAAGCCCCCGTATGGGAGCTTCCCTGAAATGCGCGGTTAACAGGGGGATTTGGGGCCTAGGCCTGTTCCCTCGCCTTGATGAGGGCCATGGCCCTGTGGGCCAGCTGGGTAACCTCTGGCTTTGAAATCTGGTCGTCTGCGCCCACGCTGACGCCCTTGTGGCGCAGCTTTTCTGTAATGAGCGAAGAAAAGAGCAGCACCGGCAATTTTTTTAGCATGGAATCTTCCTTGATGCGCAAGGTAAGATTGAGCCCGTCCATGACCGGCATTTCGATGTCTGAAACAACCACATGCACATAGTCGGTGATGGGGCGGTTGGCTTCTTCGGCGCTCTTTTTGAAGTCCAGCAGCCGCTCCCAGGCCGCACGGCCATTGGAAACAACCTCGACGGTAAAGCCCGCCTTTTCAAGCAGGTCGCGCTGCATTTCGCGAATGAGGGCCGAGTCGTCTGCCACAAGGGCGCGGTAGCCCTCGTTGGTCCAGTCTTCGCCAAGGTCGTCGAGCCTGAGCCCCAGTTTGGGGTTGAGGTTGGCAACAACCTTTTCAAGGTCGAGCAAAAAGATGATGCGGTCTTCAAGCTTGACCACACCGATGACCGTATTGTTGGAAACAGCGGCCACGTATTTGTTCGGCGGCTCCACCTGTTCCCAGCTGATGCGGTGGATGCGGTTGACCCCCGAAACCATAAAGGCAGTAGTGACGTTGTTGAACTCTGTCACAATGGTTTTGGGCTGATCTTCGTTCACCGGGTGGGTTTTGCCCAGCCACATGGCCAGATCTACCAGCGGAATAATACGCGAACGCAGGTTGAACGCGCCAAGCACACTGGGGTGCTGCACTTCGGGCAAGGCCGTAACCTTGGGCATGCGAATTATTTCAAGCACCTTGGCGACGTTGACGCCGTAGTATCCGCGATAGGGCTTGGCCGGGATGGGCTCGCCGTTTTCGTCCAGCTGCGGCGCGTCTTCAGACGGAGGGGTGAATTCTTCAAGATAGAATTCAACCACTTCCAGTTCGTTGGTGCCGGCTTCCAGCAAAATATTGGTCTGGGCCATGCTGCCTCCAGAAAAGTACCGCTTCAGGAGCAAACGGGATTAAAGCGACTGCAACCACAAATGAGCAGCGTCAATGAGACTTTTCGGCGTAGATGCGCCAGCCGTTAGACCTGCACGGTTTTTTTGTAAAAAATTTTCTGCGGCCAGCTCTTCAACGCGTTCCACAAGGAAGGTGTCAATACCGTTAAGAGCAGCCACATCGGCCAATCTGCGGGTATTGCCGCTTTGTCTTCCGCCTATAATTACCATGACATCGACACAAGAGGCAATGTTGCGTGCCTCCTCCTGCCGCTCACGGGTTGCATCGCAAATGGTCGAAAGCACCACCAGATTGCCAATGCGCTGGCGCAGTTCTGCAACAATTTCCTGAAAAATCTGGCGATCCTGTGTGGTTTGCGAGGCAAGCACATAGGGCCCGCTTACTGCAAGGTGCAGCGAGGCCAGCTCGGCGGCGCTGCCAAAAACATGGGCAGGGCCGCAGGCGTATGAAACAAGACCGCGCACTTCGGGGTGGTCTGCCTCGCCAAAAAGCAGCAGGGTTGCGCCCTCTGCCGTGGCCCGGCCAATGGAGAGCTGGGCCTTTTTGACCTTGGGGCAGGTGGCGTCCACTATTGTTGCGCCGCTCTGTTTGACCTGTTCTTCAACCTCGCGCGTGATGCCGTGGGCGCGGATAACGGCTACATCGCCGGGATGCAGTTGCGATGCCTCCTTGACGCAGACCACGCCGCGAGATTCGTACTCGGCCAGCACCTGCGGGTTGTGAATGATGGGGCCAAGAGTGCAGATACGGGCTGGTGCGCAGTCTACGCCCTTGCTCTCCAGAGCCGAGTTGAGTTTTTGCAGGGCCAGGCTCACGCCCATGCAAAAGCCCGCCGTTTTGGCGCGGTAAACATCCATTGGTGCTCTCCTTCGGGGGGCAGGGGCAAGCCCTATGGGGCATGGCCGCGCAGCCCATCAAATATTCTTTATCGTGCAGCATCGCGCAATCGTTGGTGGTGCGCAAGGCTAGGTGTTTTGTCCGTTCTGGCTGCCCAGATAAATATCCAGCAGCCTATCGAGCTCTTCCCAATCACTACAGTGGCAAAGCTCCTGACGCAAGGCCCGCGCTCCAGGCAGGGTGCGCACATAGCGCGGAACCACAGAGCGCATCTTCCACAGGGCGGCCTTGCCGGGGCAGTGGGCGCGGGCAAGCTGCAAATGGCGCGAAATCATGGCCCGCAGCCGTGGCCCGTCGGCCTGTTCCACGGGGCTGCCAGCCAGCAGAGTGGCGTGGTCAGCAAATATGGCCGGGTTGTGCATGGCCCCGCGTGCGTACATGAGGCCGCTGGCCCCTGTGCTTTCAAGGCAGGCAATGCCATCGGCAGCGGTAAAAAGATCGCCGCTGGCCAGCAGGGGAATGCTGAGCCGCTGGGCAAGGCTGGCAATGGCATCCCACTGGGCCGTGCCGCCAAAGCCCTGACGGGCCGTGCGCGGGTGCAGGGTAAGCCAGCCAGCGCCCGCGTCTTCAAGCCGCAGGGCAAGGTCGGGCAGCACGGGGCGGGCGTCGTCGAGCCCCAGGCGCAGTTTGAAGCCCACGCGGCCACGGCCCGCAGCTTCAATCATTGCGCGGGCCACCACCAGGATGTTTTCCACATCGCCCAGCATGGCCGCGCCCGCACCCTGGCGCAGCACCTTTGAAACAGAGCAGCCCATGTTCAGATCAAACCAGCCATAGCCTGCCTGCCGCAGCAGTCCCACCGCGCGGCCCAAAAAAAGCGCCTCTGCGCCAAAAAGCTGCACCACAAGCGGCTGGTCTTCGGGCAGGGTCATGAGCAGCTCGTTGGTTCCGGGGCTTTCGTACACCAGCCCCTTGGCGCTGACCATTTCGGTAACGCATACTGCGGCCCCGTATTCGCGGCACAGCAGCCGAAAGGGCAGGTCGCTGTATCCGGCAAGGGGGGCCAGCCAGGGGTATTGCGGCCCAATGGGCAGGGTGTCGGGATTGGATGGACAGGTGGGAAGCTGAAAAACCTTGGTCACGGGCGCTCCTTGGTTGCGCGCGGCGTTGCGGTTGCGGGCTCTGTAGGGGCGGATTCTGACGGCTGCACGTTGCCGTGCGCGTCCAGCACTACGCGTGCAGATTGCGTCATGTAGTCGGGCGCTGAGCCAGCAGTGGGGCCGATGGCAGAATTTGCGGTGTTGGCCGTGCCAGTTGCTGGCCCTGCCTCGGCGCGTGCATCGGCCACAACGCACTGGCCATCGCGGCAGGCAAAGCGGTTGAGCATGGCAGCGGCCAGGCGCAGACCCTCGCCGGTGGTTTCGGCCACAAAGCCATTGCTGAGATACTCCAGCAGGCCAGTTCGCCGCAAGATGGTACGCACGGAGGGGCTGCCCACCACAAGAATGACCGGAAGGCTGCGGGCATAGCAACGCTCAATGAACTGCGCAAGGGCGTGCGCTCCCGAGGCGTCTATCCAGAAAACCCGCGAAAGGTGCAGAACAACCAGCCTGGTAGGTTCGTTGTCCTCTGCGTAGAGCAGGCGTTCAAGTTCATGGATGGCCCCAAAAAACAATGTGCCTTCAATCATGTACACGGTGATGCCCTGGGGCAGCTCTGCCGGGCCTTCGCGCAGCATGGGGTCGCCCTTGTGCAGCCTGTTTACGCGGGGATGGGCGGTTTTGTAGATAAACAGCGTGAGCGAAAGCAGCACGCCGATAAAGATGGCTTTTTCAAGGTCAAAGAGCAGGGTGGAAAGAAAGGTGATGAGCAGTACGGCCCGGTCAATGCTGGTGGCCACCACGCACAGGCGTATGGCCTCAATGTCGATCATTCTGAATGAAATGAGCAGCAATATGCCGCTCAGGGCGGGCAGGGGCAGCCAGCCGATGAGCGGGGCCATCGCAAACAGCAGGGGCAGGGCCAGAATGCCCGAAAATACCGTGCCCATGCGGGTTCTGCCGCCAGAGGTGACCACCAGCGCGCTGCGGGTAAACGAACCGCAGCCGGGAATGCCCGAGGTAAGGCCCGCAGCAATGTTGCCAAGCCCCTGCCCAATGAGTTCCTGGCTGCCGTCAAAAACATCACCCTTGATACTGGCAAGCTGTTTGCCGATGGCCAGCGATTCCACCGTGCCCAGCATGGCAATGGACAGCGCGGGCAAAAACAGGTCGCGCACGGCATCAAGACTGAACGAGGGCGGCAGCGAAAAAGGCGGCACAACACTGGGGATGGCGCCCACCAGGGGCACGCCGCGTTCGCCCAGCCCAAACAGGGCGGCAAACAGGGTTACTACCCCAAGAGCGGCAAGCGAAGCGGGAAAGCGCCGCGAAATGTTCTTGAAGCTGACGGTAAGCAGAATGGTGGCAATGGCGATGCCCAGGCTCCAGTAATTGACAAAGGGCAGACCGTGCAACGCGCCAAATATCTGGCTGAAAAAGCCGGATGGCTTGGGCCCGGTGAGGCCCATGGCCGTGTGCAGCTGGCCTGCGGCAATGAGCAGGGCGGCCCCGGCTGTAAAGGCCACCATGACCGAATGCGAGATAAAATTGACCAGGTCGCCCATACGGGCCAGCCCCATGCCCACCTGTATGAGTCCGCACAAGAGGGCCAGGCCAAAAATATAGGCCATGCGCGATTCTTCAGGCATGTTGATGATAAGCTCGCCCCCCACGCTGACCGTGGCCAGGGTGGAGAAGATGATCATGGAGATCGCATTGGTGGGCCCGGCGGCCATAAAGCGCGAGGAACCCCAAAGCGCTGCAAGCACCACCGGCAGCATGCAGGCATAGATGCCGTACTGGGGGTGAACCCCCGCAATGATGGCGTAGGCCATGGCCTGAGGCACGGCCATGGGCGTTACGGTGAGCGCGGCTGTCATATCCGCCTTGAAGTCCTTGGCGGTATAACTTTTGAGCGTCTCAAGAAAGGGAAAAAGCCCTGCGGCTCGCATGACTAATCCTCGCGGGTTGCATCGTCCTCAAGGCGTAAAACGTCGTGTCCAAGCGCATAGTGCATCAAACGCGGCCTGTCTGCCGATTTTTTGAGCGAATTGATGATGCGTGTCATGCGGCGCGTGCCTTCAAGCACGCCTCCCAAATGCCCCGCAAGCTCGGTAAGGTCGTTGCGCGCCAGGGTTTTTTCAAGCTCAACGCCCAGCATGCGGCCCCGCGAATTTTCGGGAAACTCTGCCAGCAGTTCGCGCGCAAGGCGCAGGCTGCGGGCCTGGTTTGCGTCCAGGTCTTCCACCAGTTCGCCGCAGTATTCGGCCTGATTGCGCATGACATTGAGGGCGTTGTTGCCGTAGTGGGCCATGGCTCCAGCGGCTTTTTCAAGCGTATCGCGGGCCACGGCCACGCGGCGGCCCACGGTGAGCGAAACAATGCTGGCGCACTTGGAAAGAAAGCGCTCGTCAAAGCTTTCAAAGCCGTATTCGCGCTTGGTGTACAGCATCACCAGCCCAAAGGGCGGCTTGTTGCTGCGTTCGCGCAGCACAAAGGCAAGGCGCGAGCGGTAGCCTTCCTTGTAGATGATGCAGTCAAACGATTCGCCGCCCATGGCAAGGGCCTGAAGATTGTTGGAGACCACATAGCGGGTGTGGCCCTCAAGAATGGCGCGCATGACGGGGTGTTCGCGCAGGCCTTCTTCAAGCATGGGGGTTACGATGGGTATGCTGCCGCCGTCCACCTGGTTGGCCGAGCGGGCCACCCATTCGCCGTTGGCATTGCGCAGACGGCACACGTACATGTCGGCATACAGGGCGTGGACAAGAATTTCTGCGCTTTGGCGCAGCACCTCGCCGGGCGGGGCCATGCGGTCGGCAATGGCCAAAAGATCGTTGGATACGCGCAACAGCATTTCTGTGTCGTTCTGCATGGCCGAAACAGAGGTGAGCAGCATGAGCAGGCAGCGCCAGCTGCGCATGGGCACGCCCCGCAGGCAGGGGTGATAGCCGGTGTTGAGCGAACGCTTGGCCGCAGGCAGCAGGGCAATGGCAGCCGCGCGCATTTCTGGCGGTGCGTATTTGAGAAGTCGCTTGATCTCTTCGCGAATGTATTCTGGCGAGTGCTGGGCCACGGTTTGCTCCATTTCCCCGGCGGTCGGTGTTTGCAGAGGCAGCAAAAGAACCGCCACGTCTGTGCGCGTTTAAATTGTTGCTGCCCGGGCTAATCCGCCTGATTCTTTGGGGAAGTATTGTATTGGGCGTTTGTTTGACCCCTGGCGCGGTTATTCTCGCACGCGGAACGCAAACCTTTTTTCACAGAAATAAGTATAGGAGGGAAAAAAGGTCTGGTCAACGGTAGCTCATAAAAGGGGCCGTCCTTTCTGAATTAAAGTGCACTTTTTGTAAAGGGGTTTGTGCGAGCTTTGTGGAGAATTGGCAAAGGAATTGCAAGAAGGGCAATGGAAGATTCTCGGCTGTCGGAATTCCGACATACGCTCTGCCATGCGGCAGCGCGGTGAGGTCTGCCATACAACCGTCTGACGGCGGCAAGCATAGGCTGTGCCGTTGCCCACGGGGATGCCCATGAAGCGACGTACTACTCTTTTGTTCATATCACTCGGTCTGGCGGCCGCACTGCTGGTGCTGGGCCTTCTGGCTGGTTTTGTGCCGCAAAGCGAAGGCCCGGAAGTGCGCCGTCGTGCAAGCGGCGCTGTGGCTCGTCTGCGCCCGGAGGACATGCCAGTGCCCATTGTGGCGCAGGGAGATGGGGCACGCCTTTGGGCCGTGCGCATGGCCGTGGCTTCTGCCCCGGAAAATACGCGCGGCGGCACGGCGGCGGGCGGCACTTCGTCTGGACTGACTTCAAGTTTGGCTTCAAGTTTGGCTTCAGGCCAGCAGACGGGCCAGGCAAATATAAAAGCTGGCCCAAGGGCTATTGTTTCCTTTGATTCTGGCGGCGTAAGCCTTGATACGGGCGAACCTGCCATTGCATTTATGGGTGACGCGCAGGGCGACTTTGCTCCTCTGCTGGCGTTGGACGGCGTATCCGCACCCCTGCTGGTGAGCAACCAGCCCCGCGACTATGGCGATGTTCTTGACGCGGCGGGCCGCCCCTTACGCTGGGCAAGCCCCAGGGCCATGCTGGCGGGGTATTCGCCCAAGGTTGTGCGCAGGGCTGCCATTGAAGTGCTGCGTCACGGATCCCTGCCCGATGGCTATGTGCTTGATATTGACGAAAATGACATTGAAAAACTGTACGCCAGAGCCCGCCGTTATCAGAATCTGGTAGAAACCTTTGCGCGACGCTACAACATAAGCACCGAGCTTTTGTACGCCATTATCCACAGCGAAAGCGATTTTTCTCCCACCCTGGTGAGCAACAAGTCTGCCATGGGTCTTATGCAGGTAGTGCCTGATACCGCCAACGACGAGGTAAGCCGTTATCTTTATGGCCGTATGGGCGATGTTGGTTTTGAAGAACTGCGCGTGCCCGAAACCAATATCCGCTACGGCACAACCTATTTGCACATTTTGTACACCCGCTATTTTGCTGGTGTGCACAACCCCCTTTCGCGCGAGTACTGCATCATAGCGGCCTACAACATGGGGCCTAATGGTTTTTGGAAGCTTTATGGCAAGTCTTTGGAAGAAGCCATAGACAAAATAAATGCCATGACCGCCGAAGAACTGTACCGCGACCTGGCCACGCGCCTGCCCGCGCGTGAAACGCGCAACTACCTTGCGCGGGTGCAACGCATGAAGGTTCAGTACGCCTCACTGCGCTGACCGTAGACCCCGATTAATAAAGGCCGAAATATGGGCCTCTGATGGGGCAATTTGCGCGAAAAATGGTTGTAGTGCCTATAAAAACAAAGTACATGTTCATCAACGCCGAGCCCCCCAAACCATTGCCCGGCCATATTTTGAGAGGAGTGGTTACAACCATGCGAATTCGTTTTATTATGCCGCTGGCTCTGCTGTTGAGCTTCATGCTTTTTGCCTGCCAACAGGCCGACAACAACGCACAGCCCAAGGTGGCAGTTGTGGATATGGCGCGTGTTATGCGCGACAGCGAGCTGGGCAAGGCCGGTGTTAAGTTCCTTGAAAGCCTTCAGGGCGACATGCAGACCAAGCTCAACGACATCCAGCAGCGCCTGGAAGCCAACCCCAAGGACGCCGAAGCCCAGAAAGAGCTTCAGGCTGTCTACATGTCTGCTCAGCAGCGCATGCAGGTGGAACAGCAGAACGTAGTCAACCTGCTGTATGACACCATTCAGCGCGTTATCAACACCTACCGCACCGAAAAGGGCTACGCCATCATCATCAGCACCGAAGCCGCCGCCGCTTATGATTCCAAGAGCGATGTGACCAACGAAGTGCTGGATCTGGTGAACAAGCAGAAGCTTGAATTCAAGCCTGTGAGCCCCGCCGCCCCCGAGGCCGCTGCCGCTCCCGAGGCCGCTGCCGCCCCCAAAACGGAAGCTCCCAAGGACGACAAGGCTGCCAAGGCCAAGAAGTAAGCCAAGAAGTATTGTAAAAAATCTTTCGGCTGTTTTTGACGGCTGAATGTTTGCAAGAGCCCTTCGTCACTGACGGAGGGCTTTTTGTTTAGCGGCCCCCGTTGCGGCCCGTGAGCCCTGTTGTGTCCCGTTGGGGAGGATTGGGCGCAGTGTGTGGTTTGGCCGGTGCAGGCATGGCAGCAAGGGCAGTGTGTCTGGGGCCGGGCGACAGGTGTGAGCATTAATCGGTTGGGCCGCATTGGGACCTGCGCCATGTGAATCTGCATGTGCACGACGCATGAGCGCCTCGCATGTGTCGTAGACCAGACTGTAGGCAGGTGTTATGCTGCTAACAGGCCAGAATTTTACAAGTTAAAAACTGTTTGAATGACCAAACAGTTTTTACTGGACAACCGCAACCGCCCGCGCCATAGTTCCTTTGCCCCACGGCCACGCAGGGGCAAATTTGTTGACGCAAAAGGGTTGATTTATGTTTCAAGCGCTGTTTGCCGTTTTGCCGGTATTTTTGATCATTGGCGCGGGCGTATTGCTGCGCAGCCGCGACATATTGCCCGAAAACGCAGGCCCGGTGCTGGGCATATATGTGCTCAAACTGGCTCTGCCCCTGCTGATTCTGCATCTGCTGGCTGGGGCAAGCCTCAAGGATCTGGCGCACTGGGCATTCTGGGGTGGCATATTGGGTTCGCAAGTGATTATGTACTGCCTTGGCTATGTGGCCGACAGGGTTTTATGCCGACGCGGCGTTGGCCCGGGCGTGATTGCGGGGCTATCGTGCTCTGCCTGCAACGCGGCATTTGTGGGCCTGCCCATTGTATCCAATCTGTTTCCCGGCAATGCCTCGGCCATGCTGATTGCTGGCCTGTGTACACTCACGCCCAATGTTGTGATGATCCTTGGGCAGTCGCGGCTCGACGCTCTAGCCGGTTCACTGGCCTGGAGCGGCGGCAACCCTTTAAAATTTGTGGGCAAGCTGCTGCGGGTGTTTATTTTTGGCAACCCCATTCTGCTTTCAACCCTCGCGGGCATTGCGCTTTCGGCTTCTGGCCTTGGCTTGTGGGATCCCATTGACCGTGCCGTGAGCCTTGTGGGCTACACGGCAGCACCCTGCATGTTGCTTTCCTTGGGCCTCGACCTGCGGCAAAAGCTTGTGGTGGCCACGCGGCAGGCGCACGGCCATGCCATGCTGCGGTTGAGCTGGTTTGTGCTCTGCAAGCTGCTGGTGCACCCGCTCTTGTGTTGGGCAATGCTGGCGGCGCTTGGCGTGTCTGGCCTGTGGCTTGTGATCAGCGTGATCATCAGCGCCACGGCCACCGCTTTGGTGGTGACCGTTATCGCCGAGGTTTACAGCACTGTGCCGGAAGAATCCGCGCTCACGGCAGTGGTTGCCAACGGGCTGAGCATCATTACCCTCACGGGCTTTGTGTGGGGCTTTCAGGCCTTGGGCATGGTGTAAGACGCAGATAATCTGAAGTCGCGAAAGCGGGTTTTGTTCACAGCCACTGGCCGGAACAAAACCCGCTTTCTCTTTGCGGCAGGCAGAACCTGCGATCAGGCAAAGTTGGCCGCGTGGTAACTGCTGCGCACCAGCGGGCCAGAAAAAACGTGCTTCAGGCCCAGCGATGTGCCGTAGGCGGCATAGGCCTCGAACTGTTCGGGCGTCACATAGCGGTCGAGCCTGTGGTGCTGGCTTGTGGGCGGCAGATACTGGCCGATGGTTACGATGGAGCAGCCAGCCGCGTGCAGGTCTTTGATAACTTCAAGTACCTGTTCGTCGGTTTCGCCAAGGCCCACCATCAGCCCGCTTTTGGCGGTCATGCCGCAGTCGTTGACACGGCGCAGCAGCTCGAGGCTCTGCTCGTAGTCGGCCTGCGGGCGTACCTGGGCGTAGAGCGCGGGGTGGGTTTCCACATTATGATTGATAATGTGGGGTTTGGCATCCATGACCGCGCGCAGGGCATCGCCGTTGCCCTGAAAATCGGGAATAAGCACCTCAACCGTGCTTTGGGGCAGGGCCTGACGCAGAGCCCCAATGACGGCCGCAAACTGGGCAGAGCCGCCGTCGGCCAGGTCGTCGCGCGTCACAGAGGTAACAACCACATGTCTGAGCTCAAGGGTTATTGCCGCCTGAGCCACGCGTTGCGGCTCGGTGGGGTCGGGGGCTCCGGGCTGGCCGGGGTGGATGTTGCAAAACCGGCAGTTGCGCGTGCAGGTTTCGCCCAAAATCAAAAACGTGGCTGTGCCGGAAGAAAAGCATTCCTGCCGGTTGGGGCAGTTGGCCTCTTTGCAGACGGTAGAAAGCCCCTGTTCGTTCAACAGGGCAGAGGTGGTGAAAAAGCGCCTGTCAGAGGCCAGGGGACGGCGCAGCCATGCGGGCTTGTGCAGGGGGGCGTTGCCTTCGCTGCCCTTATTGTCGGGAATGCTGGAATCGGGCTGGGTCATGCGTGGTATCCTGCTGGCAGGGTGCTGCCAAAATAATATCGTGATCTGATGTCGGGTCTATGCCTGCGCCGCAAGCAGGGCTTGGCAGTCCTCTGCCGATTGCAGAGGCGGCTGCGGCTGCGCAAAAACTACGCAAAAAGCCTCGAGAAAACGGCTTTTCACCTCTTCCATGCTGGCAGGGGGGCCGGTCTGCTCGCGCTGCACCGAGGTGGCGGTTACGCCATCCAGCCCGCAGGGAGTGATGAAGTTGAACAGCGAGAGATCCCTGGCCACATTCATGGCCAGCCCGTGCAGGGTAACATGGCGCTGCACAGCAATGCCCAGCGAGGCAATTTTGCTGTTGCCCACCCACACGCCGGGAAATCCCGGATTGCGGGCCGCTTCAATGCCAAACTGACGCACGGTGCGGATGGCGGTTTCTTCCACATCGTGCACATAGGCCCTGACGCCGCCAGTGCGCTTTTTCAGGTTGATGATGGGATAGGCCACCAACTGACCGGGAAAGTGGCAGGTAATGTTGCCGCCACGGGTGCTGTGCACCACATCAACCGCAGAGCCCCACAGGGCCGCGAGGTTGGGGGGCAGGTTCTCCTGCCCGGAGTTTTTGCCCAAGGTTACGGTGGGCGGGTGCTCGAGCAGCAGCAGAATGTCGTCGCCGCCACGCAGCACAAAGGCCTGCGCCAGTTGCTGTATTCCAAAGGCGCGTTGGTAGGCAGTGCAGCCAAGGTCAAATGCGTACATACGGGCCAGAGTGGCTGAGGTGGATAAAAAAGCCCTCATACCCATATGCGCTGTCGCCGTCCAGTGGTATGGGGCGGCGGGCGACTGGTCGTCCTAAAAGTTTTAGGCCAGATCGCAGGGCGTGGCTGTCTGTGAAAGGTAGATAAGCTCTTCCAGTATGCCCAGCAGCTCGGCCAGAATGCCGCCTCCCGTCATGGGGTGGCCAAACAGCGATTCGCGCTGGTGATCAAGGCCGCGCCTGTCCACCGCATCGGGCATGGTGGGCGAGAGCGTTTCGGCCAGTCGGCAGGCCAGAAAATAATCTTCTGCCACAGAGGCAAACAGGCTTTCAAGCTTGGCAAAGCGCGGGGCGGTTTGCTGCCAGTAGGCCAGAGCCGCCGCCGAGGGCTCAAGGCTGGCCGCCGTACACAGGGCCGCGTGCAGGTTGTTGCACGATGCCCCGGGCAGGCCCGTGCGCCAGCCCCACAGCCAGTGTGTGCGGGCAAAAAAGAGGTGGTGGGCCACGGCCAGATCAAGCAGCTCGCGCATGTGGCGCAGGGCGTCCAGCAGCGGGCCGCCCGTGCCTTGGGGCCACGCGTCGCAGGGGTAGCGCAGCTGCCACAGGGGCACATCTGCCCGGCTGGGCTCAAGGCCGGTCATGCTGCGCAGCAGCTGGGCCAGCCATGCATTGGCATCGGGGCTGTGCGGTGTTTCAAGGTGCGAGTAGCTCAGCACATAGCGACCCTTGCCGTATTGCCCGGTGACAGCCATGGGCTGGCCTTCAAGAAAATCTGCCGAAAGGTTGACCCCGTACAGGTCGCGCCAGTGCGAAAATACTTTGGAAGGAATGCTTTGCAGGGTGAGGTCTGCCAGCCAGAAATCCTTGTCGGGAAATCCGTAGGAGGCCAGCACGGTCACGCGGTCGTCTTCTTGCGGGGCAAAGCGGCCCGGCCACCACACGGGCAGGGATGGCAAAAAGGCGCAATGCTGGGCCTCTGCCTCTGGCTGACGAAGGGCCGCGCGGCGAGCCCCAATGCAGGCAGATGTCATGCCGGGGGAAATGTTGTCGGCCTTGGGCGAGCCTTCAGGCTGGTCGAGCCGTTGCGGCGAAAATTCGTGCCCCGGGGTAATGTGCGCCCGCACGTGACCAGAAATGAGGTGGTACAGGCGTTCCGGATAGGCAGCCCGCGCCCAGGGGCAGATATTGAGCCCGTGATCGGGATTGGGGTGGGTGAGGGCCAGGCCCGCGCCGCCACAAAAACCCAGATAGTTGCCGCCGCGCTCTACCCACTGGCGCACGGCTTCGCGCCCAGAGGGTGTGAGGGCAGCGGCCTTGAGGCGGGCATTGCCGCCGGGCACAAGCAGCAGCGACACGCCCGCGCCGCCTTGATGCTGGCCGCCATTGGGGCCTGCGCCCCCCGGCTTGCCTAAATACGCGCCTTCGGCTATTTCTTGTCCCTTAACCAGGCGGCAGGGCAGTCCCAGTGCGCGAACAGCGCGCCAGGCCATGAGGCCCCAGATGTGGGACGCATCCCATAATATGCAGATTGGCTGTGCGGCAAACATGGTGTCGCATTATCGCCGCCTTTTATGGAGAAAGCAAGATGGCGGATACGCTACCCAAGGGCTATGAGCCCCATGACGTTGAAGCCCGGTGGCGCAAGCACTGGGAAGATGACAAAACCTTTACGCCCGATCCGGACGCCCCCGGCGAGCCGTATTCCATTGTCATTCCACCGCCCAACGTCACGGGCGCGCTGCACATAGGGCACGCGCTCAACCATACCCTTATCGACGTGCTCTGCCGTCATGCCCGCCAAAAGGGCAAGAACGTGCTGTGGGTTCCCGGCACCGACCATGCGGGCATTGCCACCCAAAATGTGGTGGAACGCGCCCTGGCCAAGGAAGGTAAGAGCCGCAAGGATCTTGGCCGCGAGGCCTTTATTGACCGGGTGTGGGAATGGCGCGACGAATACGGCCACCGCATTCTTGATCAGGCTCGCGCCCTGGGCGATTCCGTAGACTGGACGCGCCTGCGCTTTACCATGGACGAAGGCCTTTCTGCCGCAGTGCGCAAGGTTTTTGTGCGCCTCTACAATGATGGCCTGATCTACAAGGGCGACTACATCATCAACTGGTGCTCGCGTTGCCACACGGCTCTGGCCGACGACGAAGTGGAACACGAACAGAGCCGTGGCAAGCTGTGGAAGGTGCGCTATCTGCTGGCCGACGGCAGCGGGCATATCACCATTGCCACCACGCGCCCCGAGACCATCCCCGGCGACACCGCCATCTGCGTGCATCCCGAAGACGAGCGCTACGCGGGCCTTATCGGCAAAAAGGCCGTGGTTCCCGTACTTGGGCGCGAGATTCCCATTATTGCCGATGCCTACGTTGACCGCGAATTTGGCACGGGCGCGCTCAAGGTTACGCCCTGCCACGACCACAACGACTGGATGCTGGGCAAAAAGCACGACCTCGTTTTCCTCAAGGCCATTGACGAAAACGGCGTCATGACCGCCGAGGCCGGGGTGTATCAGGGCCTTGCCAAGGATGAATGCCGCAACCGCATTGTGGCCGACATCGAAGCTGCTGGGCAGCTTGAGGGCATTGAAGAGCTCGACCACGCCGTGGGCCACTGCTACCGCTGCCATACGGTGGTTGAACCGCACGTTTCTACCCAGTGGTTTGTGGCCGCCACCAAGATGGCCCCTGCCGCGCGCGACGCCGTGCCCGGCATGACCAAGATTTTTCCCGAAACCTGGCTCAAGACCTACTATCACTGGCTCGACAATATCCGCGACTGGTGCATCAGCCGTCAGATATGGTGGGGCCACCGCATCCCGGCCTGGAACTGCGAATCTTGCGGCGAAATGGTGGTGGCCGAAGAAGCCCCCGCCGTCTGCCCCAAGTGCGGCGGTGCGCTCAAGCAGGAAGAAGACGTACTGGATACCTGGTTTTCGTCCGCCCTGTGGCCCTTCTCGACCATGGGCTGGCCCGAAGACACCAAGGATCTGCGCCGCTGGTACCCCACCTCGGTGCTGGTGACGGGTTTTGACATCCTGTTCTTCTGGGTGGCCCGCATGATGATGATGGGCATCCACTTTATGGGCGAGGTTCCGTTCAAGGACGTGTACCTGCATGCCCTGGTGCGCGACGCCTCTGGCCGCAAGATGTCCAAATCCACGGGTAATGTCATTGACCCGCTGGCCATGATCGACAAATACGGCTGCGACTCGCTGCGCTTCACCCTTACGGCCTTTGCCGCTATGGGGCGCGATATCCGCCTTTCTGAAGAGCGCATTGAGGGCTACCGCCACTTTGTCAACAAGCTCTGGAACGCGGCCCGCTTTGCCCTCATGAACCTGCCGGAAGAAGCCCCGGCCCCCGTGGCCCCGGAATCCGTGCCCGGTCTGCACCACCAGTGGCTGCTGCACCGGCTTGAAGTGGTCAAGCAGGACATGGAAAAGTCGTTGGCCGACTACCGCTTCAACGATGCGGCCCAGCTTGGCTACAAATTCCTGTGGAACGAATTCTGCGACTGGTATCTTGAGCTCATCAAGCCCGACATGCAGTCTGAAGATCCCAAGCGCAAGGCCGAAGCCCAGTATGTGCTGTGGCTGGCCCTGCGTGAACTGCTGGTGCTTTTGCACCCCATCATTCCCTTCGTGACCGCCGAAATATGGGCTGCCCTGCCCGTGGCGGCAGGGGGCAAGGCCACGGACATCGCCCGCGAGCTGTACCCCGCCGCACGCCCCGCCTGCTACCGCCCGGCGGAAGCCGACCGCATGGAGCTGATTCAGGGCATCATTGTGGCCGTGCGCACCATCAAGGCCGAGCTTGGCATCAGCCCCAGCCACAAGGTCAGCCTTATGCTGCACCCAGTGGACGCTGCCCAGGCCGAGCTGCTTGAGGCCAACAGCCAGTGCATGGTAACGCTTGCGCGGCTTGAAAACCTCACCATCGGCACCGATGTGCACGCCCCCAAGGCTTCGGCCTCGGCGGTGGTGGAAGGCTGCCAGGTTATTGTGCCCCTCAAGGGCGCGGTAGACCTGAATGGCGAGCTGGCCCGTCTGGACAAGGAAATCGCCAAGCTTGAAAAAGACGTGATAGGCGTGAACATGAAGCTGAGCAACGAAAGCTTTGTGAGCCGCGCCCCGGCAGATGTGGTTGCCCGCGAACGCGAACGCGCCGACAAGCTGCTGGACGCCAAGGAAAAAATGCAGGCCCTGCGCGCCCGCTTTGCCGAGGCCTTGACGGAAGAATAACCGGCTGAATCCACACGGGTTTCCGGTCTGAATACGCGGCGCGGACGGCGGGCAGTTGCCTGTCGTCCGCGCCTTGCTTGCTGCGGCGGCTCTGCCCCGCACAATAAAGAGGTTTGTATGACTGCTGCCGTTACGGCCTATCTGCAACTGGGCGCTGCCATTGTGGTAGAGGTTGCGGCCACGGCCTTACTCAAACAGTCGGACGGCATGAGCCGCCTGTTGCCCACCGTTGCCTCACTGCTTGGCTACGGCATTTCGTTTTTTCTGCTTTCAAAGGTGCTTGATATTGTGCCCATGGGCATATCGTATGGCATCTGGAGCGGCATTGGCATTGTGCTTGTTTCGCTCATGGGCCTGCTGTTTTTTGGGCAAAAGCTCGACCTTGCCGCCTGCCTTGGCCTTGGGCTGATAGTGTTGGGCGTGCTTGTAATAAATTTTTTTTCTGGCTCCATGCCGCATTAAATCGGGGTTGCGGCCAAGCGCCGCGCGCTAACGGCTTGTTTTTTTGTCAGGGTTTGGTGTAGAAAGAAAATTTTTGTTCGCGTTCTTTGCCGGGGCTGCCTATTGACAGGCCCTGGCAGAAAAGCTATGCCTTGTTGTTCTAAAAGCTCATTTTTTGAGCGTAATATCCCATATGGAGGGAAATAATGCCCACGATTAACCAGCTTATCCGCATCGAGCGGAAGGCCGTGGTGAAGCGTAAGAAGACCCCCGCCCTGCAGGCTTGCCCGCAGCGCCGTGGCGTTTGCACGCGCGTGTACACCACCACCCCGAAAAAGCCTAACTCGGCTCTGCGTAAGGTCGCCCGTGTGCGCCTGACCAACGGTATCGAAGTTACGGCCTACATCCCCGGCGAAGGTCACAACTTGCAGGAACACTCCGTGGTGATCATCCGCGGTGGTCGTGTAAAAGACTTACCCGGTGTCCGTTACCATATCGTGCGCGGTACTCTTGATACGTCCGGCGTGGCCGACCGTCGCAAGAGCCGTTCCAAGTACGGCGCCAAGCGTCCCAAGTAGTTTTTTTCATTCGGCGTGTGCCATGCGGCCCGCCTGGCTGCTTCTTTGGAAGCGCCGGTCGCCGCGGGGTTTGGTGCCGCCGCCAAAAAAGCATGAAGGAGAAACCCCATGCCCCGTAAAGGTCCTATCCCGAAGAGGGAAGTGCTGCCCGATCCGTTGTACTCCAGCCGCCTTGTCACCAAGTTTGTGAACAGGCTTATGTTCGACGGCAAGAAGGGTGCAGCCGAAAAGATTTTCTACAGCTCCCTTGAAACCCTGGCTGAAAAGACGGGCGAAGAACCCATGCGCGCCTTTGAAAAGGCCCTGGACAACGTAAAGCCCCACATGGAAGTTAAGGCCCGCCGCGTGGGCGGCGCCACCTACCAGGTGCCCATGGAAGTGCGCCCCGAACGTCAGGTTTCCCTGTCGATTCGTTGGCTTATCAACTATGCGCGTTCGCGCGGTGAAAAGGGCATGACTGCCAAACTTTCCGCCGAACTGCTGGATGCTTTCAACGGTCGCGGCGGCGCGGTGAAAAAGCGTGAAGACACGCACCGCATGGCCGACGCAAACAAGGCTTTCGCTCACTACCGCTGGTAAGAGGGCCTTCCGTTTTTTATCTGAATTCAGCCCGACGCCGCGTCCGCAAGGAAGCGGCGTCGGCTTTGCACCACACCGCATCCGCAGTATGGAGGAAACACCGTGTCCCGCACCGTTGCTGTAAACAAACAGCGCAATATCGGCATTATGGCCCATATTGACGCAGGCAAGACCACCACCACCGAACGTATTCTTTTTTATACCGGCGTTAACCACAAGATCGGCGAAACGCACGACGGCGCCTCCACCATGGACTGGATGGAGCAGGAGCAGGAACGCGGCATCACCATTACCTCCGCTGCAACCACCTGCTTCTGGAAAGACTACCGCGTCAACATCATCGACACCCCCGGCCACGTTGACTTCACCATTGAAGTTGAACGCTCGCTGCGCGTGCTCGACGGTGCTGTGTGCGTGTTCGACGCCGTTGCCGGTGTTGAACCCCAGTCTGAAACCGTGTGGCGTCAGGCTGACCGTTACAATGTTCCGCGTATCTGCTTTGTGAACAAGATGGACCGTATCGGTGCCAACTTCTTCCGCTGCGTGGACATGATCCGCGACCGTCTGGGCGCCAAACCCGTGCCCTTGCAGTTGCCCATCGGCAGCGAAGACAAGTTTGAAGGCGTGGTAGACCTGGTGCTTGGCAAGGCCATCCGTTTTGACAAATCCTCCAAGGGTGCGGAATTCACCATTGAAGACGTGCCCGCCGACATGAAGGATCTGTACGACGAAAAGCATCACGAAATGCTTGAAGCCGTGGCAGAAGAAGACGAAGTGCTGCTCGAAAAGTACCTTGGCGGCGAAACGCTGACCGAGGAAGAAATCATTTCCTGCATCCGCAAAGCCACCATTGGCCGCAACATCGTGCCGGTGCTGCTGGGTTCTGCCTTCCGCAACATGGGCGTGCAGCCCCTGCTTGACGCCGTGGTGGACTATCTGCCTTCTCCTGTGGACATCCCGCCCATGCCCGGCCACATTGCTGGCAAGGAAGAAGTTGTTGAATGCCACTGCGACGACAAGGAACCCCTTGCCGGTCTGGTGTTCAAGCTCTTCTCCGACCCATTCATCGGTCACCTTTCGTTCTTCCGTATTTACTCCGGCTTCCTCGAATCCGGCATGACCGTGTACAACGCCAACACCGGCAAGCGCGAACGCATCGGCCGCATCCTTAAGATGCACGCCAACAAGCGTGAAGACGTGAAATGGGCTGGCGCTGGCGACATCGTTGCTCTCGTGGGCCTCAAGAACGCCTCTACCGGCGACACCCTGTGCGACGAAAAGCGCGAAGTGATCCTGGAATCGTTGAACATTCCTGATCCGGTTATCGAAGTGGCCATTGAGCCCAAGACCAAGGCTGACCGCGACGCTCTTTCTGCCGCTCTGAACAAGCTGGCCAAGGAAGACCCCTCGTTCCGCGTGAAGGGCGACGATGAAACCAACCAGACCCTGATCGCCGGTATGGGCGAACTGCACCTGGAAATCATCGTTGACCGCCTTACCCGCGAATTTGGCGTCAACGCCAACGTGGGCAAGCCCCAGGTTGCCTACCGCGAAACCATCTCCAAGCCTGCCAAGTCGGACCTCAAGTACGCCAAGCAGTCTGGTGGTCGCGGTCAGTACGGTCACGTTGTTATCGAGATTGAACCCAACCCCGGTAACGGCTACGAGTTCATCAACGGCATCACCGGTGGCGTCATTCCCAAGGAATACATCCCCGCTGTTGACAAGGGTATCAATGATGCCCTGAAGGCTGGCGTGCTGGCCGGCTTCCCCGTGGTTGACGTGAAGGTCAAGCTGATCTTCGGTTCGTACCACGAAGTTGACTCTTCCGAACAGGCCTTCTATGTGGCCGGTTCCATGGCCATCAAGGACGGCATGCGCAAGGCTACCCCTGTGCTGCTCGAACCTATCATGGACGTGGAAGTGGTTACCCCTGAAGAATACCTTGGCGATGTCATGGGCGACCTCAATGGCCGCCGTGGCCGCGTGCAGAGCATGGAAGCCCGCGCTGGCGGCGCCCAGAGCGTTCGCGCTCAGGTTCCGCTTTCCGCCATGTTTGGCTACGCCACCGACCTGCGTTCGCGTACCCAGGGCCGTGCCACCTTCACCATGCAGTTCGACCACTACGAACGCGTGCCCGCTGCCATTGCTGAAGAAATTCAGAAGAGCCGCACATAGTCTGAGTTGTGCGGCGTAGCCGCGCAAGGTTATATACGGCGGGGGAGGAAGCGTTACAGTTTCCTCCCCCGCTTTGCATTGTGGGGGAAAATTTGCGGTTGTTGACCGCGCGGTAAAAGTGCATTCTGCACAGGAGCACGGTAACTTTTTCAAAGTAGATATACCCCACGGAACTGGTATTGGTCATATCGCGCTGGCTCTGGAATCGCCGGGGCACGAGCGGCACAGTCAACGATATAATGGAGTAGATGATGCAGGACGATCTGCCAAAGGGTTTCAGGGCCGGTGCAGCGGCGGCTTGTTTTAAAAAGGCTGGCCGCGACGACCTTGGCATTATAGTTTCAGATAGAACCGCAGTACTGGCGGGTATGTTTACCCAAAACCTGTTTAAAGCCGCACCCGTGCTGGTGTGCCAGGAAATTCTGGCTACCCGTGGCACGGCACGCGCCGTTCTGGCCAACTCTGGTCAGGCCAATGCCTGCACCGGCGACGAGGGTCTTGCCAACTGCCGCGCCACTCAGGCCATGATTGCGGGTCTTACCGGCCTTGAATCTGATGAGATTTTGCCCCTTTCCACGGGAGTTGTGGGCGCACACCTCAAGATGGATCTGTGGCTTGAAGCTGTGCCCTCGCTGGTCAAGAATATCGGTAAGCGTGATGCCGAGGGCTTTACGCGGGCCTTCATGACCACCGATGCCTTTCCCAAATTTTCCATGCGCGAGGTGACTCTTGCGGGTGGCACTGTGCGCCTTACGGTCATGGCCAAGGGCGCGGGCATGATCTGCCCCAACATGGCCACCATGCTTTGTGTGGCCCTCACCGATGCCAAGGTGGAGCGCGAACCGTGGCAGGCCATGTTTAGCCGCGCTGTCGAAAAGACCTTCAACCGCGTGAGCGTTGACGGCGATACCTCCACCAACGACACAATCCTGGGTCTTGCCAACGGCGCATCTGGCGTGGTGGCCCAAAGTGCTGCCGATCTGGCCCTCCTGGAAGAAGCTCTGACCGATATCCTCGGCACTGTGTCGCACATGCTGGTCATGGACGGCGAGGGGGCCAGCAAGGTCATTCATATCACCGTAACCGGCGCTGCCAGCGACGACGACGCCCGTACCGTAGCCCGTAGCGTGGGGCATTCGCAGCTGGTCAAAACTGCCATCTACGGCGGCGATGCCAACTGGGGGCGCATTGTTACAGCCGTGGGCTACAGCGGGGCAAGGTTTGACCCCACCAAGGTGAGCATGAAGCTCTGCGGCATCGAGCGTTTCCGCAAGGGATGCCCCGTGAACGAAGTGCAGGAAGACGCCTTGGCCGAACTGCTCAAGGCCAAGGACGTGCAGGTGGAGATTGATTTGGGCGGCGGCGCGGGTTGTTACAACTTTCAGGCTTCCGACCTTGGGCACGAATACGTGAGCCTTAATTCCGACTACCGTTCATAGGCGCTTTTGCTGCAAATTGCAGCTATGACTGCTACAGGCCCGCACCGTCAAGGATGTATCCCTACGGCGCGGGCTTTTGCTGTTTTTGGACCATTGAAGCCGATGTTCTCAGGCCCTTGTGTATCGCAACATCCAGTGCATAAAGTATTTATTGCGAAAGCCCCGCTTTGCTGGACTTATCGGAAAACGCGTTTTAGGCTTTGAGAGCGGAGGATTTTATGGAAGGAGATTTTTTTGCTCAGTGTTATCTGGAAAAAGTTAACGCATGCCCGGTCTGTGGCGGGCAGGAAAGCCAGACGGCCTACGCGGCAGGCGAAGGTGTAGTGGCCCAAAAGTGTGCTTGCGGCACATACTATTGCGATCATCGACTCAATCAGGCTGGGCTGTCTGCATACTGGCAGGACTATCAGAACCGCGAACACAGCGCTGTTGAAGAGGAATGCGCCCTGCGGCAGCGCATGTATGTGGTGGATTACGAGTACATTGCCCAATTTCTAAAGGCCAAGGCCAAGGTGCTTGACGTGGGCTGCGCAGACGGCCTGTTTCTGGATATGTTTGCTGCCGCAGGGCACGTGTGTCACGGCGTGGAATTTGGCCATGAAGCGGCGCTGAGGGCTGCGCAAAAGTATCCTGTGCAGGAAGGGTATTTTCCTGATCTGGACATAACTCCCGGTTTCGACCTGATCATCTTTCGCGGTGTATTGCAGTATGTGCATGCGCCGCGAGATTTTTTTAGCAAGGCTGCCTCGCTGCTCGCACCCGGCGGTCTGGTGTATGTGACAGCGCAACCCAATATGGAATCTTTTTGCCATCGGGTGTTTCGCAAAAAGTTTCGGTTCAGTCTGACCCCCTGTGACTGTGTGGGCTACACGCCGCAATCGCTGGCAGGCGAATTTGCGGCATTGGGCTGCGACACAGTTGGGCAGACCTTTTTTTATGAAGAAACTCCCTACGCCAACCCCGAAAGGGACATTCAGGCTGTCAGCAGGGCTGTTGAAGCCAAAAACAAGGGGCAGGAGCCTGCTGAGTTCTCGCCGCCTTTTTGGGGCAATATGATGACCATGGTGTTCCGCAAGGGCTAATATCCTTGAACAATAAAAAAAATCCCGGCGTTGCGATGCACCGGGATTTTTGTTTTGATTCGGAAGGTGGGGTTAGGGATTTTCGGCTACCCAGTCCACAATCTGGGTCATGCGCGCAAGGGTGTGCTGGTTATTGCTCTGTCGCTGGCCAATTTCTTCCATGCTGCCTTCTACGCGATAAATACGCCAGTCGCCTTCATTCAGTATGCCCTGTCGCAGGGCTTCGTTTACGGCTGCCCGTGCCTCTGCCGGGGTGCAGAACAGCTCAAATTCCTGCACGCCGGGGTCGAGTAGCACTTCCGCACCGCTGGCAATATCTACAATGTAGTTGCCAGGGGCATAGGTGTACACAAGGGGGCAGGGATCAACCGGGGCGGGTGCGGCATTCTGGGCGGGCTGGGCCTTGGTACAGGCAACCAGCGCAAGGCCCAGCAGGGCAATGCAAACAAGGCGTGCGTACATTATCGACCTCATGTGCTGTGGTTTCAGCGCCGGGAAGCAGCCATTTCGCGCAGACGTTGAATGCGCTCTTCCAGGGGCGGATGGGTGCTGAAGAGGCTTGCCATGCCGCCGTGGGCGAACATGGGGGTAACAATGAACATCTGTTCCGTACTGGGGTTGCCTTCTTGCATGGGTATCTGACCGCTGGCCATGCCCAGCTTGTTCAGCGCTCCGGCAAGGGCCAGGGGCTGGCCGCACAGCTCTGCGCCGGTGTCGTCTGCCAGATATTCGCGCGAGCGCGATATGGCCATCTGAATAAGACCAGCGGCCATGGGGGCCAGCAGTGCCATGGCAATAGCGGCAATGGGGTTGAGCCCGCCGCCTTCTTCATCGCGGTTGCCGCCGCCAAAAATGGCCGTAAACTGAAAAATATTGGCAAGGGTCACAATGGCCGAGCCCATGACGCCCGCAATGGTCTGAATGAGAATGTCGCGGTTGACGATGTGGCCGATCTCGTGGGCCACAACGCCGCGCAGTTCTTCGGGCGAAAGCAGGCGCATAATGCCCTCGGTAACAGCAACCACGGCATTTTCGGGGTTGCGGCCTGTGGCAAAAGCGTTGGGGGCTTCCTCTGGCACAACGCACACGCGGGGCTTGGGAATGCCCGCGTTGTGGGCAAGTTCTTCAACAATTTTGTGCAGGTAGGGGGCTTCTTCGGGCGCGAGCTCGCGCGCTTTGTACATGGAGAGCACGATTTTGTCAGAATACCAGTAGCTGCCCACGTTCATGATCAGGGCGAGGCCAAAGGCCAGCACCACACCGGTACGGCCACCCATCAGGCCGCCGAGCATGATTATGATGGCGGAAAGCAGGGCAAGCAGAAAAACAGTCTTGATCTGGCTGGTCATGCGTTTTCCTCTCAAGCAATATTTTGCAGCGGTTATTACCGCATGCTTCTTACATTATAAGCACTCTGGCCGTGGTGGCAAGAAGCCATGCATCAGGGATGGCGCGCACGCCACCAAAGCTGAAACACAAGCAGGGTCCACAAGGGCTTGCGCAGGTCGGCCCGGCCAGAGATGTGCTCGTCCATCAGGGCGCGCACGGCCTGATAGTTGAAGATGCCCTGTGCCTTCAGGGCGTTTTCGCTCAGCAGGTCTTCCATAAGCGGGCGCATGCGGCCGCGCAGCCACTGGGCCACTGGTATCTGGAAGCCGCGCTTGTTGCGGTACAGAATTTCATCGGGCAGCAGCTCGGCAAAAGCCTTTTTGAGCAGCCACTTGCGCTTGAAGCCGTGCAGCTTTTTGCTGATGGGCAGGCGGGCGGCAAATTCCGCCACGTCCTTGTCAAGGAAGGGCGCGCGCACCTCAAGGCTGTGCAGCATGGAGCAGCGGTCTACCTTGACCAATATGTCGTCGAGCATGAACTGGCGGGCGTAGACATGAAAGGCCCGCGCCAGAGGCGAGGCCGCATGCATGGGCTGCCAGTGCTCGTACTGCTCGCGCGTGGGGGCAAAGAGCACATCGGGGGCAAGAAAGCCGGGCTGCTGGGCCTTAAAGCCTGCATCAAGCACAGATTCCTGCATCTCAGGCGTGAAGGCCGTGAGCATGGTTTGCACGCGTTGCCATGCCGGAGCGTGGGCAGCCCGCAAAAAGGTGGCAACGGCCAGACGCGGATTGATGTACCCGGCAGAGGAGGGCAGCATGCCTGCCAGCGGCTCTATGATGTTTTTGCGCAGGGCCGCCGGGGCGGCGTTGTACCACTGGGCAACCTTAAAGCCGATGTAATGCTCATAGCCTGCCCACAGTTCGTCCGCGCCATCGCCGCCCAGAGCCACAGTGACCTTTTCGCGGGTAACGCCAGAGAGCAGCCATGTGGGGGCCACAGAGGCATCGGCCATGGGCACGTCCATGCGGCTGATGATGCCGGGCAGCTTGTCGGCGCATTCTTCGGCAGAGAGCACACGCTCGTGGTGGTCTGTGGCAAAGGCCTTGGCCACTATGCGGGCATAGCGCGATTCGTCGTAGCTGGCCTCGGTAAAGCCGATGGAAAAAGTTTTGATGGGCGTGGACGACTGACGCGCCATAAGCCCTGCCACGATGGAGGAATCAATGCCGCCGGAAAGAAAGACGCCCAGCGGCACATCGCTGACCATGCGGCGGCGCACGCCTCGGGCCAGCAGATTGCGCAGTTCTTCGCACAGTTCTTCGTCGCTGCGGCGGTCAGATTCGTCAGGCAGGGGCATGTCCCAGTATCTGGCAATGCGCACACTGCCTTCCTGCACCAGCAGCATATGCGCGGGAGGCAGGCTCTGCACCTCGGTGTACATGCTGTTGGGCGTGGGCACATATTCATAGGCCAGATAGCGCATGATGGCCTGCGGGTCGGTGCTCAGGCTCAGGTGCTTGAGCTGCTCGATGCCCGTGAGCTCAGAGGCAAAATAGAGCCTGCCGTGCTGTACGGTGTAGAAAAAGGGCTTTTTGCCAAAGCGGTCACGTGCGCAGAAAAGGCGGCGCTGCTGGTTGTCCCACAGGGCAAAGGCAAACATGCCGTCAAAGCGCGCAAGGCAGTCTGGGCCCCAGATGCGGTAGCCCTCAAGAATCACCTCAGTATCAGAGCTGGTCTGAAAGCGGCCACCGAGGGCGGTGAGCTGCTCTTTGAGCTCGGCATAGTTGTATATTTCGCCGTTGAAGGTGACGGTCAGCTGTCCATCGGCGCTGTGCATGGGCTGGCCGCCGCCAGAAAGGTCAATGATGGAAAGCCGCCTGTGTCCGAGGCATACGGGCCCGTGGCTCCACTGGCCCTCGCCATCAGGGCCGCGATGGGCCATGCGGTCGGTCATGGCCTTGACCCACTGCCCCGCCTCAGGCGTGAGGGGGGTGGCATCTATCTGACAAATGCCTGCTATGCCGCACATCTTTGCTTCCAGATCGTATAATGTTTGATGAAAATATCTGCCAGCCGCTTGTTGTTGCGGGTGGGGTCAAACATGTCGGCAGCAAGCTGCTTGCCGTTGCGCGCCAAGGTCTGGGCCAGGGGGGCGTTGTTTGCAAGGATCAGCAGGGCTTCGGCCAGGGCTTCCGGATTGTTGGGGGCTACGGCCAGGCCGGTTTTGCCGTCGATTACCACTTCTGGCAGGGCGTTGACCGTGGTGCTTACCACGGGCAGGCCGTAAGCCAGGGCCTCGATGACCGTGTTGGGGATACCATCGCGGCGGCCAGATTCGTGCACCACACAGGGCGCGGCGAAAATGTCGTGATCGGCCAGTATGCGCGGCAATTCATTGTGCGAGATGATGCCCGGCAGCAGCACGCGGTCTTCAAGCTGCAAGCTTTCGCGCAGCCGCAAAATTTCCGCTTCCATGCGGCCAAGACCCATCACTGCGCCGCCGCCGCCCGCAAGCGTAAGCCTGAAATCAAGCCCCTTGTCGCGCAGAATACCGCAGGCCTTGATCAGCACGTCAAAACCCTTGGTAACGTCAAACCGGCCAAGGGCCAGCAGGCGCACGGGCCGATCCATGGAAGCCTGCTCGTGATCCTGGCCCGGAGCCAGAGCGGGTTCGCCCGTTGCAGGCAGCGGGGGCAGGGTAAGGCTGTTGTAGATAAGCTCTACCTTGCCCTGCGCCTGACCTTTGTCAAAAACCTCAATACGTTTTTTGTCGGCCTCGTTGTTGGCACGCACAAAGAATGCAGCGGTGAGCTTGTCGCCAAGATCAGGGTCGGCTGGTTCAAGGTTGTCGCCGCGTGCGGCCGTGGCAAAGGGCACGCCAGCGATCTGCGAGGCAACCCAAGCGGCAGTGGCCGTGCCACGCGGCCAGGGAGCATAGATCATGTCAATGCCAGAATCTTTAAACAGGCGGCCCAGATACATGCCCGCGCAAAAGGCCCACAGGTTTTCTCCCAGGGTTTCCCAGCTGCGCCAGTGACGAAAAATGGCCTTGCGGAAAAGTCGCCCGGTGCGCAGCGGGTGCAGCAGGGCCTGACGAAGGCTTTCGCCAAGCACATGGCCCAGCGAACGCATGCCGTAGGTATGTGTTTCGCCCGCCACTGCCCGCATTTCGTTGGAGCAGTGGCGCAGGTTGGGGCCGTACAGGCTGTATACTGAAAGCGGCAGCAAACCTTTGAGGCCTTCTACTTCACGGAAAATAAAGGGCTGTGTGAACAAGGGATACCACAGCAGAACATAGGCCACATGCGGTAGGCCCGTCTTGAATGCGGGGCGGGAGGCCTGGGTGCTGGTTTCCGGCATGGTTTTCTCCAAGTGCGGCAGGTATTCTCAGCGGGTTGCTGGGTATTGGCCCTGTTCCGCATCTCTGTTCGATATGGTCAATAACTGTTATTTTTGATTACAAAAACTGCTATTTTACGGGCTTGCTGCTCCGTATGTCCAATCGCCGCTGCCCGTAAGCAAGGGGGCCGTTGGGCCCATTTCGCGGCGCAGCTCGTCCATGGTCAGGCTACGCACGCTGTAGTTGCGGTGCAGCCAGTTGAGCCAGTCGCCAACTTTGCTGGTAAATTTCTTTACCGATGCGGGGTCGGGCAGATGAGGGGTGCAGCCGGGCATCATCTCGGACGAATGCCAGGTCAGGGAAAGCACGCGTCCGCCGCGTGCCGCATAGAGCTTTGTGATGGCGCACATGGCCCACAGCGGATGGTACACGGGCAGCAGCGCCAACGCGCCCCATGTTTTGAGGCTTGCACGGGCACTGGCGGCAAGGGCAGCGGGCAGGGCCCGCAGGAGATTTGGTAGCTGCGGCAAAAGCGGCGTGACCGTAAGCGGAACTTCAAAAATAGGATTCTGCCCCGCGTTTACCCAGTAGGGATTGGCGGGGGCGTCAAAGTGGTCTGGCCCAAGCCCGGCTGAGCTTGCGCAGTGCAGGGGCCGCACCGAGGCATCGCAAAGAATGCCCGCAGCAGCAAGCAGGGGCCAGTGATTACGGTGCAGATCCCATCTGCCCATGCGGAAGGAAGTCATGGGCGGGCCTTGCAAGGCCTTGCCCTCTTCCATAAGCGCGGCCAGCTTGGCGAAAAAAAGCGCATCGGAAACTTCGGCAGCAGGAACCCGGGCCGCTGTGTCTGGCAGGGTATGGTCAGTGCCGTCAAGAGTCAGCGGCGGGGTGTTCCAGTGGTGCAGATGTGCCCCGATTTCGGCGTGGTGCGCATCGCGCAGCCATGTCAGGGTTTCGCAGGATGTTGGGTCGGACAGTACACTGTGGGCGCAAAACAAGGTAGGGCGAATGCCCATGCCGCAAAAGGATGCCAGGTCTTTGAGCCCAGAGGTGTTGCGGGTGGTAAATCCCCGGCGGGCGTAGTAGCCGCCAAAGAGTCCCTCCTCTTCAACATCCAGGCTTACAACCAGGTAGAGCGGCTGCTTTTCGCTCATGCGTGACCTGCTGCTCCCGAACCCAGAGGGGCGTGAACGCTGCTTTCGGCAGCGTGGCTGCTGCCCTTGCCGCCGGTGGTGCGCCAGTACTGGCGGCTTTCATCCACATACAGGCGCAGCAGGGCAGATATGTTGTTTTCGCGGTCAAACATTTTTTCCACGCGGGCGCGTCCCGCTTCGGCCATGCGGCTGGCGTGTTCGCGGTCTTCGACCATGTGGCGTACCGCGTCAGCTAGGGCACGGGGATCGCGCTGTGGCGTGAGCAGGCCTGTTTCGCCGTTGATGATAACCTCTGAAATGCCGCACACATCGGTGGCTATAACAGGCATGCGGTGCGAAAGCGCTTCCATGATCACGTTGGGTATGCCGTCTCGGTCGCCGTTGGAATGCACAACACTGGGCATGATGAGCATGTCGTGGTCGAGCATGTAGCCGCAGATTTGGTCGTGCGGAATAAAACCAGGCATGTGCACGATATTCTGTAGGCCCATGCGGTCGCGCATGCCCTTGAGCTTGAGCCGCCAGCGGCCATCGCCCACAAGGGTAAGGTTTACGGGAATATTCTCGCGCTTGAGACGGGCCATGGCCGTGAGCAGATCAGGAAACCCCTTGGTGCGTGCAAAGCGGCCCACGGCAAGCAGCCGGTACGGTGGGCGCATGCTGACCGCGCACTGGCCCTTGGGGGTAAATGTAAGGCTGTTGTAAATGGCGTGCACCTTGTCTTCCTGCCCCTCGGGACAGAAGCTGCGCAGCCAGTTTACATTGGCGTGGTTGTTGGTGCGGATAAAAAGCGCGTCGGCTGATTTTTCGCGCAGCTGACCGTCTTGGGGATAGATGTCGCCAGCCCGGCCCGTAAAAGCAAAAGGAATACCCGTGAGGCGCGAGGCTACCCAGGCCGCCGTGGCAGGGCCGTTGGCCCAGGGCGAATGGATAAGTTTTACGCCGTCGCGCACGCACAGTTCGGCAAGCAGAAAACCTGCCATGAAGCACCACAGGTTTTCGCCCAGCGATTCCATATTGCGCATGCGGTGAAAAAATCCCTTGCGCATGAGGTTCCAGACCTTGAGCGGATTGCCCGAAAGCGCCCGCACAAAAGCCTTGATTATCCGCAGGGTGCCACCCACGCCCATGCGTTCGACGGGCCCGGAGAAGTTGCGCATTTCTTCGCTGCAACCGCTCAGGCTTTTGCCGTACATGGTGTAGGCGCGTATGGGCAGGCCGCGCGCCATGAGTTGCACGACCTCGCGAAAAATGAAGGTTTCAGAAGAAAGGGGAAACCAAAGCAGAACGTATGCAATTAGCGGCAGATCTTCAGGCATCGGCTTTGATGCTTCATTATCTGCATCTGCGCCTGTAATATGCGTCATGGTTTTCTCCGGTGCAAACAAGAGCCGGGCCCAACGGCCCGGCTTGGCAGACGATAATAACGCCTACCCATACATGCGAACAGGCCGTATATCGCCGCCCGGCTGGGCGACAAAGCGGGCGCATAACCGCCCGCTCTGGCATCAGTTCAACCCCAACGGGTCGTAATGGATTTAGGCTTCGCCGCCGTCGTTGGCGTGCTCGCGTTTGTAGTCATCCACAATGGCCCAAGCCTTGGGAATTTCTTCCTTCACGGCGTCCAGCGCCTGGCGGATATGGTTTTCATCGTGGGCGGCAGAAAGGAAGAAGCGCAGGCGGTCTGTGCCTTCCTTAACAGCCGGGAAGGTAATGGGCATCACATAGATGCCGCGCTTGAACAGCGCGTTGGACAAAAAGCCCGCAACCATGGGGTCGCCCACCATGACAGGAACCACCGCATAGCCCTGGGCCGCGCCCGTATCAAGGCCGATGCTGGCAGCATATTCAATAAAGAACTTGGAAATTCTTTGCAGCTTGTGCACCCGTTCGGGTTCGCGCAGCATGATTTCAAGGGCCTTTTGGCAGGCCACGGCAATGATGGGGGGCATGCCCACGCTGAACACAAAGCCCGGCGAACCGTACTTGAGGAACTCGATGAGTTCGTGGCGGCCAGCAATAAAGCCACCGCAACCGCACATGGACTTGGAGAGGGTGCTCATCCACATGTCCACTTCGGTGGGGTCGATATTGAAATGTTCGTGTGCGCCGCGCCCGGTAGCACCCAACACGCCCAGCGAGTGTGCTTCGTCCACCAGCAGCATGCAGTCGTAGCGCTTTTTGAGTTCAATAATGCGCGGCAGGTCGGGAATGTTGCCGTCCATGCTGAACAGGCCTTCGGTAACGATCACGGCGCGCTTGTGCTCGCCGCGCTTGGCCTTGAGCAGTTCTTCAAGGGCATCACAATCGTTGTGGGCGTATGAATAACGGGTGGCGCTGGAAAGGCGCGCGCCCTGAACAAGCGAATTGTGGGCCAGGCCATCGTGAAAGATGGCGTCGCGGTGGCCAAAAAGAAAGCCCAGGGTAGACACGTTGGTGGCGTGCCCGCTCACATAGGCGATGCTGTCTTCCACGCCATACAGCTTGGCAAAAGCCTGTTCAAGCTCGCGGTGCGGCGGGCGCTCGCCGCCCACAAGGCGGCTGGCACCAGCCGACGTGCCATAAATGGCGGCGGCTTCGGCAACGGCAGCGGTAATTTCGGGATGCCCGTTTATATCCAGATAATCGTATGTGGAAAAGTTGAGATATTCTTTGCCAGAAATGATCGTGGTGGCCTTGGCCGCACGTTCGTGGCAGAGAAACAGAGGATTTTCCATCCCCATCTTGGCTCCCATTTCCACAAGCCGATCAAAGGCGAGCTTGGAACGCGTGCGGTTGAATCCGGAAGCGCTGCTTTCGGCGGCGGCGGGAGTTTGCGCCGCCTCTTGGCCAGCCTGACAGGAATGGTTGTTCTTCATGCCTCATCCTCGTAAATTTGTCCAAAATAGCCTAACCGGTGAAGCCGAATGGGGGCTGCAAACGGCAGGCGCAACATTGTA
The DNA here is from genome assembly GCA_009929215.1 of Deltaproteobacteria bacterium. Lineage (GTDB taxonomy): Bacteria > Desulfobacterota > Desulfovibrionia > Desulfovibrionales > Desulfovibrionaceae > Desulfovibrio. The sequence goes on along the minus strand of SAAX01000001.1, from coordinate 37,097 downwards.
AGGAATCAATATAGCCAAAGCAAGAAGCTATGGCAAGCAACGATTGCGGCGGCGTCAGCTCTTGCTTTGCGGGCAATTGGCCTTGCCGGGGCATGGTAATATGCAGTGTGTGTGGTGGGTGCTGGCTGGACAAGCCGTCAGATATCTACTAACATAATCCGTTACCCAAATGGCTGCAATGCCCCTTTTGCCCTGCCCCGATGCTTTCGGGTTGCCGGGCTTTGGCCCTTTACAGGCACGAAAATATGCGTCAGGACTCAAAAAATCCAGCACAAGGCATGCATCAAGACGAAATTGCTCTTGATGGCGTGCGCTACGCCAATTTGCACCAGGCGGGCCAGCAGTGGCGCATTGGTGCAGTAAGCCCCGCATGGCGGCAAGAACTGCTTGCCCTGCCAGCCAATCCCGACAGCAACGATCTTGCCCGACTGGAAGATCGCGGCCTGTGGATTGCGCCTGTGCGGGATGGAGGCGTGCCGCCGTTGGCAGTCATGTGCGGTGGTCTTGGCGCTGTATGGCCGGGCATGGGCCGCGAGCTGTACGATAATTTTCCCGCTGCCCGCACAGCCATGGACCGCCTTGCCGCCGTGGCCGACTGGGACATCCTGGGTCTCATGGATGAAACAGACGTGGAGAAGATCAGCCCCACGCGCTGGCAGTCCCCCTATGTATTCATGCTTGAGTACGCCCAGTGGAGTGTGCTTGCATCTCTGGGGCTCAATCCTGCACTTTTTTGTGGTCATAGCCTTGGTGAAATGATCGGCCTGTGCCTCTCTGGTATTATTGAGCCCGAAGTGGCCTGGTATATCATTGACACCCGCGCCGTGCATATGGGCGAAATGGAAGCAAGCGCCACCCGCGAGACGGGCATGATGGCCGTGCACGCCGATATGAATACCATCAACGAGGCCTGCGCCACTTGGCCCGCCCTCTACGTTTCCAACTTCAATACGCCCAATCAGTTTATTTTGAGCGGTCCGCGCGAGGTGCTGCAAGAAGCCCGCAAGAGCCTGCGCAAGCGGCGTATCCCGGCCATTGTGCTCAACGTGAGCCTGGCCTTTCACCACCCCAGCATGCGCGTGCTGCGCGATATTTCGCTGCGCCGTCTGAGCGCCCTTGATATGCATGCGCCCACGCGGCCCTTGATGAGCTGCATCAACGCGCAGTTTTACCCCGGTGACCCCGCGTCCACCTGCACGCACATTGCCGATCTGGACGAAAACTCTGTGCGCTGGACCGAATGTGTGCATGCCATGTGGAACCGCGAAGGTATACGCACGTTTCTGGAGCTTGGGCCGCAAGATACGTTGTGCAGTCTGGTGACCGCCAACGAGCCACAGGCCATGTGTTTTTCGGTTGGCCGCAAAGGCCGCGAGGTTGAAGGGCTGCGTCAGGCCTGCGCCCGCCTGTACTCGCTTGGCTACCTCTCGCGTGAGGGCGTGGAGGCACGCGCCCGGGCAGCGGGCGGCGATGCGCGCCTGCTGGCGGCCAAGCCCGCACCCCACTGCGGCCTGCGCCCCGTTGCGCCCCAGAGTGATGCAGTTGCAGAAACGATTGAAATAAGTCAGCCGGTGGCGGATGTCGTCCCTCTGTCGGAACCAGAAGCTGCTGCTGCGGCTGCGGCGGCTGCATCGTATGCAGACAGCCTGGCAGCGGTGCTGCAAATTTTGGCTCAGGCCAGCGGCAGACCTGTTGAGGATTTGCGCCCAGAGATGGACCTGCGCTACGACCTGGCCCTGCGTTCCAGCCGTTTTCCGCTGATTGTTCAGGATGTGGAAAAGGCCCTGGGCATAAGCGTTAATTTTGAAGATCTTTTGCGGGTTTCAACGGTGGGCGACTTGGCTAGAGTGCTTTCTGGCGGTGGACTTGCTTCTGGTGGTCAGGGTGAGGCCTCGGCAGAAAAGGTCAGTGCCACGGCCAGCCAGTGTGCGGAACCACTGCGCCGCTATGCGCCGCTGGATGTTTTGCCCGCCCCAGCAGAACATGTTTGCCTTGAGCCGCTGGCACTTGCTCCCCGTACTGCTGGGTTGAACCTGCAAGCGGGTGACGTGTTGGCGCTGTGCGTGCTGGACACAAATCTTTTGCCACGTCTGCTCAGCGGCATTGCACCCCTCGGGTGCGTGCTTGCTGTGCCGCAACCGCTGCTGGAGCCGTGTCAAGCCTTAGTCAGGGCTGGTGCGCGGCTCGTGCCCCTGAACATCAATCCGGCAGAATGGGCTGAAAGTGCGCAGGCTGGCAGCCAGCTGCGGGCCGCCATTGCTGGTATTGCTGCGGAGCACGGGCGCGTGGACGGGCTGTTGTTTGTGCCGCCCGTGCCTGCGGGCATTATGGTGGCTTCGTCAGATGCGCTAGGCTGCGCCTTGGCGGGTGCTGACTTGGGCGATTTGCTGCAAGCCGCCCTTGATGCGGCTCTGCCCCATGGGCTGCGTTTTGCCAGCACCGTATCTGTGCTGCCCCTGGCCACGGAAAACTGCATTTTTGACGCACCCCTTGACCGCGTGCTGGAAGCGGCGGGTCAAAGTGGTCTTGATGTGCGCGGCATACGCATGCTGCACGGCCCGGAGCGGGCCAGTCTGGACGAATGGGGCGACATGCTGGCCCGCGAACTTTTGTGCGGCACGGTCCACCGCGTTGTCTGGGCGCGCCCCGGTTCTTTGAGTGGGTCGCTGACCGGCTCATTGCCGGGTTCGGTACAGTGTCATGAACCAGAGGCCCCGCAGCTTATAACGGCCTGCCCAGAGCAGTTTTCGCTGGTGTTCCCCGATCCTGCGCCGCCATACAGGCCCACGGCAACCTTGTTTCAGGGCAGCTGTCACTATTCCCGGTTTGCGGATTCTGCCCTTGCCACCCACGGTGCGCAGAGCGGCAATGCCTTGGCCGCGACAGTTCCCACCCTGCCAACGTGCCGCAGCCTGAGTGCCCTGCTTGAAGGGGCGCGGCAGTGCCTGCCGTGGCTGAAGGTTTCTGGCTTTTGCGATCTGCGTTTTTTTGATGCGCCAGAGCTTGCCCCTGGCGTAACCCGCGAATGCCGCGTTACCACAGAGGCCGAGCCTTGGCTGGTGCAGGAAAAAGTTATGACCCGCATGTGTCACTGCGCCCTCTCTGTGCGAGGGTTGACGCCCAATGGGCGGCATACTGCCCAGTACGCGCCGGTCAGCGAAGGCATGGTGTGGCTTGCTGCCCATCGCAGCGATGTGCGCCCGTTGGATATCGCGGCGTCTGCTGCGACATCTGCGGCTGCCTCCGCTGCTGACAATGCGGCACAAGGCGCAACAGACGTTTTGGGCTATTACAAGGCTGCGGGTTTGGGGGCAGAGTGGCAGTTGGTTGATACTTTTGCCGTTTTGCCAGATTCTTTGTATGCTGCTACACTGCGCTTACCGCAGCCGTGCATTGCCCCCGGCCTTGATTGTGGATATAATGACGACATGCTTGTGGTAGAAGGTGTGATGCAGGCCGCACGGCTTGCCATAACGTCTGAATACTCCAAGCATTTTAATGATGCTGCCGCCAAGGCCGAGGCCATGGATTCGTGGCGGCTGCATGCCGTGGGCTTTATTCGTATTGGCGCAGCCCCGGCAAGTGGCCCATTACAGGTGCTTATGAAGCGATCCTGGTCTGCCAAGCGCTTGCGCCGATTTGATGCGCAGGTGGTTGATCAGACTGGAACTGTTTTTTTGACCATACACCATCTCGAATTTGACAGATGTGAACGGGCAGGACTTGCGTCAGCCCATGCTCCATCAATATAAACACACAATCTGCTCAGCGTTGGCCAACGCAACTACGCAAAGGGTGCCAGATGCTCACTGCGCAAGCAAAACTTACCACACGTTTTTTTCTGCTGTTGATGCTTTCAGCGGCACTGCTGGCCGGGGCCTGTTCCAAGAAAGCCGGTGTCAAGTCGCCGGAACTTCCCGCCAAGCACTGGCTTCAAGAGGCACCAGGTGTGCCGGTTGAAAACAAGGCAAAGCTCGAAGCCGCCGTGCCCAACCTGTACGACCCCAAGAAGGTCTTTTCTTTTGACGACTGCGTGTTCCTGACCATTCAGCAGTCGCCTGCTCTGGTCAACAGCGCGGTGAACATTGAAATCAAGCGTCTTGCGCAGACCGATGCTGTGTGGAAGTACCTGCCGGAACCGCGCATGAACCTTACCGTGTCCAATAACCTGACACAGTATAACATGGACAATTCCAATACCCCCGGTGACTACGGGCAGACCCGTTTTCGCGTGGGATTCAGTGCGGCCTTCCCCAACCCCATGGCCACTTATTTTGAACATCAGGTGCAGACTGCCATGGTCAATCTTGCCATCTCTACGCACCGCAAGGCCGTGGGCAAGGCCATCAGCAAGATTGGCGAAGCATATTTGCAGCTTCAGGCGCAGCAAAAGATTGTTGAAGCGCAGAAGGAACTGTTGCCGCTGGGCAAGGAGCTGGTTTCCTACTGGCAAAAGGTTGAATCTGTGGACGGCCGTCAGGGTACGTCACTCAACCTGGCCATCCAGCATCAGCGAGAGCTTGAGCTCAAGCTGGAGCAGACCAGGATGAAAGAAATCATCCAGCGCACCCAGCTTAAGATTCTTGCCGGTGTTGAACCCCAGCAGCGGCTTGAGGTGGACACCAAGAGTGCAGATTCTGTTCTTGCTGGCTTTGACGGCCACAAAATGACCTGGGACGAACGTTGGCCCTCCACAGAAGACGAGCTGCTGCTGCGCGGTCAGGTCAAGCTGGGCGATTACAATATCATGGTCGCCTGGGCGCAGTACATGCCCACAATGAGCATTGCCGTGAACAACAACCCGCCTGCTGGTCAGTATCAGCCTGCCAACGGCAAGGAAGACACGTTTCTTCACCTGACGTTTGATTTCCCGCTGATCGATTGGGGCCGCAGGTATCGCGGCGTGCAGACGGCCCGCATGAACAAGGCTCAGGCATTCCACGAGTTGGCCCGCAAGCGCACAGACTACTCCAACAAGTGGTTGCAGTGTGAGCAGCGCGTTGCCCTGGCTGAAACGGAACGCAAGCTTGCCAAGACCCGTCTGGATACAGCCAGCATGCAGTTCAAGGAAGCGCAGATATCCTTCCAGGAAGGCATTGTGCAGTTGCCCGATGTGGCCACCAAGCAGGAAGACATGGTGCAGGCCCGCATTGCCTATATCTCTGCCGATCTTGACTATAAACTGGCCATGCTTGAATGGATGGATCTTTCCAATTCGCTGGCGCAACGGTTCCTTGGGCTTCCCGCCAAGGAGGTACTGTAATGCAGAACAAGCAGAATACTGCCGTGGTGGGCGCGCTAAGCCGTGCCGTCATGGCGGCGGCCCTGTCCGTTACCGTCATGGCTGCCGGGATGTTGGCTATTACGGGTGTGGCGGGTGCTGCTGAAGGTGGCTCCATTGGCGCAGGTGCTACGATTCTGACGGGGAAGGTTGTTACCACCGTAACCCGCGCCATACCCGTGCCTTTCAACGCAGTTGTGGATGACGTACTGGTCAAGCCCGGTCAGGCGGTTGAAAAGGGCGCTCCTTTGATGCGCTACCACCTTCAGGAAGAAGCCGAGCGCGTATTGCAGCGCGAGGTGACCACCGGTGCGGCTACCGAAGGTCTTAAGGGGCAGGTGCTTGACCTTGAGCGCCGCCTTGCCGAAACCGCAGCCCAGCGCAACAAGGCCCGTCAGCTTGCAGCTTCTGGCTTGGGCTCTGCCCAGGCTTCGAGCAGGCTTGAAGACGACGTGCACTCCCTGCAACGCCGTATCGAGCTTCTGAAAGTAACCATTCAGAAGTCTGAAAAAAACTTTTCTGCCCGAATTGAAGAACTGAGCGGGTATTTTGGCACCACCATCAAGGAAGGCGAGCGCCTGCCCGATTCGCTTACCCTGACAGCGCCCATTGACGGGTATGTGCTTTCGCTGGATGCCACGCTCTACGCTGGTTCGCTGCTTGCAGCCGGTGCAACGCCCATCCGGGTGGGTAAGCTTGACCCCGTGCTGATTCAGGTTCCCGTGTATGAAGCTGAGGTCAGCGGTATCAAGGCTGGTGACTCTGTTGAGGTAGAAATCCCCTCGCTGAACAGCAAAAAGTTTGTGGGAACGGTGAATGAAATTTCGTGGGTTTCTAACGACATGAGCGTTTCCAACCCCTCGTACTACTCAGTTGAAATCACGGTTCCCAATCCCAATCTGGAGCTTAAGCCTGGATTCAAGGCCGTGGTGCGTTTTAAAGGGAGCAGGTAAGCCCCCTTCATGAAGCTGAAAAGCATCCCCCGCAGTTTGGGGTACATTCTGGGTGCGCAATGGACGCGTGACCTGGCGTGGACCGCTTTTACCATTCTTCTGGCACGCCGCAGCCCCGATATCCTGGGGCAGGTGGTGCTGGCGCTCACGTTTGGCTACCTTGTAAAAACGGTAGCCGACGTGGGGCTCAATGACTTTCTTCTCTCCACATTTGCCCGCCGCGAGGGACGGCCGATTGCCCTGCTGGGCGAAGTAACCTGGCTCAAGCTGATCGTGCTGCTTCTGGCCCTTGGTGCAACGTGGCTGGTGACTGGCTGGCAGAACTACACTCCAGAGTTGCGGCTTGTTGTTATGTGCATTGCCGCTGGGCTTGGGCTTGACGGCGTCAGCGATTCTTTTTTTGCCCTGTGCCAGGCGCGCGGTCGGCAGGATGTGGAGATGCGCATTCGCGTTCCTTCCGCTCTGCTGGGCATTGGTTTTGGCATAGGCTGTGTGGTGCTTGGTGCACCGCCCATAGCCATCGCTCTGTACAAGCCTTTGGAATCATTGCTGTGTATTGTTTTTGCCCTTATGGCTCTGCAACGCAATCCCCTAGCAGGGGTGGGCGTGGAAGGCATGAAGGATCTTGCACGGCACATGAAGAACGGTCTGATCTTTACCTGCATGGCTGGCTGCGCCATGTTTTACAACAAGATCAACGTTATCTTTCTTAAGCAATACGGCGGTAACGCCGATGTGGGCGGCTACGGTGTGGCCTGGGAAACCGTAGAGGGCCTGTCGGTTCTGGTTTCGAGCGCTCTTCTGGGCAAGGTGATATTTCCTCTGCTGGCCAAGCTGTGGCAACAGGATAAGGGCGCATTTCGCCAGCTTGCGGGCCAGACCGCCCGGTCGTTGTGGGCGGCATCTTTGCCCATTATCTTTCTTATTTGTGTGGAGAGCGATCGCTTTTTACCGCTTGTTTATGGCCCCAACTATCAAAGTGCGGTCACTGCGCAGCGCCTGCTTACGCCCTGCCTTGCCACCGCCTTTCTGCACAACCTTGCTGCCTATGCCATGATAGGTATGCGTCAGCATCGGCTGCTGCTGTTTTTTTATCTCTCTGGGCTGGTGTGCAACCTTATCTGCTGCTTTACCCTCATACCGGCCATGCCGCTTGAGGGCGCGGCCCTGTCGCTCACCATCACCAAGGTTTGGGTTGCCCTGCTTACCGTTGGGTATTTTCAGTGGGCAGCGCGCCCCATGAATATGGGCCAGTGGTCGCTAATGTTGCTTACCTGCGCTGTCAGTGTGGGGTTGTGGTGGGGAGTAGGGCTTGTGGCGAGGCGTGAAGTGGCTGAGCTGGCGGGTCTTGTGCCCCTGCTGGCCCTGTTTTGGCGCTGGCGTCCACCGCCGCCTTTTGAAAAAGCCGCACAGGCCTAGACAATGGGCTGTGGCCTTATGTTGCGGCGCAGTTATTCTGTTATTTTGTGCAGGGCGGCGGTATGGGCTGCTCCGCAAAGCCGCCTGTATTGACGCATAGGTGTCGGCAGGCCTATACGGATACGGTAAGGGCCGTTACAGGCAAAGGTATCCAATGGGCAACAAGCTTTTATTACAGCGCAGATCGCTGCTTAAAGCCATAGCCGGAACAGCTGGGCTGACGCTTGCGGCTACAACCTTGCCCGCTGTAGGTCAAGCCAGATCTTGGGGCGCGAGTGAAGACACCGCAACCCTGATTGATATTGATCTGTGCACTGGCTGTGGCGCGTGTGTAACCGCGTGCCGCACGCGCAATCTCGCTTCCATTCCCCGCCCCGAGCGTCCACTGCCCCGGCCGTATCCAGCCTGGGTGCGCAGCCGCGACTGGTCTGACCGTACCAATGAAATTTCGCGTCTAACGCCCTACAACTGGCTTTTTATCCAGTCATGCACCATTACGGTCAAGGGCGAGGAAAAACGCGTTTTTCTGCCGCGTCGCTGCTTGCACTGCACCAACCCGCAGTGCGTAACCCTGTGCTCTACAGGTTCATTGCGGCAAAGCCAGGAGGGTGCGGTTTATATCAGCAGCGCTACCTGTATGGGGGATGGCCCCTGCGACCGCGCCTGTCCCTGGGGTATTCCGCAGCGGCAGTCTGGCGTGGGGCCGTACCTGAATTTTGCTCCCCAATATGTGGGTAACGGGCAGACCTTTAAGTGCGACCACTGTCGTACCCTGCTGGCTGAGGGTCAAAGCCCCGCCTGTGTGGCTGCGTGCCCGCAAGGGGCCATGCGCACCGGGCCACGCGCGGAGATGGTTCGGCTGGCCAAGGAGCTGGCAGGACAGCGGAGCGGCGATATCTTTGGACTGAAAGAAAATGGCGGCACAAACACAATCTATGTTTCGTCCGTGTTGTTCCGCGATATTGAGGCAAACCTGTTGCGACAGGGGCAGGTGGGTATCGGTATGCCAAGCCTGCGCCCGGCTGGGGCAAGCCTTGATAAGGAAAACAGTCTGTTGCGCGCCGTGCTGCTGGCCCCTGTTGCTGGTGCGGCGATGGCCGGTCTGCGTATGTGGCGCGAAAAGCAGATGAGGCGCAAACCATGAAAAATCAACAGACGCTGTTTTCTTCTTTTTTTAGTCTGCTTTGGTTTGTGAGCATGTTCAGTGCTGTGTGGAGCGGTATATCACATTTGCCGCTGATGATCCGCTACGGGCTTGTTCCCAGCGCAAACTGGTCGCCCTCTGTGTCGCACTACTACTCGTCGGCAGCCTTGCTGTTTTTGGGAACCTACGCCTTCACCATATGGCGGTTGCAGGGGCACAGCACCTACTGCCTCACGCGCTGCGGCCTGTTGCGCGTTGTTCTGCTGCTTGGGCTTGCCGTGACCGGACTGGCGCTTATAGTGCACAACATGCCCAACTATTCCCTCTTTGACGGTACGTACGCGGCAGTCAAAATGCTGCACCTCGCGTGCGCACTGGCCCTGCTGCCCCTGCTTATCTATCGGATGTTTCAGGGCTGGAAAGGGGGCTATGGCTGGCTCAGGCCGCGTGAAAATGCCAGTGGTTCCTGTCGCCCACGCAGGCGGAGCAAGGGCAGTTTTTAGTCACCACCCCATGCCTTGCCGGCTTTTTGGCAGCCTTCCCCCGATCAATCTGGCAGTCGGTCTGCCTTGAGCTGTCCGCACGCCGCCTTGATGTCCTGCCCCTTGCTTTTGCGCAGTATGGCCGTGATTTTGCGGTCCCACAGGTACTGCTCAAATGCCAGCACGGCTTCCTCTGTGGGGGCAGCGTAGGGTGCGCCTTCCGCAGGATTGTAGACGATAAGATTCAGCTTGCCGCGCACATCACTTACCAGCCGTGCCAGTTCCTTGGCCTGTTCCAGGCCGTCATTGACCCCACCCAGCAGCAGATATTCAAAGGTAATGTGCTCACGCGTTTTGAGTGGGTACGATTTGAGCGCCGCAAACATGTCGTCCAGCGACCATCGTGCGGCCTTGGGCATGATACGCGCGCGCAGCTCTTGCGTGGGCGCGTGTAGCGAAACAGCCAGATAGGCCAGCCCGCTTTCGCCCAGTTCGCGCAGCCCTTTTTCTATGCCACAAGTAGAAACCGTAATGCGCCGGGGGGAAAAATTGAGACCCTTGGCGTTGTTGAGGCCCTCCAGCGAGCGCATGAGCTCACGCATATTGAGCAGGGGCTCGCCCATACCCATGAATACAATGTTGCGTAGCATGGGCCATTCTGGTCTGTCGTCGCCCAGATGCGCGCGGGCCACCAGCACCTGCCCCAATATTTCGCCCATGGTCATGTTGCGCTCAAAGCCCATCTGCCCCGTAGAGCAAAAGGTGCAGCCCATGGCGCAGCCCACCTGCGACGAAACGCACTGCGTCCAGCGGCGCACGCCTTCACGTGAATCTGAGGGAATAAGCACGGTTTCCACAAGGGCTCCGTCTTCGAGCCGCAGCAAAAACTTGGTGGTGTCGTCCTGACTTTTCTCCACCGTCACCACTTCCGGCCAGATTATGGCTGCCCGCGCCGTGAGCTTTTCGCGGCAGGCCTTGGAGATATTAGTCATGGATTCAAAATCACGAACCATGCGCTGCCACAGCCACTGCCATATCTGCATTGCGCGGAATTTGGGCTCGCCCAGTTCGGTCTGGAGCCAGACTTCAAGTTCGGGAAGTGTCAGGTTGAGAAGATTGGTCATACACGCTGCCGATAGGGGGATAGGGTTGGGCCAAAGGGGCGAAAACAGGACTGCTGATGCACTACGATGTTTGCGCCCGAGGGGCAAGAATTTTAATGCGCTGTATGCGCTGCGCCTGCCTCAATCGAAAGTGGGCGCTCCCAAGGGAACGCCCACCGTTTCAGTTAATCAAGGGGCCGTTTAGCCCACAGATTTGCGGGCATAGTTGCGCACAAAGACCACCGCCGATTCCACATCGGTGACTTCGCCAGCAATCTGCGCTTGCAACAGGGCATCGCGAATAACACCCACCATGGGCCCGGGCGAAAGCTTGGTTTCACTCATGATTTCATTGCCGTTCAACAGGGGTTCAAGCATCTGCTCGGGCGTTTCGGCGCGGTCAAGATACTTCATATTGTGGTTGAACGAGGTCAGGATGCCGTTGCGGGCCTTGAGGTCTGCCCTGGCCATGGCGATGAGACGGGGGTAGTCGTCCAGCGCCTTGAAGCGGCGGATGCCCCTGTCGGTCATCATAAAGTGGAAGCGCATGTGGTTGCGCACCAGATGGCAGAGCAGGTCGATGTCTTCCTGCGCAAAGTGCAGGCGGCGCAGTATTTTGCGCGTTACCTTGGCACCTACGCGGTGGTGCTGGTAGTATGTCCAGATGCCGTCGAAATACTCGCCGGTATAGAGCTTGCCCACATCGTGAAAGAGCATGGCCATGGTGCCAAGCCAATCGTAGTGAAAGTCTTCTTCCGGGTAGTGCTTCATGCACTCAAGGGTGTGCTCAAAGACGTTTTCTGTCTCGCCATCCTTGTTGCGCATCTGGGTAAGGCACGAAAGTGAGGCCACTTCGGGAATAAGGCCCTGCAAAATGTGCGAATCAAACAGCAGGCGCACAAAACGGTACATGGATTCGGCAGCAACCTTGCGCCATTCATCCATGATATCTGTGGCGGGTACATAATCGAGCACGCGGCTAGAGGCGCGCACAATGGCAAGCCATGTGTTGGGCTCGATGGGTAGGTCAAAGTTGGCGGCAAAACGCAGGGCGCGCACGGCCAGCAGGTAGTTGTGTCGCAGGGTTTCGTCTGGCAGGCCAGCCAGCTGGATGGCCCCGCCCTTGACGTCCTCAAAGCCGTCATAAGCGTCGTGCGATGACTCGGGGCTGCCAAAGCCCGTGATGCGCAGCTTGCGCTGCTCCTCATGGGGCATCCTGTCCATCATGGTAGGCGTTATGCGCAGCAGCGAAAGCTCGGGGTGACCCGCAGCGGCAACTTCAAGAGGGTAAAAACGGAAGATAAAGCCGTTTTCTTCCAAAGTGGCGAGGGCGCGCTTGTCTTGCAGCGGCACTGCCTTGGGAAACAGCTTGATGAGTGTATCCAGATCCGGCTCGCAGGCGATATCCACGGTGGGCTGCTTGGCGTTTTCCAGCAGGTGCTCCTGCAAGGGGGCGTTGATAACATGCGCGTCATAGCCATTGCGCAAAAGGGTTTTGCTTATGGTTATGGCGTCTTTGAGCGCTTGATGCATCCATGGCTCCTTGCGAAATTAATAACGGGGAATGGCTGATACTATGCCCGTGAGCATGGCTTCGAGTCAAGCTTGAGTGTGAGGAAATACCGTGACGGACTGGTCATTTGTCGGCCTAGTGCGGCAGCCTGCAACATTCGTAGCACAAGCAAAAGCGCCCCCGCGTCGCGAGACGCAGGGGCGCTTGATTTATTCAGTCTGGCGTTTAGTCGGCGAGGTGATTCACTTCTTTCTTCACGCCAAGGGCTATGCGCCACAAGAGGGAGAGCACCAGTGCGCCCACGGCGTACACGCCAAGAGCCACGGCAATTTCCTTTGCGGTGGGCATATAGGGGGTGATGGTTTCAAACATGTTGGGGGTAAAACCGCCAACCAGCAAACCAAGCCCCTTGTCGATCCACGAGGCAGCCACAAGCATGATCAGTGCGATGGGCATAAGCGTGGGGTGGGTGCGCAGTTTGGGCGGAATAAGAATGGCAAGGCACGAGAAGGCCATGATAACCGCCGCCCACATCCAGTAGTTCACCCACAGCAGGTGGCCTCCGTGGCCAAAGAACAGCACGCTGATGGGTTCCATGTGGCCGGGAATGTTGCTGTAGAAGGCCGTGAACAGTTCAAGCACAAAGAAGAACACGTTCACGCACATGGCGTAGACGATGATGGTGGTCAGGGTCTTCACGGCTTCTTTGCCAACATCCAGGCCGCTGAGGCGGCGCATAAGCAGCATAAGCAGCATAAGGATGGCAGGCCCCGAACAGAAGGCCGAAGCCAGGAAGCGGCCAGCCATGATGGCGGTAAGCCAATAGTGACGCCCGGGCACGCCAGCGTACAGGAAGGCGGTAACCGTGTGGATGGAGAAAGCCCACAGAATCGAAAGATAGATGAGGGGCTTGATCCATTTGGGCGGATCAATTTCGTGGCGTTCGGCCTCAAGTGTAACCCAGCCGATGATGATGTTCAGACCCAGGTAGCCAATGAGCACCAGCATGTCGTAAAACATGACGGAATTGGGCGTGGGGTGCAGCATGACGTTGAGCATGCGCTGGGGCTGACCAAGGTCAACCACGATGAACAGGGCGCACATGACCACGGCCGCCACGGCCATGAATTCACCAAAAATGATCATGCGCTTGAATTTTTTATAGTGGTGGAAGTATGTGGGCAGCACCAGCATAACGGCCGAGGCGGCAACACCGACGAAGTAGGTGAACTGCGAAATATACAGCCCCCACGAAACGTCGCGGTTCATGCCGGTTACGGAAAGACCGTTCTGGAGCTGATCCAGATACACAATGCCGCAGCCTGCGATCAGGCAGAGCAGAAAGAGCAGCCACAAGTAGTAGGTCTTGGGACCTTCGAGCAATTTTTCAACCATGGCCTGTCCTCCCTATATGAGGTAGTAAACGCCGGGCTGCGTGCCCAGGTTGGGCTTGCGGCGAATACTGTAGTTGGCGGACAAAGCCTGCCGCACCGTTGAATTGGGGTCTTCCAGGTCGCCGAAGAGAATCTTGCCGCCAGAGGCTTCAACGCAGGCGGGCAGCTGGCCAACGGCCAGGCGCTCGGCGCAGAAGGTGCACTTTTCCACCACGCCGATCATGCGCGTGGGGAAGGTGGGGTTGGGCACGGGGTCGGCCAAAAACTTGCGCGGATCCTTGAAGTTGAACGAACGCGCGCCAAAGGGACAGCCAGCCATGCAAAAGCGGCAGCCGATGCAGCGGTGGTAGTCCATGGCAACAATGCCGTCTTCCATCTTGTAGGTGGCCCCTGTGGGGCACACGCGCACGCAGGGCGGGTTGGTGCAGTGGTTGCACAGCAGCGGGTAGCTGGCTTCGGCCCGGCGCTTGTCGAGGAAGGCGTTCATTTCATCGGGGAAGGTGTGCTCGAACGAATCAAGCCAGAACCACTTGATGTTCTGATCGCCTGGAACGTGCGGAACATTGTGGAACTTGTGGCATGCTTCGATCAGCGGTTCATAGTCCCTGGGGCCAGTGAACTGACGGGTGTCAATAACCATGGCCCAGCGCTTGGCGTGCAGGGCGTTGACGCCCTTTTCATACCGACCAGGGGCAATCTGGGCCTGAGCAACGCCGGACAAGGCGCCAAGGCCGGCCATTCCGCTGCTCAGGGCACAGGCGGAAAGCCCCGCCACTTTCAGAAAGCTTCTTCTGCTCTTGTTCATTACTTGCTCCCCTGGGGAATGATGTGGCAGGTCCAGCAATAAGGATCAACGCTGTTGGCCACATGGCACTTTTCGCAGAAACCTTTGTAGTCGTTATGGCACTTCATGCAGGTGTTCTGGAGGCTGATGGTCCATTTTTTGCCATTGGACGCCACATAGGTGCGATTTTCGTTGCGCAGGGCCTCATCACGCCACTCGTTGAGCAGCTGCATGTGCTTGTCGCGCATAAAAGTCACATTTTCCACGCACTCTTTTTCATTCTTGGGCAGGTTAATGCCGGTGCTGCTGTAGTTGTTGCCCAGCATGCTTGCCCAGAACGGGGAGGTGAACAGGACCACAAAAATGATGATCCCAAGAATTACGGCTTTGGCGTTATACATCTATTGACCCTCCCCCTGCGCCTCGGGCGCGTCATCATCCTCTACCACATTGGGCAGGTCTTCCTGGCGCAGGTCCATGGTGCGCTTGCTTTCGCCCTTCATGACAAGCGCATTGCCCACCAGTTCATGCAGGCCGCTCACATTGACGCCTGGCGCCCAGTAATTGGCGAGCGGGGGCAGGGTGGCGCGGTCGATGGCGCACACGCAGGCCATGTGGTTGACACCGAATTTTTCCTGCACATAACGCAGGGCATTACCGCGGGGCATGCCGGAACGCATGCGCAGTTCCATGATTTCTTCAGTGTTCAGACCGGAACCAGCGCCGCAGCAGAAGGTCTGCTCGCGAATGGTGTTTTCGGGCATTTCAACAAAGTTGTTGCACACGGCGTTGAGCACATAGCGGGGTTCGTCGAGCAGGCCCATGCCGCGTGCAGGGTTGCACGAGTCGTGGAACGTGGTGACGATATGGTCGTTACGGCTGGGATCGAGGTTCAGCTTGTTGTGGTGGATCAGGTCAGCCGTGAATTCGGCAATGTGCACCATCTTGGTGGATGCCGCGTTCTGGAACACCGTGCCGGTGTATGGCGAAACAGGCGTCGTCATGTGCGAGGGCGACGGGCCGTTGTAGGTGTCCATGTACTGGCTGATCACGCGCCACATGTGGCCGCATTCGCCGCCCAGAATCCACTTGGAGCCCAGACGTTCGGCTTCGGCGTACATTTTGGCGTTGAGCTTCTTTGCCATGTTGAACGTGGTAAAGGAGCCGAAGTTGCCGCCTTCCGACGCGTAGGTCGAGAAGGTATAGTCGAGATCCAGTTCATGGAAGAGCAGCAGGTAGCCCATGAAGGTGTAGATGCCGGGGTCGGCAAATACGTCGCCAGAGGGCGTGATGAACAGGATTTCGTGGCCCTTTTCGTTAAAGGGCGTTTTGGGGCGGATACCGGTGATGGTTTCGCAGTCATCGGCCAGCATTTCCACGATTTCCACAAAGGAGTGGGGCTTGATGCCAAGGTGGTTGCCGGTGAAGCTACAGTTTTTCACGGGATCCATGATCCAGTGGATGCCAAGACCCACCTCGTGCAGCAGCTCGCGCACGATGGCGGTGATTTCGGCCGTGTCGATGCCGTAGGGGCAGAAGAGCGAGCAGCGGCGGCATTCAGTACACTGGTAGGCGTAGTAGAAGAGTTCCTTCACTACTTCCTTGTCCCAGCCACGGGCGCCCACTTTCTTGCCAAGAATCTTGCCAAGCATGGTGTGGTCGCGGCGGTAGAGCGAGCGCAAAAGCTCGGCGCGCAGCACGGGCATGTTCTTGGGGTCGTTGGTGCCAAGGAAGAAGTGACACTTGTCGGCGCAAGCGCCGCAACGCACGCAGATATCCATGAACAGCTTGAGCGAGCGGTGCTTTTCAAGGCGCTCTTCAAAGGCGTCACACAGAATCTGTTCCCAGTTTTCGGGCATGTTCCAGTCTTCTGCCGCCGGATCCCATTCGTGGGGATTGGGCATGTGCAGAAGTTCCATGGTTTCTTTCTTGGCCGGGTAGCAAAAGCTGCCCGGTGTAAATTCAGGCTTGGTGTCAAGCCAGTCCTGGTCGGGAAAGGCCGGACGGCTGGACACAAGCATTTGCGGCGTAGGTAATTTTGCCATCGTGGAAACTCCTTACTCGGCGGCCTTTTCGGGTTGCTTTTCCAGCGGCAGCCCGGCATCGGCCATGGCGTCGCGGTAGGTATCCTCGTACTCGGCGTAGGTGAAGTACTGCTTGGGCGGATTCCAGGGGTTGATGTGGCGAACACGGCGAGAGT
The DNA here is from genome assembly GCA_009929215.1 of Deltaproteobacteria bacterium. Classification (GTDB taxonomy): domain Bacteria; phylum Desulfobacterota; class Desulfovibrionia; order Desulfovibrionales; family Desulfovibrionaceae; genus Desulfovibrio. The sequence continues at coordinate 20,824 of SAAX01000001.1, read as the reverse complement.
TGCACGCCAAGTTGCGCGTGGGGCTGAAGAACACGCCCGGCATATGCATAAGCTTGGAGAAGGGGAAGTAAATCAGCAGTACGCAAACCAGAGTAAGGTGCGTGAAGAACAGGGCGTTGATGCCCGTGGTAGCCACAGGCGCAAAGTGCGTAAGGCCCATGACAAAAATCTTGACCTGAGCGATTTCGGTCTTATCGAAATAACGCAGGCAGATGCCGGTACCCACGATGCTGATGATCAGCCACAGGGGGAAGTAATCGTTGGCAAGCGAGAGGTAGCGAAGACGCTGGTTGAAAATGCGGCGTCCCAGCAAAAACAGCAGAGCGATCAGCACAAGGCCGCCAGTCCAGAAGAAGCGCGGCGAACCAAACTGCATGATGCCGTCGATGGTTTCCAGAAAGCGAATACAGGAAGGCACAGGTTCCATGAAAAAGCGGAAGTGACGGATAAAGACAAGCAGAAAACAGTAGTGGAACAGCAGGGAAAAGACCCACAGCCACTTGGAGGAATAATAAATGGTGCGCGCCCCGTTGCTGACGGGGTCAAACTCGCGCACGTCCGCAACCGTGTTGCGGAACAACGAACGGAAGCAGAACACTTCCAGGAACATGCGCTGCACAACACCCCAAGTTGTGCTAGGGCAGTCGAGTTTTGCCTGCTTGATGAAGTCAAGCGACTGCTCCTGCCCACCCGTAGTGGGTATGCAGAAGGGCACGGGCGATTTGGCCCAGTACACCATGCGCCAGACAACACCGGCGATGAACACGACTACTGCCACATAAGGCAGCGCCACGCCGAACAGGCCCGCGAGCCCCACGGCCGCTCCCGCCCAGGCGATGGCTCCTATGAGCAGCACCAGCAGTAATGAATTGAACATTCCCTACCTCACTTCCACTAAAGTTGCCTCAAAAGCCCACCACGGGATTTGAGAGATCTCTGGCCCGCATGCTGCAAAGCCCACGGTCAGGCCCTATGGCCCAATGAACGCGGAATGTCAGCGGTCGTTCCCGCTGGGAACGTTTCCGCTTTCCAGTTGTTGCGCCCAGCGCGCCAATTGGGCGTGCTGGTTGCGTATTTCCGTAATGCGCGATTCAGCCAGAATTTCCCGGTTCTCCACATACATGTCAAAAGCCAGGAGCATCAGGCTGTCGATGCGCGATTCGGTCTCAAGGTAGGCAGCCAGGTCGCCCTGGGCCACAAGCTCGGGCATGACGTGCTCTCTCAGAATGGGCTTCATGAGGCTGAACACGGCCATGCTCTGGCTGGGTGAAAAAGTTTGCACCGAGCGTAACTTGATGAAGCGGTCCATTGCCTTGCGGGTATGGGCCACTTCTACGGCTTCGCCTGTAACTGCATCATACAAGGCCCCCGCAGCTTCCTTGGTCATGTGGGCTACCGGGTTGCCGAAGGGGTCGTCTTTGGTGCGAAGAAAACCTGTTGTTTCAAATGGATAGGTGTCGAATACAGAGTCTGTCCATAAACGCACCATCTCGCCTTTGTGTTTGCGAAATATGTCGATTGCTTTCATTCCGTCCCCATGACCTTTTGTATAAGGCTCTCTCATATAAATAGTAAGCGCAAAGGGCGTCAAGCCCCTTTGCGCTTTTGAAGCGCAAGGATTGCTATTTTTTGCACAAGGCCGCCCTTGGCGGAGTGGGCTACGGGCAGGGGGTAGCGCCAGAGCACTGCCCGTCCACTTGCGGTTCAAGCGGCAAATCTGCACTGCCAATTGCGGGGGAGGAAACAGGAGCGGCGGGCACAACTGCCTGTTCTGGTTGCTGCTTTGCTGTCTTTTTCAGCATGGTGGGCAAGCCGTGGTATTCAAAGAAAGGAACCGTCTGCGAGCCAGCCATGAAAACATGGGCCTTGTTGCGCAGCATGCGCAGGCGCAGCAGCAGCATATCGGGGGCGGTGGCCGCCAGTACGGAGGGGGCGGGCGCATCCTGAGCCTTGGCAAGGGCCTCGGCAATGCTTGCGCCATTGTCCATCAGGCGCAGCATGCGGGCCGTTTTGTAAAGATCGCTCTCACTTTCAGCCAGCGGATAAAAAGCCACATCCACCCGGCCAGAAAGCAGGGCAATGCCCTCCTGGCAGCTGGGGCACGAAGGCGAAAAAAACATGCGCACCGTGGCGTCGGTGCTGTTGTCGGTAATGGCCCAAACATCTGCCTGCGTGCGCAGCGCCGTGCCCACATTGACAATGACCAGGAGCCCCCAGATCAGCAGCAATACAGAGAGGCCCGGCTTTTCGTTAGGCATACCAGAGCGGGTGCGGTGCGCAACCTGGCGAAAGCCGCAGTAGATCATGGCAAAAAGGCAGGCAACAATCAGGCAGCTTACACAAGGGGCGGTAACCGACATCAGCAGCAAAAGGCCAATGTCACCCAGCAGGGCAAAACCGGCCAGAACCACGCCCAGTTGAGCTGCACCCATCAGCGCGGCAGCGCCCAGTGCGGCAAAGGTTATGCCGCCAGCCCACCACAACGAGATACCCGCAATGGACGTATCCTGAAACAGCGCGCAGCCCGAAGTAACGCAAAGGTTAACCTCGTTGCCAAAGGCGCTCCATATGCAAAAGCCCGCTGCTAGAACAGCCAGGCTCAAAATTCCGGGAAATATCTGGTGCGATCGCTTCATGGACTACCTGTAGATGTAAAAACTATTTGTGCTGGCCCGAGGTCAGCCATGCGGTACCCGCAGGGTGCCGAAAGTGCCGGGCCAGAGCCGTGATTGCATGTAACTCGTTTCAGGTTATAGGCTGTTTTTGCTTTTTCGTAAAGCGCGGCGCGCTTTGATTGATATGGGCATGTCTGAACACATGGGCGTGCGGCGGTGTGCTTTAATTAAGGGGGGCAAGCTCAAGAGCAGACAGATGGAGGGAGGTATCTGGCGTATGTTCAGGCACTTCCAGCGGGGTACAATGGCGGGGCTCCTGGCAGGGTGTGTAACTCACGGGTATGCCCCAGGGGATGGGCAGCATGCATGTAAAGGCAAGGCCCAAACAAAAGGACGCCCTTGCGGGCGTCCTTTTGTGTTGTGTCTATACGGTCAAGCTTACATGGTGGAGCCGGAGGCGGCACGCTGCATCTTGATTTCGACCTTTTCGGTCAGGCTGGCATAGTATTCGCGAAGGATGACGAGCACTTCAGCGCGGCCAAAGTGATCCGGCACTTCGGCGCCTTCGGAAAGCATCTTGCGCAGCTTGGTGCCGGACAGGATGACGCGGTCTTCCTTGGTGTGGGGGCAGGTGCGCATGCTGGCCATGCCGTCACACTTTTTGCAGTAGAAGGTCCAGTCGATGTTCAGCGGATCGCAGAGCAGACGCTTGCCTTCTTCGGCGGGCACAGGAATCTTGCGGAAGATTTCCTGAGCTTCAAACATGCCGTAGAAGTCGCCCACGCCAGCGTGGTCGCGGCCAACCAGCAGGTTGTTGATGCCGTAGTTCTGGCGGAAGGTGGCGTGCAGCAGGGCTTCGCGGGGACCGGCGTAACGCATGTCCAGGGGGTAACCGGCCTGGATGACGAAGTCTTTCACGAAGTAGTGGTCAACCAGGGTGTCGATGCACTTCACGCGCACTTCGGCCGGGATGTCGCCGGGCTTCAGGGAGCCCACGAGGGAGTGGATGACCACGCCGTCGCACACTTCAACGCCGATCTTGGCCAGGTATTCATGCGAGCGGTGCATGGGGTTGCGCAGCTGAAGGGCGGCAACCTTCTGCCAGCCGCGTTCGTCCATCTTGGCGCGCAGCTGAGCAGGGGTCATGTACACGCCAGGGAACTTTTCGGGGAATTCGCCCTGCGAAAGAACTTTGACGGGGCCAGCGATGTTGAATTCGTTCTGAGCCAGAACCATCTTCACGCCGGGGTGGTCGTTGGGGGCCACTTCCCAGAACTTTTCAGAGTCGGGGCCGGTGCCCTTGAAGACCAGTTCGCATTCCGACTTCTTGTCGGCTTCGGTCATTTCGTAAACTTCTTCAATCTTCATGGTAGCCATGACTTCGCCTTTGCGAACCAGGGCCACTTCTTCGCCGACCTTGAGGGCCTTGGCGTCGGCAGCGGGAACATCGAGGGTAACCGGAACGGGCCAGAAGGTGCCGTCGGTGAGGGTCATCTTTTCGCAGACGCTCTTCCAGTTGGCCTTGGTCATGAAGCCGTTCAGGGGCGAAAAACCGCCAATGCCCATCATGATCAGGTCGCCCTTGGCGCGGGAAGAAATCTCGATCTGCTTCAGGCCTGCGGCTTTTTTCTTCTCGTCATCCAAGGCCTTACCTTCCAGAAGGCAACAGACCAGACCCTTACCGCCATGAGGAGCTACCAGTTTGGACATTGCGAAATCCTCCGAGTTTTAGTTATGTGGGCATCCTTCCGTGGCCAGCATCGCCTTGCGGAAGGCCAGTGTTCAAAATGCATCTTGTGAATAATCTAACAAAAAGTCAACTACCTCTTGAAACTTTTCCTGACTACTTGCCGAAAAACCAGAGCTTCGGCCAGCCGTACGAAAAATTCACCGATTGCTATACGCGTGATCGCGCAAAAAGAGAAGGGGGGAAGACAAGAAAAGTGTAGCTGAACCCAAAAGATCACGTGAAAGTGCGCTTTTTTTCGCAAACCCTTTCACTAGGCTATTGTGCGCATGCCGCCCGCGCCTGTTTCTGGTGCATTGCGGGCTCTTGTTTTAGCGGTTTTTGGCTCTTGCTTGTGCCATAAAGCGCGAGAGGTGAAATTTTCTCAACCGCTGCGATAGTGCGCCTTGCGCAATGAAAAAAGGGCGTGGAGTAATCCGCGCCCGCGAGTGTTGCCGCCTTGGGCGGCGTAAAACCCGTTATCGCTTTTGCCTTGCTAAAGGCACGTGTACTGAGCAAGGCCCGCGAGTGCTGCCGCGCAACACGGCCGGAAATAAGAAGCAGGTTACAGCTTTGGCGTTGGGTAGAGCGAATGATATCCGTGCATATTCGCCGTTGCTCGTGCCGATGTCGGCGCAAAGCCACACCCGAGATTTGCCATGTAAAAAGGGCGTGGATAATTCCACGCCCTTGTCTGTACATAAAGCTGCGGTGCGCCCTGGGAGCGCAGCCTTGTCTAGAACGGCACGTCGTCCATGTTCGAGGCTTCGGAAGGGAAGGCCGGGCCCAGATCGTCGTCCATGGGCTGTGGCTTGCGCCCACCCTGCTGGGCATAGCCGCCCTGGGGCCGTCCACCCTGCGCGCCCTGACCACCCTGGCCGCCACGGGGGGCATTGCCACGGGGAGCGGCAGAGGCCGCAGGTGCGCCGTAGTCTTCTTCAAATCCACGGCCACCGCCAGCATCACGCGGGCCATCGCCCTTGCGGTCAAGAAACTGCACGCGCTGGGCCTTGATTTCGGTGGTGTACCTGTCCTGGCCCTGCTGATCTTGCCACTTGCGGGTTTGCAGGCTGCCTTCCACATAGATCAGGCTGCCCTTGGCCAGAAAATTGGCGCAGTTTTCGGCCTGACGCTGAAAAACAGAAACCCTGTGCCATTCGGTGCGGTCTACCTTGTTGCCATCGCGGTCGGTGTAGGATTCGTCGGTGGCAACATTCAGGGTGGCAACGGGCGAGCCGCTCTGTGTGTAGCGCAGCTCTGGGTCGCGGCCCAGACGGCCAATAATCATTACTTTGTTCAGCATGGTGATGCTCCAGGGTCGTATGCGATTTTCGGGCTCAGGCTACAAATGCCCGTTCAAGCTGATCCAGCACGTCTTCAAGTTTATCGCTCAGCTTGTTGGCTTCGCGGGGCTGCCATTCTGCCAGGGCAGCTTCAATATCAGCCTTGATCCTTGCGGCCTCAAGAATGCCGGGGCCAAGGGCCTTGCGGCGCGCCTCAGACCACGGCAAAAACTGCAAGCCATCGTCCAGCGCCCGCACCATATCGAAAACACCGTGTTTTTCGTGTTTGATGGGCACGCTGAATGCCAGCTCTGTAAGTTTGGGCCAGAGCTTTTCCAGCAGGTCTTCGTTCCAGGTAACGGCGCTTACGCGGATTTGCAGTGCTTTGCCCACGGATGCTCCCTTTGGCGGCAGCCGCCATTGTGCCTGTGCACCGCTGGTCACAGCCTACGGGCATGAACAGCGGCAAATGCTTGGATGATGCTAGTCTTTCTCTGTCCATTCGGTCTGCACGCGCATGATCACTTCCTGAATGGCAGGCAGCTGATCCTGCGGGCACACGCCAATGAGGGGCGCGCCGGCATCAATGTTTTCGTTATAGGTAAAATACACAGCATAGATCACGCCCGCAGGGCCGGAATAGCTCAGCGGCACCTCGCGCTTCATGCGCGACATGATGAGCAGTTCCATGCCCTCGCGCACGGCCACCGACTGAGAGTCGGCAGCGCGGATCTTTTTGTCCACCTCTGGTGTGAAGTAGTACTTGGCCCGCTCGGGCGCAACAAAAAGATGCAGGGCTTTTTGCAGCAGAATGCGTTCCACCTCGGCGCGGGTGAGCATGTGGCGCACCACGGCAAGGGGGGTGCCAGCTTCTACAAACGTGCCCTCAAGCTCGCTGTGCAAAAGGCTGATCTCGCCTTTTTCGTGGGCAGAAATGGCCTTGGGGTTGCGCTCGCGCTCAAGGGTGGCAATGAGCGTTCCCGGCTTTTCCTTCCATTGGCCCTGCGGCCCAACGACCTTGTCACCCTGCTTGATGTCCGAAAAAGTCACCTTGCCCGTGTGGGGCGTGCTGATGACGATCTCGCGGTAGGGAGAAGCCTTTATTTCGTCCAGCAGTGCTGATATGTTTATCATGCTAGGATCCGTTAAGCGTTATATATTGGCGACGTTGCCGCAGGCCAGCCTGGCTGGAACCCCCGGCAGTTGGGCCGGGGTATTCCCGGCCACCGCGTCGCTCGAAATTATCTTGCAGCGTCCACACAAACCGTCATTACCGATAGTACAGGTTTCTGCCGCCAATGGTCAGCAGGGCCTGCTTGAGGTTTGCGCGCACTTCCCGCCTGTCCCAGATGCCCTGAATGTGCCCGCGCGAAAGGGCGCGGTACGAGCGGTGGTACTTGGGCGGAATGTCCATGCCCGTGGTTTCCTTGATAACGCCCGGCCCGGCAAAGCCGATGTTGGAAGACCGCACGGCAAACTGGTAGGGCGAGCAGCCAAGGAAACTGGCCACGGGGCCGGCAAAGGAATTGGTGTCGTACAGTACCATGTACAGGCCGCCGGATTCGATGTAGCGGCGCACAGCCACCGTGCAGCGGGGCATCTGGATAACGCCGTGCGTACCTTCCTGAATGCGTATGCCCGCCGTGCCATGAACATAGGCAAGGAAGGGATAGCGTTTCTTTTCGGCGCGCTGGGCGGCTTCCACAAACTTGTAGCCTTCGGCAGCGCCCACAGAGCCGCCACGGAAGGTTCCCATCAGCATGGCAACAACCATCTTGGTGTTGTCTATGCGGGCCTCAAAGGTCATGCAGCCGCTCTTGGCCCCGGTTTTCTTCTGCGCGTCGAGCACGCGGTCGCCGAAATTGGGGAAATCAAGGGGGTTGCCCGCTTCGATCTCGCTGTTGAATTCAAATACTGAGCCGAGATCAAAGACGTTCTTCACATACCATTCCGGCTCCATGGGAAAATGGTAACCGCAGTGGCTGCACACACCCGCAAACTCGGCAAACAGGTCGGGGCCCCACAGGTCAAGGCAGCCATAGGCAGCACTGTTGGGGCAGGTAATAGCGCGGTCGGTCTTGTAGCGCGGCGAAATGTAGTTCCACCGGCTGCGGCGACCATCGTCCGACCAAGTGGAAAGCGCGGTCAGTTCCTTGACCTTGCTGTTCTCCACCTTGGCACTGGGCAGCTTGCGCGTAAGTTTGCGCCAGGGAGCCAGCAGGCGACCCTTGAACACTTCCCATTCGTTGTCGATTTCTTCCACAAAGGTGCGGATGCGCCGCTGGTGCTTGCGGTAGAAATCGTACTTGAAGCTCACCCAGGGTTTGGTAACCCAATCCCAGGTTGCAACGGCCATCTTGGTAAAGAAGGGCCGCTTGTCGCGGGCCGCCTGACGCGAGAGCCGCAAAAACTTTTGCTGGCGGCGTTCGCGCAGCCTGTCTTTGGCGGCAGAGGTCAAACCCCAGCGGGTGTACATTTCGTCCAGGTTGGCATCGGGCTTGCGCACGCGGGCCAGGGCCAGACCCTTGAGGCCGGGCATGGTGCGCGTGGAGATCACCACCTCGTCGGTGGCGCGCAGCACTTCCTGCCGCAGGCTGCGGAAAAAGTCGAAATGCCAGGGTCGCGCACCCAGGGGAGGTTCCTGCACCACGCGGTCGATGTAGCCGAACTTCAGGTTGTCCTGCGCCGTCATCTTGAGGTTGGTGGCACAGCCTTCAATGAGTTCGGGCGTGGCGCGTTGGCCAGCCTTGATGCGGCCTTCGATGGCGGCTGCACCCTCGGGCGAAATAACCGAATAGTAGCCGTGCGAGAGCATCAGGCGTTTGTCGGCCAGGCCAATGGCTTCCGCACCGCCAGAGCCGCCTTCGGAAATAACGGCAATAACGGGCACGCGCAGGCCAGCCATGCAATAGATGTTGCGGGCAATCTGCTGTGCCGCGCCGGGGTAGTCCTCGATGGGAAACGAGCCGGGCGTGAAGATATAGGTGTGGACAGGTATCCCTTCCGTCTCGGCCACGCGCATGTACTGCTGCGCCTTGGCGTTGCCCCAGGGCTTGACCGAGCCGCCGTTGCGGAATTCCGCGCCGTGGCCTTTTTCCTGCCCTATGACCATCACCGACTGTGTGTAAACCTTCTTGCCACGGCGGCGGGTAATAACCGCGCGGGCAATGAGCATGCTGGGGTCAAGGCTGTGTTCGTCCTGCCCGCCCACTTCGGTAAAGTTGTCGTAGACGTTTTCGAGAATGTCGCGCAGGCAGATACGCTGGGAATGGCGCACGATGCGCACCTTGTCCATGGGCGTAATACTGCCTTCGAGGCGGCGTTCCACATAGTTGAAAAGGTCTTCTACGGTGGCAAGTTCGGCATAGGGGTCTTCTACCGTGCCGGAGTGCACACGCGCCGTAAAGGCGGTGAGCTTTTCTTCAAGCAGGTCGGCGTTGTCCTTGTGCTTGCCAGCGAATATTTCCACCAGATAGTTCAGCCTGTCGCGCAGGCTCTGGATGCGTTTTTCGATGTTGTTGTCCATAATATATTGGGGCCAGCTAGACTGGATTTTGTAGGTAGGCGAAATCCCCGAAATTCAGGGCGGCCAATGGGTTGTCTGCCAGCATGGCTACCCGGTGGTGGCGCGTGCGCGCCGCCGTGGCCGCAGGGTAGCCGCCCGCGCATGTTGCGCAGGTGGCCACTGGCCGGTGGGTAAGCAATGCCTTGTTCATGGGCTGGTTCCCTGTCAGAAACGCAAAATGCGTTCTGTGTTGGCCGCAAGGAAGTTGACGTTGGATTTCAGCTCCTCGCCAGCGGCATTGTGCCCTTCCAGCCGCAGATCGCGCAAAAATTCAAGGCCACGGGCCTTGGCTTCCTCAAGGTCTTTGCCCCAAATGATGGCAAGCGCCAGGTTGGGGTCAAACTCTGTAGGAATTTCATACGGTTCTGTGGTTGGCACATGGGTGAGCATGGTCAGCCAGGGCTGTTCTTTCCAGCCAAAGCGTTCGATGCGCCCCACCCACGGGGTAAAGTTCTTGTCCGGGTCTTCGGCGATAAGCCGGTATTCGATGCCCAGACCTTCAAAGGTAATGTCGTTCTGGCTGTAGCCCAGCGGTTCGCCAAGGCCAATGCGGATCTGCTCGGCAATCAGGTCTACGTCGCCCTTGCCGCCCACCTTTGAGATGCGGGCCGAAACGCCGTTTTCAACCTGAATGCGCGTGTTCACTTCCATAAGGAAGGGCTCGCCCTTGCGGGTCACAATCCATTCCCATGTTCCCACATTGTCGTAGCCCACCTTGCGCGCCATGGTGAGGGAATAGTCAACAATGTCGCGCAGTACTTTGCCAGCGTCAAAGGTGTACTTGAGCTCGTCGGGCGCAAAGCCGGGGGCGATTTCAACACGCTTTTGGCGACCGGTGGACTGGATGGAGCAGTTGCGCGTGCCGAAATGCACGGGGTTCTGGCCAGAGCGGTCAGAAACAACCTGCACTTCAAGGTGGTTGAAGTCGGTGATGCGCTGTTCGATAAGCACGCCTTCGTCCTTGAACTGACGCAGGGCGTAGCTGCGGATACGGCGGTAGACCGAGCGGAACTGGTCGGGGTCGTACACTTCTTCAATGCCCATGCCGCCGCCGCCAGCCGAGGCCTTGACCAGCACCAGCGGGCGCTGGATGCCCTGCTGCTCCTGAAATTCAAACACGCTCTTGGCAATGCGCTCGGCTTCCATCTCGTCGTAAATGGGACGGTCGGAACCCGGCACGGTGGGCACGCCCAGGCTGCGGGCCAGGCGCTTGGTGTTGATTTTGTCGCCCAGCTCGCGGATAATTTTCCACGAGGGGCCGATGAATATGAGTTTCCGGTCGCGTTTGCTCACGCGGCGTGCAAAACGAAAATCCTCGGCAAAAAATCCGTAGCCGGGGTGTACAGCGGTGCAGCCCGCTTCGTCGGCTACGGCCATAAGTTCGTTGGCGTCGTGGTAAGAAGACACGCGGTAAAGGCTTTTTTCTCCGCCTTGTTCGCGTGCCAGGCGCACATGGCCCGAAGCCGCATCTTCAGCCGTGAAAATGGCGGCAAAGGCCACTCCCAGCTTGCGGCAGGCGCGCATGATGCGCATGGCGATTTCGCCACGGTTGGCCACCAGAATTTTGTGCTTTTGCAGGGGAATGCTGTCCTGAGCTTTGTCCAAGCCTGTCTCCCTCATTAACGTGCGATTTTTTTGTGTTGGTTTATGCCCGGCATGGCCGCCCTTGCCCTTGGGCTGTGACGGCGTATCCGAAGTTTGGATTTGCATAGCGGGATGTTACGGTTCTGTTTTGCAGCCCGTACCCCCTTGTGGGGTTGCCATAGGCGGGCTATACAGACAGTGCATCCGCACCTCATACCCGTTTTTGGCGCGAAAATCCACTCGCGCAGGGGCTGTCCCGCACAAAAAGCCGCGCAGCGGCAAAGGGACGCGCGGCGCGGATTGCGGCCTGACAGCAGACCACGGAGCTTATTTTTTCAGGGGGGATTCTATGCAAAATTTTCAAGATGTCCAGCGTGCCGCCGCAGCCCTGCGTGAGGCCATTGACGCCGCGCAGGGGCCCACTGCCTTGCCCTTGGGTGCGCGCAAGCTAGACACGGGCGCTGCCGCCGATGCTGACGCGCCCATTGGTATTGTGCTGGGTACGGGGCTCTCGCACCTGGCAGAAAAGCTGCAAGACAAGGTGGTTGTGCCCTATGCCGAGTTGCCGGGCTTTCCCGTTTCCAGCGTGGAGGGGCATGCCGGAGCCTTTGTGTGGGGGCGTTTTCCCGGTGCGTGCGGCGAGGACGACTGCGTGGGCCGCTATGCGCTTATCCAGCAAGGGCGCTGCCATCTGTACGAAGGCCGCAGCCCCGCAGAGGTCTGTATGGGCGTGCGGGTGATGGCTCTTCTGGGCGTTACTCAGCTTATTATCACCAATGCCGCTGGCGGGCTCAACCCCCAGTTTGACGCTGGCGGCATCATGTGCATGACCGACATTATCAACCACACGGGCCATTCGCCGCTTACCGGCTGTAATTTTGAAGAATGGGGGCCGCGTTTCCCCGACATGTGCACCCCCCTGGACCCCGAATTGCGGGCGTTTGCGCTGGAAACAGCTGCAAAAATGAATCTGCGCCTCGAGCGCGGCGTGTACATTGGCGTGCATGGGCCAGAAATGGAAACCCCGGCAGAAACACGCATGTACCGTCAGTGGGGGGCCGATGCCGTGGGCATGAGCACCGTGCTTGAGATCATTGCGGCGCGTCATATGGGCATGCGCGTATTGGGCCTTTCATGTTTGACCAATAAAAATTTGCCAGACTGCATGACCCCGGCTCCCTTGGAAGAAATTCTTGCAGTGGCCGCTGTGGCGGGCAAAAATCTGGGGCGGCTCATCAGGGCTATGGTGACAAAACTCTGAAAAGTGCGTAAAAGCGCGGCCCGGACACAGTAAAGAATAAACAATACCGACTGCTGGTTTTTCCCCCTGCCTGCGTCGGCCTCGTCCCGACGCTTATCTGCCGCAGCCCAGCTGCCAGTCGGAATCTCCCCTTGGCGGGGAACAAAACCGCACTACCCAGTGTTTTTTTAAGGGCAAAAAGCCATGCAACACAATGAATCCCTCCGTAATGTAGCCATTATCGCCCACGTTGACCACGGCAAGACCACCCTTGTTGACGGTTTGTTCAAGCAGGGCGGCGTGTTTCGCGCCGACCAGCAGGTGGACGACCGCGTCATGGACAAGATGGACCTTGAACGCGAACGCGGCATCACCATTGCGGCCAAGAACTGCGCCGTCAACTGGAACGGAGTGAAGATCAATATCATCGACACCCCCGGCCACGCCGACTTTGGCGGCGAAGTGGAACGTTCGCTCTCCATGGCCACCGGCGCAATCCTGCTGGTAGATTCCTCTGAAGGACCGCTGCCGCAGACACGTTTTGTGTTGCGCAAAACCCTTGAGGCCGGTCTGCCCGTGGTTGTGGTCATCAACAAGATTGACCGCAAGGACGCCCGCCCCCAGGAAGTGCTCAACGAAATTTACGACCTGTTCATCGACCTTGACGCCAACGAACACCAACTGGAATTTCCCGTGCTGTACGCCATTGGGCGTGCTGGCGTGGCCATGAACAATATTGACGATGAACAGAAGGACCTTTCGCCCCTGTTCGACGCCATTGTTAAGTACATTCCCGGCCCCAGCTACGACCCCGAGCAGCCCTTCCAGATGCTTGTGGCCGATCTTGACTATTCCGACTATCTGGGCCGTCTGGCCGTGGGCCGCATCATGCACGGTACGGTTTACTCCAAGGAATCCCTTGCCTGCATCGGCGAGGACGGTCAGCCCAAGCCCCTGCGCGCCACCAAACTTCAGGTGTATGATGGCTTGCAGGTGGTGGAAGTGGAAAAGGCCCTGCCCGGCGACATCGTTGTTCTGGCTGGTATTGAAGATGTGACCATCGGCGACACCATCTGCACGCGCGACAATCCCCGCGCCATGCCCCGCATCCGCGTGGACGAACCCACCGTGGCCATGCGTTTTGGCATCAACAGCTCTCCCCTGGCTGGCCGCGAAGGCAAGATTGTGCAGAGCCGCGCCATCTATGACCGTCTGGTCAAGGAAACGCTACGCAACGTGGCCGTGCGCGTTGAAAACACGGCAGACCGCGACGCCTTTTTGGTCAAGGGCCGTGGCGAATTTCAGATGGCCATTCTTATTGAAACCATGCGCCGCGAAGGTTTTGAACTTTCCGTGGGCCGCCCCGAAGTTATTCTGCGCAAGGACGAAAACGGCAAGGTTATCGAACCCATCGAACGCCTGTACGTGGACTGCGACGAAGTGTTCATGGGCGTGGTGACCGACAAGCTGGCCCAGCGCAAGGGCCGCATGCTCAACTGCGTCAACAACGGCACGGGCCGTGTGCGCCTTGAATTCAGCGTGCCTTCGCGCGGCCTCATCGGCTACCGCGACGAGTTCCTCACCGATACCAAGGGTACCGGCATCATGAACTCCTACGTTGAAGGCTACGAAGAATGGCGCGGTGACTTCCCCACGCGTTACACGGGTTCCATCGTTGCTGACCGCGCAGGTTCGGGCGTGGCCTACGCCCTGTTTAACCTTGAGCCGCGCGGCGTGCTTTTTGTCGAGCCCGGCGACCCGGTGTACGAGGGCATGATTGTGGGCGAACACAACCGCGATAACGACATCGACGTTAACCCCACCAAGGAAAAGAAGCTCACCAACCTGCGCGCTTCGGGCAAGGACGAAAACGTCACTCTTACCCCGGTGAAAAAAATGACCCTTGAGCACGCCCTGCACTTTGTGCGCGAAGACGAACTGGTGGAAGTGACCCCGGTTGCCATCCGTCTGCGCAAGGCCGAACTCTCGGCCATGAAGCGTTACCAGACCGCAGGCAAGCGCAAAAACAGCTAAACGACGCAAGCGGGCCGCAACGGGCCGCAGCAAAACATATTGGTTAAAAGCCGCCGGACTTGTCCGGCGGCTTTGCTTTTGGCAGGTACAAAAGGGCAGCGAGAATGTTGTTAGCGTACTGTAGTTGTAAAATTGGCAGCCAGCGTGGGGATATTTGCATTTATCACGCATGCGATGATGAACAAAATAAAATTATAACTGTACTACCTATGTTGAGATGCGTTAATTAGTTTGTCAAATGTTTAAATTATTACGGATTGTTTGTATTTATACGGTGACAGTTTGCAGGGTGAAAAAAATATATATAGCTGCGTATCATTTTCAATAAGTCAGAATATCTGATTACTTTGAGTGCACACATAAGAAAAAAATAGAGTGTGATTGACAAAAATTTAATTTTTCTACAGGGTCATTTTCCCCCTTTTTTTATTTCAGTTATGCAGTTGTAATCTGTATTTGATTATCAGCTGGCTGTTTTTTGAAACTGCGTTGCGGAGCCCAGAGAAGCGTGAATGAGGTGATTGTGCGCCAGTCCCATGCGTCCGGAACAGATGCCGTTGAGCAGTTGGTACAGTTCACGCCTGATATCAGGCGGTGTCACACGGTTTTTTCTCAGCTTGAAAGGCAGTGGACGTGGATAGCCCTGACGGGAAAAATCAACTGCAACGCCATTGCCGCCACCCTGTTCGATTTCATTTTTAAAACGCGCGATACTTTTGGGCAGCTGCGTGCGGATATGACAGGCATGCTGGCCGAAAAGCTGCTTGAAAAAGCCGTGCGCGAAATGTCGCCCGTGGCCCAGGTGGTCATGGATATCATCAAGCGCAACCTGTACGAGCGCACCGCCGATGTGAGCTTTCTGGCCACCGACGGCGAAATCATCAGCTTTTTGCAGGGCGCATCCACCGATGTGGCCGCCCTGCGCGCACGGCTTGCCGCCTACCGGGCCAAGTACAGCGTATACCGTGATATTTTGGTGCTCGATACGCAGGGCAGGGTGTGTGTGCAGCTCGACACACACAAGCCGGTGCGCGCTTCTGCCGATCCGTTAGTGGCCCAAACGCTGGCCGCCAGCGAGTTTGTGGAAACATTCCGCCCCACAGACCTCTCGCCCGATGGCAGGGCTGCCCTTGTCTATTCGCACGTTATCCGTTCCGAGGGGGCAGCCGAACCGCTGGGCGTGCTTTGCCTTGTTTTTGATATGGACGGCGAGGTGGCAGACCTTTTTGCGGGCATGGCCCGTTTTGCACAGGATATGGTCATAATGCTGCTGGACAGCAGGGGTGAGGCCTTTGCCAGCAGCGATAGCCGTCTTGCACCAGTGGGGCGTACCTATGCACGCACCCCGGCAGACAGCTTTGCCGTCAGCGCCTTTGGCAACAGCACCACGCTGGCGGTTTCGCGCCCGTCAGAAGGCTATCAGGGGTACGAAGGTCAGCCGTGGCAAACCCATGTGCTGCGCCCCGCGCAAAGCGCTTTTGCCAGCAGATTCACCGAGGAGATGGACGTTGCCCTTGTACGCCGCGAGGCGGGTTTTTCTGCCCAGCTGACCAATATTGAAGAACAGGCCAGTGAGGTTATGGGCGACCTGACGCTGGCCGCGCTCAACGGGCAGGTCATGGCCGCCAGTCAGAGCGGCAATGCCCGGCAAGACGAGCGCATGGCCGCACAGGCCCTGCCGCCCATTCTGGATGCGGTGCGAAAAATGGGCATAGAGATGGAGCGCGAGTTCCACTATTTTACTGACAACCTGCTCAAAACGGTCACTGCCTCGCGTCTCAACGATGCCTCGTTTCTCGCATCCATCACTGTGGAAATAATGGACCGCAACCTGTATGAACGCGCCAACGACTGCCGCTGGTGGGCGCTCACGCCAGAGTTTCGTCACATCTTGGCCCAATCCGCTGTGGACAAGGCTTCTCTGGCGCGGCTGGAAGATATTCTGGAATATATCAACAGCTACTACACGGTGTATTCCAATCTTTTTCTTTACAACGCGCAGGGCGTGGTGCTGGCCTGTTCGCAAGCCGCAGAGCGCGGCCTCTACGGCCAGCAGCTCAACGAAGACTATGTGCGCCGCACGCTGTCGCTCAAAGATTCGGACGACTTTGCCGTATCGCCCTTTCGCGCAACTTCGCTCTACCATCCCAAGGGCAAGGCGCAGCCCACCTATGTGTACAGCGCGCCTGTTTTTGCCCCAGAGGGCGGGCAGGTCGTGGGCGGTATAGGGATTGTGTTTGATTCGCTGCCGCAGTTTGCCGACATGTTGGGCGATACCCTGCCCAAAGATAGCGAGGGTACGGTGGTGGAAGGGGCCGCGAGCTACTTTGCCGAAGCGGGCGGAACCCTGGTGGCCGCCAGCGAAGCGCAGATGATCCCCGGCGAAGCCTGCCCATTGCAGCCGCAGTGGCTTGCCCTTGGACAGGGCGAATGCCATTCGCAGCTGGAATCGGTGGACGGCGTACTCTATGCCGTGGGTTGCGCACGTTCGCGGGGCTACCGCGAATACAAGCGTGACGGCCGATACAGCAACGATGTTTTGTGCATTGTACGGTTGCCCATCTAACGCAGGCAATTGACAGACTTTACGGCGCGCAGCGCCAGCCACAGCAAAGCCCGCTTTTGTTCCATGTCGCACCAGTTGCGCAGCCAGAACAAAAGCGGGCTTTTGTAATCGGCAGAATATGGCTTACGCTACATGCCTGACGTTGGCCCGGCAGGTAATGGCAGGGCCGTCCAGTGTGCTCATGGCGTCCAGCAGCATGTTGCGGTAGGTTCCTGTGCCGCCGCCAATGGCAGCCATATTTTCAGAGGCTATCTCTCCAGCCACGCCCATGGCGCAGGTGGCGCACAGGCATGCCTGGGGCAGTTCCTCTGGCGCAGCACCCACGCAGCAGCCCACCACCACGGCGGTCATGCAGCCGCTGCCTGTAATGCGCGTCATGAGCGGGTCGCCGTTGCTTACGGCCCAGGATTTTTGGGCGTGGGCCACAATATCAATGCGTCCGCTCACAATAACAACGGCCCCGGTGGCCGCGCTCAACCCTTCGGCCATGCGGGCGGCGGCGGAAAGGGTATCTTCTGAAACCAGCACTCCCTGGTCTGCGTCCACGCCGCGTGCCGTGGCTTTTTCGCCCGCCAGAAACCGTATTTCAGAGCTGTTGCCCTTGATGACGGCAAAGCGTACCTCGCTCAGCAGGGTGCGCAGGGTTTCGTTGCGCAGGTCAGAGGCCCCCGCGCCCACGGGGTCGAGCACCACGGGAATATTCAGGGCGTTGGCCCGCTTGCCAGCGGCCAGCATGGAGGCCACCGTGCGCGCATTGAGCGTGCCGATGTTGATGACCAGGGCCGAGCTCAAGGCCACAATCTGTTCCACTTCTGCCGCATCGTCTGCCATTATGGGCGAGCCGCCAGCGGCCAGAATCATGTTGGCGCAGTCATTGACCGTCACATAGTTGGTAATACTGTGCACCACGGGAGTTTTGCGGCGTACTATATCCAGAATTTCCCCAAAACATTCCATGCCCAGCCTCCCCCGGCACAGCCGGAAGCAAGAGTAAACAGCGCAATTGCTGCCACGGCCCCATGAGGGGCAGCACCCCTAGGGTTTGATGTAGGCAAAGCCCTCGCGCTGCAAGCGCACGATTTCCACCAATCCGGCGGGCACAACGTCGCAACCGGGCCAGATGTCGGCATGGTCTATGTTGTTGTCGGCCAGTGCGTTGGCGCAGAGCAGGATGCGCAGTCCCTGATCTTGCAGGGGGGCTGCATCGGCGCGGAACTCTTCGTTACTTTTGACAAACTGGTTGACGGCGGGGCCGTTGGCCACAACCACAAGCTGAAAGCGTTCTGCGGGCAATGCCTTGATATAGTTGGCCGCATTGCGAAGAACAAGGCGCAGGATGGCGGGGTCCTTGCTGTCGATGTGCAGGCAGAGATCGTAATTCATATGTAAATCCTGTGGTTATTCGTTGTACAGGCATACAACCTGTTGCTGCAATCCTAGCGGAGCGACAGTTTTTTGCAAGCAACAGTTGCTAATGGTTCTTGATTCATGTTGTCGGGCATCGTATGGTTGAGCATGATTCGTAACCTTGGCGCTACAGAAACAGCAAGGCAGCATTGTCTTGTGGTGCTGCAATTGCTTGCTGCACTGGTGCTGCTTGCGTGCGTGGGTGGTTGCGGTCTGCTGGCCCGCGCCCCGGCAGAAGAGCCCCAGCCAGCACCGCCAGGGCTTGAAACAGCCTGGCAGGGCAAGCCCGTACCCTACAAGGTGAGCATCAAGGTGCAGAACGGGCCTGATTCCCTGGCTGGGCAGATGAAGGCCTCAAGCCAGCTTGTGCAGCTCGCCAAGGAACCGCCCGACAGCCTGCTGGCGCTGGAAAGACGCGCCCGTGCCGATACGGCCAGCGCGCAGAGCCTGCTGCATTCGCAGGGCTATTATGACGGCACGGCCTCGTTTGAAATGGACAAGGAAGCCAGCCCTGTGGCTGTGGTGCTTACGCTTTCGCCCGGCAAGCGCTACAGCCTTGGCCGGGCAGACGTGTACTACGACCCGGAACCCGTCATTCCGCAGTATTTTCGCAACCGTCAGCGCGAGGTAGGCTTTTGGGGGCTGGAAACAGAACCCGTGCCGCCGCCCTCATTCCCCGCTGTTTTGCCTGGGGTTGCCATAGGCAAGCCCATTGCCGCCGATGATCTGCTGGCAGCGGTTAACGCCCTGTCCGAAGCCCTGCGGCGGCAGGGATACCCCATGGCCAAGATTGCAGACACAAACTACACGCTCGACCGCGAGGCAAGCAGGCTCAATGCCGATATTCTGGTGCGCCCCGGCCCGCCCGCACTTATGGGGCGCATTGAGGTGCGCGGCGCCAAGGAAGTAAACGCAGAATACATTCAGCGGCTGGCTCCCTGGAATGCTGCCGAGGAACCCTGGAATTCGGACATGGTGGAGGACTACGCCAACAAGCTGCGCGGGCTTGGCCTGTTCCGCACTGTAGAGGCCAAGGCCCTTGAAGACCAGCTTGCCAGCGGCGCGGGCCGCGATGGCGCGGCGGTACTGCCCCTGGAAGTAACTGTGGCAGAAGCCCCCTTTCGCTCTGTGGGGGCCAGCGCCCGCTACGATACCGATACGGGCCTTGGCGTGGAAGGCATGTGGGAGCACCGCAATTTTTTTGGCAATGGCGAAAAGCTCACGGTAAGCGCCCCCCTTGCCACCGAAACTCAGGGGATCAAGGCGGCATTTGAAAAACCGGCCTTTTTGGCGCGGGAGCAAAAGCTGCTGGTAACAGGCTCTACCCTGCGCGAAAATACCAGCGCCTACGAAAAAATTGCAGGTTCGGGCACGGGCGATATCGAGCGACGGCTTTCGCGCCAGTGGTGGGGCAGCGCCGGGCTTGGGGGCGAAAGCGGCTCCATCAAAGACAACGAGCAGGACGCCAAGGGTTACGGATTTTTTGGCCCACGGGTGGGCTTGCGGCGTGATACGCGCAACAACGTGCTCAACCCCTCAGACGGGTCGGAGCTGGCCATCAAGCTTAAACCCTATACGGGATTTTATGGCGAATCGTTCAATGTCATGACTGGCGTGGTTTCGGCAAGTGGTTACTATGCGCCCATGCGCAAAAACGGTCAGCCGGATGACAAGCTTGTGCTGGCGGGCAGGGTTGAGGCTGGCACACTTGCTGGCGCTGATCTGCGCAGCATTCCCGCCAGTTTACGCTATTATACGGGCGGGTCGGGATCTGTGCGCGGCTATGCCTATCAGTCGCTCGGCCCACGCGACCACGAGGACGAACCCCTGGGCGGGCGATCGTATCAGGTGGTGAATCTTGAGGCCCGCTACAAGATCACGGACGATTTTGGCCTGGTTCCTTTTCTGGACGGCGGCATGGTCTACAGGGACGAGTTGCCGCGCATCATCGGTGACATGAGCTGGGGCACGGGCCTTGGATTTCGGTATTTCACGCCCATTGGCCCGGTGCGGCTGGATGTGGGCTTTCCCCTGCAACCCATTGACGGCGACCCCCCGGTGCAGATTTATGTCAGCATAGGGCAGTCATTTTGATGGATCAGGATCGCAAGGCGGCAGCGCCGCCATCCTCTCCCACGCCGGACAGCGGCGGCGCGGCATTCGGCCCGGGCAACAAAGTCGGCAGATCCAGCCAATCCCCAAAGAAGCGCAAAAACTGGCTGCGCCTTGCCGTTTGGGCTCTGGCCTCGTGCGTGTTGCTGTGCGTGCTGGTCATTGCCGGGGCGCTGGTGGCTCTGCGTAATGAGGGCGTGCAGGGCTGGCTGACAGATAAAATCAATGCGGCTCTGGAGGCAGCACCGCCAGACCGGGCTGCGGCGCAAGGCAGTGCTGCTGGGTCTGACGGATCTGCCGTGCCTGGCGGGGCCTCTCCGGCCATCCGCGCTCGCATTACCCACCTTTCTGGCGCGTTGCCCTTTGAATTTGCCCTTGGCGTGGAGCTGTACGATGCTCAGGGCCTGTGGCTGCGCCTGCCCGCATGCAGCGCCCGCTGGAACTGGCAGGCTTTGCCCGGGGTGCTGCACATTGCCTTTGTGCGTGTGGACAATGTCGAACTGCTGCGCCTGCCCCTGTTGCCGCAAGAGGCTACGCCGCCGCCAGCGCCAGTCCTTTCAGAGGCTGGCTTGCGCACAGCTTTGGCCGATGCCCTGCGCGGCCTTGATTCGCTGCCCGGCTGGCTGCCACAGGTGCGGGTTGATGAACTTTCCCTGAATAATGCCCAGATGCCGCAAGCCTTGCTGGGCCAG
>SAAX01000089.1 GCA_009929215.1 Deltaproteobacteria bacterium | reverse complement strand
TAGGGGTCGAACCTACCACAGACCGCAAGGCCTGCCACCGGTTTTGAAGACCGGGCGCCACACCGGTGACGAAACGTCTCCGCATGGGCGCACCATAGGTTAAAAGTCCTTTGTCTGCAAGGGGGTGCGTGCCTCCTGGCTGGTTTCAGGGCCAAACGGAAGGGCAGAAGCCTGATCGCAAATGCCGTATGCCGGATTTCATACTGGTGTAAGACCTTTTGTCCATTGCCAATACCAATTTGTGCATTATAATCAACAAGACAGGCGCAGATCCAACGCCTGCTGCACGGGCCACAAATGCTTACGAACATTTGACACCGCCCGCATGCAGGTAGTATTTTGGTAACTGTGCTGGCCATATATACGGCCTGGCCGTGCGCCCCCCGCGCGCGGAAAACGTAACGGAGGCAGTGTTGAATCAGATAAGTCGCAACCTGATGCTGTGGGCAATAATTGTCCTGGCAATGGTCATGCTCTTCAATATGTTCCAGCAGCCGCAGGGGATCACCCAGCGGGTGCCCTATTCGGATTTTCTCAGCCAGGTGGATAGCGGACAGGTCATGTCCGTAACCATTCAGGGCCACACACTTACCGGCAGAACCTCTGACGGCAAGATGGTGCAGTCCTACGCCCCGCAAGACCTTAACCTGGTCAACCGCCTTATTGAGAAAAAAGTTGAAGTAAAAGCTGAGCCGCCGGAAGAGCAGCCCTGGTACATGACACTGCTCGTTTCGTGGTTTCCCATGCTGTTGCTTGTGGGCGTGTGGATTTTCTTTATGCGCCAGATGCAGGGCGGCGGTGGCAAGGCCATGAGCTTTGGCCGTTCGCGTGCGCGTCTGCTCAATCAGGAAAGCGCCCGGGTTACCTTTGCCGACGTGGCCGGGGTTGACGAAGCCAAGGACGAACTTTCGGAAGTGGTTGAATTTCTTTCCAATCCCAAAAAGTTCACCCGCCTTGGTGGCCGCATTCCCAAGGGCGTGCTGCTTGTGGGCCCTCCCGGCACAGGTAAAACCCTGCTGGCCCGTGCCGTTGCTGGCGAGGCCGGGGTTCCTTTCTTTTCCATCTCTGGCTCTGACTTTGTAGAAATGTTTGTGGGCGTGGGCGCCTCACGCGTGCGCGACCTTTTTGTGCAGGGCAAAAAAAATGCTCCCTGCCTGATATTTATTGACGAAATTGACGCCGTGGGCCGTCAGCGTGGCGCCGGCCTTGGCGGCGGGCATGACGAACGCGAACAGACCCTGAACCAGCTGCTGGTGGAAATGGACGGTTTTGAAAGCAACGAGGGCGTTATCCTCATTGCCGCCACCAACCGCCCCGATGTGCTCGACCCCGCCCTGCTGCGTCCTGGCCGCTTTGACCGTCAGGTTATGGTTCCCACGCCCGACCTGCGTGGCCGCCGCCGCATCCTTGAAGTGCACACCAAGCGCACGCCCCTTGCTGCCGACGTTGATCTGGAAACACTGGCACGCGGCACACCGGGCTTTTCGGGCGCGGATCTGGAAAACCTGGTCAACGAAGCCGCCCTTCAGGCTGCCAAGCTTAATCAGGACCGCCTGGACATGCACGATTTCGAGTATGCCAAGGACAAGGTTCTCATGGGCCGCGAACGCCGCAGCCTGATCCTTTCTGAAGAAGAAAAGCGCATCACCGCCTACCACGAAGGCGGCCACGCCCTTGCGGCCCGCCTGCTGCCCGGCTCTGACCCGGTGCACAAGGTCACCATTATTCCGCGTGGGCGCGCCCTTGGCGTTACCATGCAGCTGCCCGAAGAAGACCGCCACGGCTACTCGCGCACCTTTTTGCGCAACAACCTTGTGGTGCTGCTGGGTGGCCGCGTGGCGGAAGAAGTTATTTTTGACGACATCACCACTGGCGCATCCAACGACATCGAGCGTGTCACCCGCATGGCACGCAAGATGGTGTGCGAATGGGGCATGAGCGAAGCCGTGGGCACGCTTGCCATTGGTGAAACGGGCGAAGAAGTGTTTATTGGCCGCGAATGGGTGCAGAACAAGAACTTTAGCGAAGACACCGCCCGTCTGGTGGATTCTGAAGTCAAGCGCATTGTAAACGAAGCTCACAGCCGCTGCCGCAAGCTGCTTGAAGAAAACCTGGACGCCTTGCACCGCATTGCCCAGGCCCTGCTTGACCGCGAAACCATCACCGGCGACGACCTTGAACTGCTCATGGAAAACAAGGAACTGCCGCCGCTTGATACCAACGGCAAGCCCGCGCCCACCACAGCAAAGGCCAAACCCGCCAAGCCCGCCGCCGAATTTGTCATCGAACCTGACAACAACGCGCAGGCTGAGGAATCCAAGCCCGAAGGCACCGCTGGCGCACCGGAAGCCAAGACCGATGCCAGCCGGAACAACAGTAACGAAAATGACCGATAGCACTCGCCAATCCGCTTTTAACACAAGCGCAGACTGGCATATTCTTGGGGGGCGGGCGTTAAAGACGCCCTCCCCCTTTGGCGTTATGGGCATTGTAAACCTGACCCCAGATTCGTTTTATGACGGCGGCCTGCACGACAGCCCAGCCCCAGGCATCCGCCACGCCCTTGCCCTGCGCGACCAGGGAGCAGACATTCTTGATCTGGGTGCGGAATCATCACGCCCCGGCGCGGCCGAGCTTTCGCCCCAGCAGGAAACGGAACGGCTTTTGCCAGTTCTGGCCGGTCTGCAACGCAAGGCCCCTGCTGCGATAGTTTCCGTTGATACCTACCATGCCGAAACAGCCGCAACTGTGCTGCAATTGGGCGTGCCCATCATCAACGACATTTCGGCCTGTTCGTTTGACCCGGCCCTGCTGGATGTGCTTGTGCAGTACAAACCCGGCTATGTGCTTATGCACAGCCAGGGGCGGCCCAAGACCATGCAGCAAAACCCCAGTTATTCAGACGTGCGCCGTGAAGTGCGCGAATTTTTTGAGCGCGAGATGTCACGCTTGGTGCGCGCCGGGCTGCCGGAAGACCGCATTGTGC
Organism: Deltaproteobacteria bacterium; assembly: GCA_009929215.1. Classification (GTDB taxonomy): domain Bacteria; phylum Desulfobacterota; class Desulfovibrionia; order Desulfovibrionales; family Desulfovibrionaceae; genus Desulfovibrio. Next base: position 6,934 of record SAAX01000089.1, on the reverse strand, counting down.
TCGACCCCGGCATCGGCTTTGGCAAAACGCTTGAACACAATCTCACCCTGCTTGCCCATCCCGAAGACTGGCTTGATCTTGGACGGCCCGTGCTCATGGCGCTTTCCATGAAATCCGTTTTTGGCGGGCTGCTTGGCTTGCCGCCGCACCAGCGCGGGCTGGCCACGGCAACAGCCACGGCCATGCTGCGCAGCAAGGGTATTTTTTGGCACAGGGTACACGATGTGGCGGCCGCACGGCAGGCCATGACCGTGGCGTTTGCACTCGAGGCTTGCTGATTTATAACCGTCCTGACCTGCGAGCATGCCAGCATGGTGCGATTTATGATAACTCGCCCTTTCCTCGGAATATTGCTAGTCACGCTGACGGTAAACTTACTGCTGACATGGGTTTTAATTGACCGCAAACAGCAGGTAAACCGAGTCAAGCTTGAGAGCATAGCGCGCTCGCAACGCGACAATCTGCACAACGAACTACTGCGGCTTGTTTTTAAAATAGAAACCCTCAGCGCACTTGTTCTGGATTCTCAGGGTCGCATCGAAGAATTTGAGCGCGTGGCCGCCGCGCTGCGCGACGACAACACCATTCAGGCTTTTGCCCTGGCCCCCGACGGCACGGTCAGCGCAGTGTTTCCGATCAGCCCTGCCAATAACATGCTTATAGGGCAAAACATGCTTGCCGGTGCCCTTGGCTGCAACCAGGTTCTGACAGCCCGCCACGCCTCGCGACTAACCCTTAGCGGGCCGATTGTGCTGCCTTGCGGTTCTTCGGCGCTTGTGGGGCGGCTTTCGCTGTATCTCAATGATTCCCAGGGACACGCACAGTATTGGGGCACAGCAGCCATCTTTTTGCGTTTTCCCGATGTGCTGGCAGTTTCAGACCTGTATATGCTTGAGAGTATGCACATCCCCTTTGGCATATGGCGTGGCGATAAAGCGAGGGACCAGGCACACCTTCTTGCGGGTAGCCTGGAATCGGCAAACGGGGCCTTTGGCGTTGAAATGCCCCTGAATATTCTCAACACCAGATGGTATATTCGCATTGCGTCAGACGAAGTATGGTATTTGTCACTGGAATCATGGCTTTATGTGGGCATGAGCGTGTTGCTGAGCCTTTTCCTTTCAACCCTAGTTCAAAGGAATTATGATCTTTCAGAAATTCGCAAATATCTTGAGGCCATTGCCTACAGAGATCCCCTCACCGGGACACTCAACCGACGCGGCCTGTTTGAAGATTTGCAAAAGCGAGTTGACGCCTCCAAAGAAGATAAATTTTCTTTATATTACATTGACTTAAATAAATTCAAAGCAATCAATGACACCTATGGACATGAGGCCGGTGACCGAGTATTGCAACTCTTCACAGAGGTAGTACGCTCGCATGCCCCCCTGGCCCATGTTTTGGGCCGCATAGGTGGCGACGAATTCGTGCTGCTGCTCAGGGGCGCTCCCGATTTTCAGCGCGACTATGCTGCCATCGAGGCTATGCTCAAGGATCTTGCCTTGGGCCTGCCAGAGCTGAACATCCCGGGCCCCATTACGTTCAGCATGGGCAGGGCTGTTTACCCAGACGATGCCCAGACTGCAGACGGCCTGCTCTGCCATGCTGATACAGCCATGTATATAGAGAAGGAACACGCCAGGGCCCAGGGCGACCATAGCCCGCAAACCTCACCTGCCTGTTGCAGCAACACTGCAAGCTGTAGCGCAGGGCATACATAACAGGCTGTTGCGCACACGTTCAATAGCAAACAGGTTCAGTCAGTGCGCTGCGGTTGCAACATACACATTGCTGCAAGGAATACACCGTGTTTGAGCATCTTGCCATAGACTGGCGCGACATCATTGACATAGCCGTGGTTAGCATATTGCTGTACCAGGTCATCCAGATGTTGCGCGGATCGCGCGCCCTGACCGTTCTTACGGGGCTGGGGCTGCTGACTCTGCTATACTTTTTTTCCAACGCCCTGGGGCTTTACACCCTCACCTGGCTCTTGCAACACATCTTCAGCTCCCTTTTTATTCTGATTGTGGTCATCTTTCAGGCCGACATCCGTCAGGCCTTGGGTGAGATGGGCGCACGACCAATCTTTCGGCGGTCGACCATTAAAAAAACCGGTGTGGAAGAAGTTGTCACCGCCTGTGTGGAAATGGCCCGCCTGCGCGTAGGCGCGCTTATTGTTATCGAGCGCGGCATGCGCCTTGGCGATATGATCAAACGCGAGGGCGTGCGCGTAGATGCCCAGCTATCGCGCCAATTGCTTATGAACATCTTTTACCCCAAGGCCCCGCTGCACGATGGCGCGGTAATCATAAGCGGTGGCAGAATTACCGCTGCCGCCTGTATTTTGCCGCTGGCTGAAGCCAAGGGGCAAAACTTTGGCACGCGGCATCGCGCAGCTCTGGGTATTGCCCGCGAAAGCGATGCTCTGGTTATTGTGGTATCCGAAGAACGAGGCGAAATATCCGTTGCCCTCAAGGACGAGTTTATGCGCGCCCTTGACGCTACACGCCTCAGGCAGGTGCTTGATGAAATCCTCTGATCCCTCGCGCCGTCCGCCGCATCTGCTTTCCATGCTGCTGGCAGTGTTTATTGCCGTGAGCATGTGGTACATGGTCAGTGTTCGCGACAGGCTTGAAGCGCAAATAGAAGTAAACCTCGATTATGTTGGCGTTCCTGCCAATCTGGTGGTCACAGACGGTCTGATCAGCAAGGCTATTGTTCGCCTGCGCGGGCCGGAAACCCTGCTGCGGTCTGTTACCCAGGGCAAGATCATTCAGGCAGTTGACCTTTCTGGCATCAAAAAGGGCACTACAGTTGTTCCCCTTTCGGCAGAACATCTGGGAGCCAACTTTCGGGCATTTGAGCTCATTGACGTACAGCCCCCGCGCATTGTGATAAAGGCCGACAACCTTCAGGAGCGCAGCGTGCCTGTGCGGGCCGTGGTCGATTCCCCCTTGCGCGGTGGCGCGCTGACGGTTGAAAATGTCAGCGTTACTCCGGCCACTGTGACCCTGCGCGGGCCGGAATCTGTCATCTCGACCATAGCAAACGTGCCGCTCACCATCATGCTTGACCCCAAGGCGGCGGGCTCAACCGCACACCAAAGCATCACCCTTGATACCCCAAGCATGGTCACGGCCACGCCGCCCTCGGTCAAGGTGCAGTACACCATCACCAGCGGGCGTACCGTTGTTTCGCGCCGCTGCAAGATCGAGCTTGCCAAGGAAAACAGACCCTTCTATACGATTGATCCCGACGAGATTGCCGTTCTGGTGGAAGTGCCCGACGCGCTGGCAAAAAATGGCCGTTACCTTGGCGAACTGGATATATCACTCATCCCCCCCGATATTCCGCCGGGCGAGAGCGTCAAGGTTCCCTTGCGCTTCAAATTGCCAGAGGGCATGACTCTCTTGAACCCGGTTGCGGAAGAAGTTACGGTAACCAGAAAAAAGAAATAGGTTGCACTGGCTTGCGGTACGACACCAGCCGCAGCCACGGCACACATACCGCGTAGCGGCCACCGGCCCCCCGCGCGGCGCTATAACTCAAACGCGGCCCGCACCCTGCTTCAGATCGGGCACAGCGTAACTGCATACTCAGGCAAGGAGTCTTCATGGCTGAGCGTCTTTTTGGCACAGACGGCCTGCGCGGCACGGTCAACAATTATCCCATGACCGTTGACGTGGCACTGCGCCTTGGTCTTGCGGCGGGCGTGCGCTTTCGGCGCGGCAACCACCAGCATAAGGTGGTTATAGGCAAGGATACGCGCCTTTCTGGCTACATGTTTGAATCAGCGCTTACCGCAGGCCTGTGCGCCGCCGGCATGCATGTTATCATGACAGGCCCCCTGCCCACCCCGGCCATATCCTTTCTTACCCGCAGCATGCGGGCCGACCTTGGCGTAGTTATCTCCGCTTCGCACAATCCCTTCCACGATAACGGCATCAAGTTTTTTGACGCCGAGGGCTACAAACTGCCCGACATGACGGAAGACGAAATTTCGGCCATGGTGCTGGACGCCGACTTTAAATGGCCCTTCCCCGAAGCTCGCGGTGTTGGCCGTGCTACCAAGATTGAAGACGCCGGTGGCCGCTACATTGTTTACACAAAAAGCTGTTTTCCCACGCAGTTGACCCTTTCTGGCCTGCGCATTGTGGTTGACTGCGCCAACGGGGCCAGCTACAAGGTTGCCCCGCTTGCGCTTGAAGAACTGGGGGCAGAGGTTTTTCGCATTGGCACAACCCCCGATGGCACCAACATCAATGAACACTGCGGCTCGCTGTACCCAGAGCTGGTGGCGGCCAAGGTGCGCGAGGTTCGGGCAGACGTGGGCCTTGCGCTGGACGGCGACGCCGACCGGCTCATTGTTGTGGATGAGCACGCCAACATCATCGACGGCGACCAGCTTATGGCCATGTGCGCCCAGGCCATGATGGCCAGGGGCGAGCTGCCCGGCAACCTGTTGGTGGCCACGGCCATGAGCAACATGGCGCTGGAAATATTTATGAAAGACCACGGCGGATCGCTGCTGCGCACCAAGGTGGGCGACCGCTACGTTATGGAAGCCATGCGGCGCGAGGGTGCCATGCTTGGCGGTGAGCAGTCGGGGCATCTTATTTTCCACAAATACAGCACCACAGGCGATGGTCTGCTGGCTGCCCTGCAAATTTTGCGTATCATGCGCGAAAAAGATAAGCCCCTCTCGGAACTGGCTGGCAGGCTCCAACCCTTCCCGCAGAAGCTTATCAACGTGCGTGTGGAGAAACGGCTGCCCTTCGAGGAGCGCCCCGCCATTGGCGAAGCCGTTGCCAAGGTAGAGGCCGATCTGGCTGGTCGCGGCAGGGTGCTGCTGCGCTACTCTGGAACAGAATCACTGTGCCGCGTTATGGTAGAAGGCGAAAACCCCGACAAGGTCAAAGCCTATGCAGAAGATCTGGCCGTTGTGGTTGAACGCGAATTGCGCTGATTTTATTGGATATGCGGCATCGCTTTTCGGCATTCTGCACCGCAGACAAAACTTGCAGAATCGCCGCCATGCGTATATTGCTTTCATCGGTTTGCCGCTAATCCGCATTGATTTGTCTACCCCCCCTTGGAGGCATGCATGAAGAATATTCGTAAAGTCGTCATTCCCGTGGCCGGATGGGGAACGCGTTCCTTGCCAGCAACCAAGAATATTCCCAAGGAAATGCTGCCCATCTACAACAAGCCTGTCATCCAGTATGTGGTAGAAGAGGCCCAGCGCGCCAATATTGAAGATGTGATCTTTGTGACCAACCGCGATAAAACGGTTATCGAAGACCACTTTGACTACAATCTTCAGCTTGAAGGCGTACTTGAACGCGCTGGCAAGCTGGACAAACTGGCCGAAGTGCGCAAGGTGGCCGAGATGGTCAACATCATGTCTGTGCGCCAAAAGCGCCAGCTTGGTCTTGGGCATGCGGTGCTGTGTGCGCGCGAACTGGTGCGCGACGATCCCTTTGCCATTATGGTGGGCGACGACCTCATGTTTGGCGGTGCGCCCGGCATTGGTCAGCTTATTGAAGTGGCCATGGCAGAAAAAATGCCGGTCATCGGCGTTATGGAAGTGCCGTGGGAAAAGGTGAGCCGCTACGGCATTATCGACGGCGACGAAGTGACCCCCGGCGTGTTCCGTGTCAAAAGCATGGTGGAAAAGCCCGCCCGCGAGGACGCGCCTTCACGCATGGCCATTGTGGGCCGTTATGTGCTCACGCCCGATATTTTTGATTATCTTGAAAAGGTCGAACCCGGTCACGGCGGCGAGATTCAGCTCACCGACGCCCTCCAGGCCATGGCTCAGGAAAGGGGCATGATGGCTGTGCGCATGTCTGGCATGCGCTTTGATGCTGGCGACTGGGCAGAATTTCTCACCGCAAACATCTACTTTGCCCTTCAGGACGAAGAACTGCGGTACGACCTGCTCAAGCTGCTCAAAAATTTTGTTCAGTTCCATTAAAAACGCCTTCACTGACCCGAATCTGCGTGTCTCCCTTGGTACTGCCGGGGGAGACACGCTTGTTTTACCTCTGTCAGTTAGCCACAGAATTTGTTGCCGTGGCAAGGCTTGCCTTAAGAGCCGTATTGCGTAACTCTGCCCCTCATGTACGCCACCGTTGCCCTGCTCACCCCGCCTTATGCCAGCCTTACCTATCTGCTGCCGCCCGAATTTCCCGCTGACTTCTGGCAGCCGGGTCTGCGCGTGGCTGTGCCGCTCGGCAGGGGCGAACGCACCGCCCTGCGGGCTGCTGTATTGCTGCGCGTGAGCCCCACGGCCGATATTCCCGAAGGCGTGGAGTGCAAAAACCTTGCCTGGCCGCTGGAAAATGCCCCCCTGCTTTCGGCTGGCCTGCTGGAACTGGCCGAAGATCTGGCCCGCCGTCAGGGCCTGCACACCGGGCATATTCTGGGGCATGTGCTGCCACAGGGCTTACGTCTTGCGCGGGTGCGGCTGCGCCACATCGAATCGGGCCAGGCAGCGGCCTGGACGCTGGCGCGCCTCCGCGAGGCGACAACGCAACAGCGGCAAGAACTGGCCCTGGCCTTGTGCAACGGTACGGCCCGCATGCTGCCCCCCGGCACGGATGCCGCCAGTGAAGAATTTTGCCTGCTGCGCGTTGACCCGCCCTGGCCCGTGCGCCCCTCGGCCAAAAGGCAGATTGAGGTGCTGGACTACCTGCACCAGCACGGCAGCGTGAGCCGCAGACGCCTTGTGCAGTCACTGGGTCAGGCCGTTGCCCCGGCCCTGCACACCCTGCTTGAGGCCGGGCACGTCAATCTTTCGCGCGAGAGCGGGCTCGACGACGACGTGATTGATGCCACAGAGCAAAGTCTGCTGCCTCCGCCGCCGCCCCCTTTCAGCCTCAACCAAGACCAGAACACAGCGCTTGAGAGCATGCTGGAAGCCCTGCAC
>SAAX01000155.1 GCA_009929215.1 Deltaproteobacteria bacterium | reverse complement strand
AGACCGGCGACCGGCGGTTAGCGGATTAGGATTAGGATTACGATTAAGATTACGATTACGATTAAGCAGGGTATCCACCAACAGAACTGCCATGCGCCCGGTATAATCTTCATCTGCATCAATCTGTTGCTTGAATCGGCAGAACCTGCTATCCTGTTACCCGTAACGAACAATTATTTGACACGAGGTTGAGCTAAAATGCAAGCGGGCGAAAAAGCGGGTGCGTCAGGCTTCGGAGGGCCGAGCCACTGAGCCGCGAACATTTCAGCGCAACCGAGTAGTGGCAAAACTGCCCGCAGATATGAATGTGCTTTCAAAAACCAACAATGACCATAGCAGTCAGCAGCGCCAGATTTTACTTCTGGCTTTCTTGTATGCCGCTCTTGCAGGCTGGCTGCCCGCGCAAGAAACTCTTCCGCAACACATCCTTGCCGGCTGCGAAATCGACTACCCGCCCTTCTGCCTGGTGCACGCGGACGGGCGGGCAGATGGCTTCTCGGTTGAACTCATGCGCGAGGCTCTTGACAAAATGGGCCGCACTGTCGAGTTCCGGACCGGCACCTGGTCTGAGGTTCGCGGCCTGCTTGAGCGCGGCGAGATCAACGCGCTGCCGCTGGTCGGCCGCACCCCGGAACGGGAGGCCGCATTCGATTTCACCGTCCCGTACCTGACCATGCACGGTGCCATAGTCGTCCGCGAGGACACGTCTGGCATTCAGACTCTGTCCGACCTGCGCGGTAAGCGCGTCGGCGTGATGCGGGGCGACAACGCCGAGGAGTTTGTGCGGCGCGGCGATTACGGCGTTGAGCTTTTTGCGACACCAACCTTCTCCGACGCTTTCCATGCGCTGGCCGCACGCGGCTGCGACGCTGTAGTTGTGCAGCGCTTGGTGGCCATACGCATTATGTCCGAAACCAGACTTAAGGGACTGCGCATCGTAAACGCACCGATCCAAGGTTTTTCCCAGCAATTCTGCTTTGCCGTGAAAAAAGGCGACAGCGAAACGCTGGCTTTACTGAACGAAGGCTTAGCCTTGGCCGTCGCAGACGGAACCCATCGCCGCCTGCACGCAAAATGGTTCGCTGCCCTTGAACTGCCTTCCAACCGCCCAATCATCATCGGCGGCGACCACAATTACCCGCCTTTCGAATATCTGGACAGCCACGGCCGGCCGCAGGGTTTTACAGTGGAACTTACCCGTGCCATTGCACGTGAAGTGGGCATCGATGTCCGTGTGCGCTTGGCGCCTTGGCCTCAAACCGTCGAGGCTTTGCGCAATAACGAGATCGATGCCATCCAAGGCATGTTCTACTCGCATGAGCGCGAGAAGGTTCTGGACTTCAGCCCGCGCTATCATGTGGTGCACTGCGTAAGCGTCATGCGAAAAAAATCAGGTAAACCGCCGGTCGCATTCGCCGACCTCGCCGGTCGCGACTTGGTTATTCAAGCCGAGGATGCCATACTTGACGAACTGCGCTCGCGCAACATAGAGGCAAATATTACCACTGTGGCATCTCAGGAGGATGTCGTGCGCGCTGTTGCCGAAGGGCGGCATGCCTGCGGCCTCGCCACGCGCCAGAACGCATTGTATTTCATAAAAAAACACGGCTGGCAAAACCTGGTTCTCGGCAGCCAAACCTTTTATGCCGCCGATTATTGCTACGCCGTGCCTAACGGGCACCAGGCACTGTTGGCGCAGTTCAGCGAGGGCTTGGCTGCAGTCAGAGCCAGCGGCGAGTACCAGCAGATCTACGACCGTTGGCTGAGCGTCTACGAACAGACCGCAGCAGGCTGGCGTTCGGCCGCGCGCGCGACCGGCCAGTGCAACACCTGAAGTTTTGAAAACGGCCACGCGGTGAAGTACACTTCCTTCTTGTGATTGCAAGGAAGGAGACAAAGTG
>SAAX01000088.1 GCA_009929215.1 Deltaproteobacteria bacterium | reverse complement strand
CCGCTGGCCGTGGAAAATTCCGGCACGGTGACGATTTCCAGCTTGGGAAGGAACTTTTTGATCATGTCCAGAGCAGACACGTTAAAGTCCGTGGCCGCGCCCATGATGGCGTACACACCAGGGGAGCAGACAAGCACCAGGCGGTCATCAACGCCATCAGACGTCACGTTGTCGTTGCCGCCCATCTGGTTCACCAGGGTAGCGTAGAGCTTGCGCACATCGTCATATATCTGGCGCGATGTTTTCTTTTCCCAGTCTGTGACGGCAGCACCGCCACCCTCGGGTGTCACACTGTTGGGCGTAATATTGGCGTTGAGGTTGGGGTCATTCATAAGGCCGTAAATACGGCGACCAGCCACGCCCTGAAGAGAGAAGCGGTTGGCGTCCACATCAATGACCATGGCTGCGGAACGCTGTGTGCCCGTACCAAGGCTCACGCGGGCAAGGCCGGACATTTCCTCTTCCAGATCACCTACGCGGCGAATGGTCTGAAAAAGGTAGGTATCGCGCGTGGCCCAGTTGTTGTTGACATCTGCGCTACCGCCATTGCTGAAGTCGTCATACGGGACGGTATGCCCCACAGCTTCAGCCAGCGGAAACCGGACGGAGCTGGTGGTGGCATCACCCTTGATGACTTCAGGATAGATAGCCCTGGCCCGTCGCGGGCTGGTCAGGATTTCGACCACCTGCGGGTTGAAAAAGGTGGTAAATTCCGTGGGGACGCCGGCATTGGGCGCGGTGACAGGGGCAGCGTCATAGGCTTTATTGGGGTCCATGATTTTGGTGGCCCCATCCACGATAAAGCCGAAATCACGCAGTTGCTGCAAGGTCATGGGCATAAGAGATCTCCTAGTCGCGGGACGCCACAAAAGGCGCACCCGCCGCCGCAGACGTGCGGACGGTAAATTCGGTTTCAACGTGGCCTTCCACAGTGGCCCCGGCAGCGGCTGTACTGACGGATCCGGTGGTCAGGTTGGCAAAGACCTTTTGACCGATGCTTGCGGCCGAGGCAGATGCCAGAATGATGGGCCCCCGCACGAGTACCGGGACAGCATGCCCGGCGGGAATAAGCATGGTGGCGTCCTCATCGGACGGCAGGGGCTGAACGCGCACACGCACAACGACACCGGAGGGGGTGCCTGTGCCCTTGTTGACCATCGCGCCTTCAGCATCAGGCCAGACGAAGTTGCCAATGGTTACGCCGCCCGCACCCGCAAGAGGCGTAGGCAGATAGAATGTGGCCGGGTTATGGCCATACAGCGTGCCGGGCACGCCCAGGGCGATACCGCCCACCTGTTTTTGGGTTGCCATGATGGCTCCTTTCCCTAATGGGACTTACGCAGACGGTTGAGGTGAGCAAAACATCCCTTGGCAGCTTCCGGCGCTGCGTCATTGGCACGTACCGGGCTGACCCATCCCTGATTGCGGGTTTTCATGGCCGCAAGGAAGCTGTGGCGCATAGCGCTCTTGGGCATGCCGGACGTATCCACGCCCATGCGGCGCAGGGCCATGCCATAGAGATCTTCGGCGCTGTCGCGGGCCACATTGACCGTGGTTTCGCCCAGTATGGGCCGGGTGTCGCGCTGGGCATCCATAATGGCCTGCATCCTGACCAGTGCGGTATTGGCGGCATCCGCTGCCGTTTTGGCCGGGTCAGCGGGTTCGCCTTCATCCTGTGCCTTTTCCGCCCCCTCGGGTTGATCGCTGTCTGCGGCCTTGGGCGGCTGTTCTTCGTCAGTAGCCGCAGCAGGCAGAAGTTTTTCCAGCAAGGCGGCGATGGCAGCCCGTTTTTCTTCAGGCAGGTCGGCCAAAAGGGCCATGAGCTGTGTGCGCTGCTCGTTGTCTTCCGCTTTGGGGGTGGGATCGCCTTCATCCTTGGCGGGCGGGTCGGCGCTGCCTTTGCCAGGATCGTCACCGGGGTCGGTGTCGGCAGCCTTTTCAACCAGCTCCAGCACCTTTTGCTTGGCCAGTTCTTCGGTAAGGGCTTTTTCCTGGGATTCAATTTCACCGGGGGCGGCATCCTTGGCCATGCGGCCACCTTTCAGGTGGCGCAACAGACGACCTACAAGCCCGGCGGGCAAGAGGACGGTTTTCTTCTGGGGCATTTGAGGCTCCGTGGTTTGAGGTTTGGGTGCATTGTCGCGCACGACCACAGTTGGGCCAGCGCGTCCCACATCGACCAGGGCAAGGTGGTTGCCGCGCAGGTTGCGCATGACTCCGTCATACTCCTGCCCCTGCCACTGACCTGGCGTCATATCCAGATCATATTGGTAGGCCAGCGACAGTTCCTTGAGTTCCTCGGATTCAATGCGCCGTATGGCATCGGCATCATGCACACACAGGCTTATGCGCAGGTATTCGCCATCAAAGCGCGGGTCACTGCCCAAAGAGCCGATAATTTGGGCCTTGGGCAGGTTTTCCGCGTCCGTCTCGTTGTGCATAAGTTCCAACGGGAGACGGCATATGGTGGGCGCGGCTCTGGCCAGTTCCGAACCCGGGCGATACAGGCGGTATTCTTTTTTGGGGTCAAGCCCCAAAGCTTCGCACATCGGAATCTCATTGCCGTAATACACGGCCACCTGTTCGCGGGTGACGGGGTTGTCCTGAACGTGCAAGAACCCATTGGCGTCCTTTGTACGGGCGCTCTGCGCGTCCAGGGCTATGCTGGGGCTAGGCATTGGCGGCCTCCTCATATTTGGCCAGATCCGACTGGCTTTGGGCGAATGCGGGCAGCAAGGGGGCGTACTGGCAACGGCAGCGCGGCAATTCACCAGGGCGAATCTTTCGACCCACCGCCGGGTCATAGAGTCCTTCGGAAAGAAGGAAAGGACGTCCATCCATCGCCTTGTGGGTTTCCCGAGCCTGTATGCTGCGACTGACGTGAACCCACGTCACGCGGGTAATGCCCAGTTCCTGATATCTCTGACGGGTAAGGGCTTCTGTGGCTTTATTGTTCTGATCTTCGGCGATAAAGGCCGCACGGTTGCGCGCGACATCAAAGCGGGATCCGATATCCTCTGTAAGCTGCCCAAGGTCGCGGCCGGAGCGGACGGAACGCATGATCAGTCCCTCGAGGTCTACCCCCAGCCGTTGCGGAAGACTTTTTATGAGTGATGCGTTTTCGGCCACAATGCTGGACATGGTGTTCTGCATGGCGCGCGAAGTCTTAAAGCGTACGCTAATGCCCGTAGCGCCCTTGATGCCTGCGGCAACCCCGGCGCTGGCCTGCCCCAACGTGCTGCTGGCGAACCACTTGGCGTCATCTGATGCGGCATCACCAAAATGGCGTGTCCACTGTCGCATCCGCACACGCAGCGCAGTCAGCATTGCATTGGCCGGGCTGGCATCAAGGGCAATCACTCGCAGAGCTTTACGCCACCAGGGCAGCGCGTCATAAGCTATGATTTTTTCCTGCTGCCGCTTATATTCCGCAGCCAACCACCAGAGCAGCGAGGCCCGCATTTCATCAAGGCGAGTCTGCAACCGTTTGGCATATGCGGCGCGAACAGCCTGTGAGGGGCGCGCGGGTTTGCCCGGTCTCGTATTGCGCGGGGTCAGGGGACGGCTGGTGTTCATAGCAATCCCCCGTCAACATCATCTGGCAACTCGCCACCCGGGGCCTGCGGCAGCTCGTCAACATCAAGCCCGGTATATTCCGACTGCGGATCATTGCTTAACCGGCCTCGGATTTCTTCGGCGGATATGGCCCCGCACTGCTGCAAAACGGCATCTGTATCGGCCTTGGTTTTATTGATGATTGCAAGTTCGTTATCACTGGGCTTTTTGAGCGCCGCCCAGGTAAAGCCGCAGTCGGGGTCAATAGCGCCGAATGTGTGCAACTGCGCCAAGGCAAGAGCCGTGTTCATAGGCTCATCAAACATGCTGGCCTGCTGCCCCGAGGCATGGTCATACCAATTCTGCAAATCTGATTCGCCTGTGGCGTTCATACCGCCGGGACTTACGCCCAGATATTTGGTGACAGGCATGCGCCACACAGCAGCCAGCATTTCCAGCGCCTGGCGCACAATGTCCACCACACCGGACAGCGGCGTATTGATCTGGAGGATTTCTTCTTCCTCCATATCCACCAGCTCCACGCCGTCATTGTCTCTATTCTTGGCAAAGTATTCGACACGGCGGCGCACATCATCATCACCGCCACCGTACAACACGCTCTGCATGTTGGTTTTGAATACGGTGAGGCTGAACTTTTTGAGCAGGCGGGCCGCGCTTTCGCGCGTACCTGCAAAGTGGACCAGATAATCCAGGGCCATCTGCACAGAGGGTATGCCGCCGAAATTGTATGCGGGCTTGAGCAGCAGGGGTACAGGGTGCTGCACAAAATGCAGAAAACGGCTGGAATGAATTTCACGCCCAAGAGCAAACCATGTGCGCGGGCGGTAGAACCAGGGAGAGAGCGGATCAGACGCATTATACTGCCCGGGGAACATGAGCGAAGGGTCAATGTGGATAAAAGACAGATTGCCTCCCTGAAGCACACTGTCGGGCGTAAGACGCAGCGGCTCGCGCAAGGCGGCCTGGTCGCGTTCTCCCGTGTCGATAAACACGCGCGCAACACCGAAATATCCCGTATCAGACGCCGCGCGTCTAAAAACATGGCGCAGCCCCATCCGATCCATTACGGTTTTTACCGATTTGGCCTTGACCATGTCCGGATGGGTAACGTCCATCCACTGGCGGGTGGTATCTGCCGCCAGTGTTTCCACACCAGCCCGCATAAGCGGATCCTGGCTCAAGTTGGCGCAAGAGGCGTAGCCGATAAAAGACGGCGCACCAATCATACCGCCAGTGTCGGCAAGAAACTGCATTACATCAGCGCACGGCGCTCCCACGGAATCCAGCGCCATGCCCCCAGCATCCACCAGACCGCTCTTGGGTCTGGAAACATCCATGACGGCGGGCAGTGCATACCGTTCGGCACAATCCGCAGCATTAAGAGGCGTGTTGGCCAGCCCGCTGGCACCAAGGCGCGGGGTCTGGTCTGTGGGGTGGGCCGTGAATTTCAAGGCGCGGCGGTCCGGAGTAATCAGCAGGGATTTCATGCGGCAAGCCCTCCCTTGCCACGTATGGGGCCGTCAAAGGCGTAGCGCAGTGCGTCAAAGCAGTGGTTGTTCTTGTCCATGATGACAGGGAGTATTTCACCCGTGAGCGGATCCTGTTTGTAGCTGTACAAGGTGGCTTCTCGCAGGGTGTGTACGCAGGTGGGATGGATATTCAGCCCTATTTCGCGCAGCCAGCGAATGCCGTCTTCAATACTGCCCGGCCACTTCTTGGCGGCCCGGATGGCAAAACGCCTGCGCCGCAAATACTTGATGAGTTCAGGACGCGAATTGTCCGCGTTGATAGGCCAGCGCCGGGCCTCGGGCATGCCAGTGTAGAGCGTGGGCAGGTCGTCAACTTCAAGCCCTTCGGCATAGACCTCATGACAGACGCGGATTTCACGTTCCCCATTGGGGATTTTGTGAATATAGGCCCGTACCAGCGTGTTGGGGTCAGAACCAAAGCCCCAGTCAGCCCCGGTGAACCAGCGCACGCCAGACGTGGGAATGTCGAACAGTTCCGACTTCCAGCGACCATTGAAAATTTGCGCCTTGGAGATAACGCGGGGTTCGCCATCCCATATCCAGGCGTACTTGTCCGGATCGGTGGCAAGGCAGCGCCGCCGCTCTTCGTCCAGAGTGGAGGTGAAGAACGGGTTGTCGTACCAGTTGACCTTGCGAACAATGGCGTTTTCCGGCGTGTTCTCAACAAATATCTGCCATACGGGATCGTTGGGGCTGGACGGGTTGAACGATGCCCACACCTCCGCCCCTTCCTTGCGGATTGTTGGCAGCAGCACGTCCCAACTGTCCTGACTGACCTTTTGGGCCTCTTCCACCCAACAAATATCAACGCCTTCAAAACTTTTTATTTCCGTAGCGTTATGCCGCAGCCCGCGAAAAACGAATTCAGAACCCATCACGCTGCGGATGGACGTATCTGTGATCGTGAACATGCTGGAAAGCCCACGGGCCTCTATGCGGTCGCTCAAGAGCTTGTGAACGCTGTCCTTGATACTGACCTGTAATTCGCGGGCGCAAAGCACACGCAATCGGCGCTTTAGGGCTAATGTGATGAGCACATCGGCAAAGGACCAGCTCTTAGCGCCACCGCGCCCGCCATAAAAGACTTTGTAGCGGCGGGGAAGGAAAAGCTCGGCAAAGGCCTGGGGAATCTGCACGTCATCAATAACGCACAGGGGAGACGACACAGACACCTGTTCCGAAACGTTTCTAAACACCCCAGGGCGCGCCAAAACACTCTCACCCGCATAAAGCGGCGCAAGTGCCTTTTTTTGACGCTGTGGGGCGTTTTTTCGATTCCGGCTGACGGGCATGATCAGGCGTCCTTGGTGTCAGGCGTTTTATGCATATCGGGCGCAGTCGGGACGGGCACAAACGTGACCTGAATGGTTCTGTCACCACTTTCCTGTTCGGCAGCTTCCTGCTGCTTTTCTTCTGCGTAGCCGTCCGCCTTGATGGTGGTTTCGGCATTGTCACGCTGGGCGCGGGCAAGGAGCATCTGGGCCATCGCAGCCTTGGTGATAAGTTTGACGGCCTTTTCAGGGTCCTCTTCAAACTGGGCGCGCAGCGCAACCTGGGCGCGAAAAAGGGCTGATTCCAGATAATGGGCATTGAGCCGGGCAAGATGGCTCTCCGGCTGTTTGGCCAGGTCACGCACTGCCATACGGCTGAACTCGCGCACCTCTGCCAGCTCCTGAATGGCTTCCTGCCACTGTTTGCGGTACCGCCCCACGCCAGAACGCGAAACATCTGCCCCCACTTCATGCAGGGCGGCGGTCACGGCATCCACCGTAGCGCCCTGTTCCAGCAGATCATGCACGAGATCGCGCAGTTCTGCGGGCAGACGCCGCACCTTGTTTACCCCAGCCATGAGGCCTCCGGGTCTGGCATATCGCCGGGCAGAGGGCGGCGCACACCGGGGCATTGCGCGCGGCCCAGGGCAACGTCATACCCGCGCTGCGTCAAGGTGGGCACCGTGCATCCACGCGCGCCCGGCGCAAGCACTTCACAGGCCACAAGGCCCATTTCTTCAAGCCACGCCAGATCTGCCAGCATGGCTTCATTACTCACGCTATGCCCAAGTACGGCCAACAGGTCGCACAGGGTGGCATGGTTGGCGCGGCGTTCTGGCGCGGATGCCAGGGTGCGCAGAACACACAGGCGGCGGTCGGCAATAAGCACATCGCGGTAACTCACTAGCCCTTCTCCAATAAATGGCGGTTCAGCATTTCAAGCCCCCGGTTGATGCCCTGGGTTTGCTGGCGCAAGCCATCAAGGGTTGCGCCCTGGGCGCGCAGGTCGCCGCGCACCTCGCCAATTTGAGATTCAAGGCGATTAACGGCTTCGACCGTGGGCATGGCATCCAGTCTGGTTTCATGCTTGTCCAGTCGGGCTTCCACGGCGCTCACGCGCTGTATGACCCTGGCCCCATCGTCTTGCGTGAAAAAAAACTTGCGAATGGCGAACCACAGCAGACCACCCGTCAAGGCCAGACCACCGGAAACTGCCCAAAACAGAAACCGTTCACTTTGCAGCAGTTCCGGCATGAGCCGCCTCCTGGGAGATCTGCGCCTCATAGGCATCAGCCAAAGATTCAAGCTGCCTGATGTACCAGACGGTCATTGCGTGGCGCTGCGCCATACGGGTACGCGCTTCCACGGTCATCCAGCGCAAGTCGCCATTGACAAACAAAGGCCAATTGGGCCGCGCTGGGCGCTCCACAATACTGACGCGCTGCACATCGGGCGTACATGGGGAACTTTGCTTGGCACAGCCCGGCAGAAACACCAGGGCAGCCAGCAGGATTACAAGGCGGCTAGAACGCATTGAGAAACTCCGTAAAGGCTGCATCGTCTGGCGGGGTGGATGCGGGGGCGGCCCCAGTGGCCGCCCCCTTCCGCGTCAAGGAGGTTCGCATGGCTGCACTATCCCCAGCCGGTTCGGCAATCGTGCCGGGGACAGGTTCCTGGCTTTCCGGGGCGGATACCGGCAATGCGGCCAGCCCCGGAATGGCAAGAAATTTTTCCAAGGTATCAGCGCAGTTATTCTGCGTATCCGTGCCGAACTGCCCCAGGGCCTTAACGGATGATCTGGCCTGGCGAAGCTGACCTTCCAGTCCATCGGCCCGCCGTTTTTCCTCATCCAGATCAAGAGCAAGTTTATCCACGCGGGCGCTCGAGGCGCTCAGACGGAAGGTTTGCACGGCACCTGCCAGCAGGGCTAAGACCAACATAATGAGCAAAGAAATAATGATGATACGGCGTATACGGTCAGTCATGGCCGTCCCCCTGCTGCAAGTGTTGTCAGTGCAGGGCGATAGCGTTCGCGTTTCTCGCCCATGATGTTGCGCACGTATGCCCGGTTGATGGCATAGGGGCTTTTGTCGGCATACTGTTTGCCCAGGCTGGATCGGCTTTTGCGGCTATGGGTTTCCACATGGCCAAACCAACGGCCCTGATCACAACCCTTGAACTGGCGGCAGTAGGCCCGATCTTGCAAAACGCCGCCGATACCGCCGTTGTATGCGGCCAGCATCATTGCGGCCCGGTCTTCATCGGTCACGCATCCCGCAAACGCATTCCAGGCTTGCTGATCCTTGAGAATAAGTGCCCGCAACTGAAGGCGCGGATTGTAGCGGTCTTCCCACTTCCATGACTTGAGCGAGCTATGCAGCTTCTTGACGTCCTGAAAATTGTTGAACCGCTCACGCCCGGAGCTGTCGTAAGCAATGGTGAGCTGACCCAGCCCGAAGCCATACTCACGGCTGGTTTTCATTTCGGTGCGCGGGTTCCAGCAGCGTTTCGACTCAAGGCCGTAACAGGTTTCCTGTTCTACCTGACCCGCATAGATGGCCGCGTCATAAAAGTCCGGGCTGTACGCTTGATGTTCGGCCCAGAGCATGGGCAGATACATCAGGGCCAGCACTGGCAAGATGGATGCGTACAGCCGGATCATGCTATTTGCCCCAGGCCATGATGCTGATGGCGATACAGATCAACAGCAGCACTCGGGCCAGCACCACCAGAGCGGCGGCCATATTGCCACCCAGCGCGGCATCGGCGTAATCGGACAGACGGATGTATGGCGTGAGGATTTTGGACAGCATGAGTGCCGCACCCCACATGCCGATGACGTAAGCCAGATACCCGGCAAGCCCGAACGTGGCCGCAGGGTCAACAACCATGCCCACACCCAGGCAGATCAACAGCAGCAACCACGCCCGGAAATCATAGAGCGGGCGCAAGGTGTCGAAAATTTTGCTAAGGAACAATCCTCTGGGCATAAAAGCCCTCCTTACAGATAATGATGTTTCTGAATGGCTTTTACGGCCGAGCTTGATCCCAACACGACAAGACACACGATGGATGAAACCATGTACTTGGCCGACCAGTAGCCCAGAGAGAGCGGAAAAGAATGAGAATGAGAGTGGGGAATCTGGCACATGGTCTGGCCTCCAATGAGGTCAGACTAGCGCCTAGCGAGGGAAGAAAAACAGGAACCGTGGAGACAAAAAAACGCCGACGTCGGCGCTTTTTTTGTGGGATGAATATCTAATTCATTGATTTTATTGAATCTGAAAAAACAGGAAAACGCCGACGTCGGCGTTTTTTTTATCTGCGGTGCATGCGCCGCCACTGCCAGGGAGGCACCGGAGATGGGTCAGCCCACAGGCCGCGAGGTGGGCTTGCCTCCCTGGCTTCCTGCTGCATTTTTCGCCACTCGTTGCAGGCCTCCTGCTTACAATAGCGCCCGTCCACCCAGGCCAGCCCGGATGCCGTCAGGGCCTCTTGCAACAGGCGCGTACCATCCGGCTGCATGATACTGGCTACCTCCCGCCCATAGCTCTTGCTTTTTTGCGCAGGGGTAACTTCCACAGTCTTGCCCATGAGCAACGTTGCAGTCAGATCACGGGCTTCCTTGCCGTATGGCTGACCAATTTCCGGGCAGTCTATGCCGTAGACGCGGATTGTCACCACCGCACCGTCAGTGCGTTGTATCCGCATCGAATCCCCATCATGCACCGAAATTACAGTTCCTTGCCATGCGAAG
>SAAX01000154.1 GCA_009929215.1 Deltaproteobacteria bacterium | reverse complement strand
GGGTGATGGGGTCCATGGGGTATTTTTCAGCCACGGAGCACCTCCAACTTGCCACGCGGAACAAACAGCGGGTGCACGATGCCGTTGCGGTCGACCATGTCGGACTCATTGGCCACACTGCCGCCATAACGCCACGACAGGGCGAGGCAGGGCAGGGGGCGAGCCGTGGAAACCTCAACCACCGTTGGCGCTGCCTGCGCGGCGCTGGCCACTGTTGCCAATGCCTGCACGCGCATATCGGTAACTGACGCCGCATAGTTGTCGGCATCTGCGGCAAGCTCCGCGCCGTTTGCCGTCGAGAGGTCGGTTTCGTAACTGGCGTCAAGGGCGGCATCTACTGCATCGGTCAGGCCGTGGCGCATATCCGTTGCCGCCGACTGGCTCACAGGCACTGCATCAGCCATGGCCGTGCCAGCTTCGACCGCCGCGAGGCGCGTCACAAGTGTATTGACAGCAACGGCGTTGCTCATGAGGAGTTGGCGCGATTGGCCAGCGTTCTGCGGCTCGGTCACGTCAACGTCACGCTGCGCCACATCACACCATTTTGAGGCTGTATCACCGCTGTCAGCGCCAGAGAGCGGCATAGACTGCATGGCAGACCAAATAGCGAGGCCCATGCTTGCCAGCGCGCCAAACTGGTAGCCGGTTGCAGCGCCCAGCAGCCCGGTAATTGTGGACATATTGCCGTGCATGACCTGCTGCACGGTCTGCAGGGTATCTGTAACCAGTGCAAAACTCTGCGTCACAACCCAGGCGGATTGACCGGCAACTACAAACGCCTTGTCAAAGCTGGAACACGCCTGCGAACCGGCGGCGCTGCCAAAAAGTTTTGCGCTGCGGCTGCTGTTGACCGTGCCGGTGGGGTTACTGGGAGCGTCCGACCGCACGAAAGACATTGTAAACACGGCCATGCCGCCATCTTGGGCAGTCTCGCGGATTTTGTACGGTCCGCCTTGGGCTACTTGCAGCTCACCAAGATACGGATGCACAAGCGTGCCAACGCCGGGCTTTTCCAGCGCGGCCTTGAGCTTGTCGCGCTTGTCCATGTAGTCCGCGCCGAGCACAAACGCCTGTAGCGTAAATTTTGCTGTGGCCAGCCCCATATCTTCGACATAGGGCAAATCGCGCTGGGGGAACTCGTGCGTGACTGTGCGGCGACCGCCTTCGCCCTCGGCATCAGTGACGCCAAACTCAACCCCGCGAAAACTGGCTTTGCGCAGCTTGGCGCGCCAGCCCGTGGTGTTGCCGGAAATTGCGGTGCTGCTGACGGCGGTCATAGCAATGACTCCGACATTTGTATCCCAACATTGCCCGAGGACGACCCGGATTGCCTCACGTCATAGGGGGTTCCATCCTTGCTGTGTAGCGTTATATCTACCTGTTGGCGCTCCACATGTTCAGATCGAGATTGCTGCAAACTGGAAACGGTAGGGCCAAGATTTACGGCTGGACCCATAGGCCCGGACAAGCCCGCAGAGGGACCGGAATCGGATGAACCCCCGAAAAAACCCTTAACGGAATCCGCAAGCCCGCTGGCCCATCCCTTCAGATCCTGCCATTTTTGCGACATGCCAGCCCACAGGCTGTTAATCCACGCCTGACCAATGGAAAACAGGTCAATACCCGTAAAATAGCTGACCATTGTATTGATGGCCTTGGCTACCAGCACCACACAAGCTTGCCCATGTAACGGCCCATGTTTTTCGTTGCTGATCTCCAAAGGGAGCCTGTGGTGATAGTGAGTGACTGCTGGGCTTTCTCACTGCCAGCTGGCCCCCCTGCTTCCTTGCAAGGGTAGGTGGCTGGCTGGTCTGCAGCCGATTGGCTGACTTGCTGCTTTGAGTTTGAGTTCCCCGGCAGCAGCACAAGGAGAGCAGTTGCTGCCTCCTCCTCCTCTCCTTGCTCGACATTGGCATCCAGAGCTGGCGCTGCCCCTGATGGCGGGACCCGGGGCCATCAG
>SAAX01000153.1 GCA_009929215.1 Deltaproteobacteria bacterium | reverse complement strand
CGCTTGTGCTTGCATGACAATTTCCCTTCAGGTGGCGCCTATCGATGCTGCAGCGACCTGGGAGCTGGTTGAAAAGCCGGCAGCTCAGCGGCCAGGCCTGTTGGATGCTCGGCGGTCAGGGGGAATTTTCGAACGGCGGAAGGTAGGGATTTCTTCTACTGCCGTGCTATTGCCTGCACAAACCGTTCTCAGTAGTAGCCTGCAGGCAGCCTCGTTAGCCAGGCAGCAGACATGTCGTGACTCGATCGATGACATGCATGCCACGCACCATGCTTGCACCTCAACACTTCATCACAGCCTTGCTTGCTCATTACCTTTGCCCTGGGCCTGCTGTCAGCAGCATTACAAGTTTGTGGAGCATTACAAGCCGAATTTGGAAGTATAACGCTCATGTGCTTGCATGCATGCATGACAATTTCCCTGCAGGAGGGGCGGCGAGTCGATGCTTCGTCGACCAAGACGCTGGAATTGATGATGCCGGTAACGCCGAAGCCCGACCTTTCGGATGTTCGGCGGTCGGTGGGGAGCTCCGCCGGCCCGCGGAAGGTTAGTTCGTAGGGATAGATGCTGCTGGATAGATTGCTGGTTCTGTGCTTAAGTAGCTTTCTGCAGCCGTCTGTCTCAGCAGTCTGCAGCTCGCAGCCAGCTTTGTTATTAACCTCTAAACTCTTAAGCTCACCATGCCCTGACCCGACATGTTTGCTCAGTTTGCACATGCTGGGGGTCGGTCGTCATACATATCCATTATAATCCTGCACTGCCCACTTTCCACCTCCCCACACCCAGGGCTCGCCCCAAGCCCCCAGCCAGCGATGCTGCATGGCCCTGACCAAGCCACTGGACCTTCTGTCCCCTCTTTTCTCAGAGGTGAGGGAGCCTACATCATGCCAGTCTGACATTGGGAGTGTTAGTTGGTTGGTTGTGCGTGCTGCGTGAATCCACACATACACCTGCCCATGGGTGATGAGGCTGCATACAAGCTGCCGCTGTGTGGTGTAGTTTAGTGTCAAGGTGTGCTCCCCTACCACCACCACCCAGTTCTTACTTGCCGCAGCAAGCCTCTCTACATTGCCTCGCCACCACTCATGAGTGCTGTGCAGTGAGCTTGCTTGGTATTGGTATTACATGCTGTCAGTTGCTCCTTGGCCGGGTTCTACCCGACGAAGTAGTCCACTTTTGTTGTTCATGTTTCTGAGTGTCACTGACTTCTTGACCTACTTGTGTTCATGGGGCCATCTCGGGCTATATCCAACTGGCCTGCCTTGACCCCCCAGTGTAACGCCCCTACTACTACTAATTTGTGCACGCAGGGCTGGGCCCCGGCCACGTATTCCACTGCCGCCATGGCATGCTGCGGCATCGTGGGCTGCTATGACAGCACACAGGACGTGCTGGACAAGGCCTTGAAGAAGTTGGCCTATGGCACGGATGTGTCGGTGCAGCAAGCCCGCCACAACACCTACTATAAGGCCTCCCGCGCACTAGCGCAGCCGCTGAAGGGCCGCCTGGTGGCCGTGTACCAGGCCGCTGCCGCACAGGCCGAGGGCGCCGGGCTGGCTGCTGGGCCGGTGCGAGGCGCACAGGCGGCAGCAGCGGTCCTGGCGCCGCTGCTCATGCCAGGCTACCTCGCCTGGTGCCAGGCGGTCCTGGCACGGGACCACGTGCTGCAGCAGCTCGTGGTGGCACGCGCGGACGTGGAGTGGTGCGGGCTCTCGGCGCCCGCTGGGCTGCTGGGCGCTGCAAACCTGGAGCTGCTCCGGCAGCTGCACACCAAGCGGTGGACGGCCTGGCTGTTCCAGGTCTTGGCAGCACATGCCGCGGCCTCAGCTAAGGTAGGTGATTGATGCTTGACTGAGATTGTGTGTTGTGCCATGCACGGAGTGTGTGTTTGTGTGGCTGAGCATGTTCGAGGGGGTAACTAAGGTGTCACCTTCCGCCCGCACTTGGTCCTCCAGACCTTTG
>SAAX01000087.1 GCA_009929215.1 Deltaproteobacteria bacterium | reverse complement strand
GTCACCGAGGGCTCGTCGTGGCCCAGAATCATGGGGCCCCACGAAAGCACAAAGTCGATGTATTCGCGTCCGTCCACATCGGTAATCCGGCAGCCGTGGCCTTCGGCAATGAACAGGGGTTGGCTGTCCACGTTGTGGCAGGCGCGCACGGGGCTGTTGACGCCCCCAGGAATGACAACGCAGGCTTTTTCAAAAAGCTGCCGAGAAGTGGTGTCCATCAAAGGCTCCTTGTATCAGGCAAAATAGGTCATGGAAATTTTTTTCAGTTCCTTGAGGCTGCGCAACACGGCGTGTTCGCGCAGGGGGGTATCGCGCTTGAGGTCTTCTACCACGCCAAGGCATTCCGCCTCGCTGCGGCCATGAATCATGGTGTAGAGCTCATAGGGCCAGTCGGGCGCGGAGCTGGGGCGGTAGTAAACGTGCGAAATGTGGTTGTGCCGGGCGGCCTCTGTGCCGCACTGCTCGACCAAATCGGGGGTGATTTTCCAGGCCACCATGGCATTGTGGGCCCAGCCTGTCTTCTGGTGCTTGATGCTGGCACCAAAGCGGCGAATGGCCCCCGATTCCTTGAGCGAGCCGAGCAGTTCAAGCACCTGGGCTTCTGTCATGCCCGCCTGTTCGGCAATGTCGGCGTAAGGAGTAAGCGAATCGGGCAGGTTGGCCTGCACTATGCGCAGCACGGCCTGTTCTGCGGGGGTAAACTGACGGCTCATGAATTCTCCGTGATGCGGGCTGAAACGCCTTGCGGCCTCTGGCACACAAGCCAGGCATTGCCGCAAGCGCGGCCCCTGGCCGTTTGTCAGCCAGGGGCCGTTTCAGCAAAAGCGGATTATGTTGCTAGCGCGAAAAAGAACGCGCAAACAGGTTCTGAATGGCTATGCGGCCATTGTCTTCAAGAAAACGGGTGCCGGTGGCGGCAAAGTGGGCATGGGTGATGCGTGGTTCGCCGATCTGGGTCCAGTTGTCTTTGTCCCAGAAAAACCAGGCATTCTTGGGCTGGTCAAATACCAGCAGGGGCTTGTTGCAGATTTTGGCAAATTCCGCACCCCAGCCCGTGCCGCCTTTAACAGTGCCATCGGGCTGCACAGCGCCGATAACAATGATCTGCTCGCCGCTGCTGACCTGCCAGCAAATGGACTGCAAAACCTTGCGGAAAAGCGGTGCACGCGTGTATTCGCGGCTCATGAGCCGCGAAACGTAAGTCAGGCTTACGTCCTTGAGGGCCAGTTCTTCAGAGGTAAGCACCCGCACACCGCGCGTGCGTTCAATCTGGTGTCCTTCAAAGCTGTAATTTACTTCTTCCAGACCCCAGCTTTCGGCCAACGCGCCGAAGAACTGTTCTGTTCCTGCGGCGCCGCCGCTGTAAAGCACACACTGGTTGGGGGTAAGCATGCTGCCCTCCTCAAGGGATTGTTGCGCCGGACAAGGGTATTTGGGGCAAAAAAACCGGCAGAAGCGTTAAAACCATCATGGCAAAATTTGCAGCGGTCGGCAAGGCAAGCCCGCAAAGAAAAGCCGTGAAAGGTATTTGTTTTTCTGGCAGGGCATGCCCCGTTTAAGGCAGTGAGCCCGCCAAAAATCGTGTTTTGGCGGGCTCACGAGAGGTTATAATTGTTGGGCCTGTGGTTGGTTTTTTAGGGGGGGGGGCAGTGCCGTGGCATTTTGCCCAAGGCCTGCCATGCCCCCCATGAATTTACCGCACCGGGTGCGTTACAAGCCCTCGTTTAATGCACGGTGGGTTTGAAGGCGCCAAGCCCGGTTTCAGATCTGATTTTCTGGTCGTCAAAAGCCTCGCGTTCCTTCTGGGCCTGCGCCGAGCGGTCGCACACAGAAACTATCCAGATGCACGCAAAGGCCAGCGGCATGGAAAAGATGGCCGGTGACGAATACGGAAAGGGCGCACTGCCCGCCGGGTTGCCCAACGTGCCCACCCACACCGCGTCAGAGAGCACGGTCATGACCAGCGCCGCAATCAGGCCTGCAAAGCCGCCGCTCACCGCACCCTTTGTGGTGCAGTTTTTCCACAGCACAGAAAGTATCAGGGCCGGAAAGTTGGCCGAGGCCGCAATGGCAAACGCCAGCGACACCATGTAGGCCACGTTTTGTTTTTCAAACACAATGCCCAGAAACATGGCAATGATGCCAAGTGCCACAGTGGTCAGCTTGGAAATCTTGAGTTCTTCGGCAGAGCTCACCTTGCCTTTTTTGAGGGCCGAGGCGTAGAGATCGTGCGCCACGGCAGAGGCCCCCGAAAGGGTAAGCCCGGCCACAACCGCAAGAATTGTGGCAAAGGCCACCGCCGACATGAAACCAAGAAAAATGTTGCCGCCGATGGCGTTGGCCAGATGCACGGCCGCCATGTTGCCGCCGCCGCGCAAAATGCCCTTGGCATCGAGAAATTCGGGGTTGGTGCTCACAAACACAATGGCCCCAAAGCCGATGATAAAGGTCAGAATGTAAAAATAGCCGATCCAGGTGGTTGCCCACAGCACGCTTTTTCTGGCTTCTCTGGCGTCGGGCACGGTAAAGAAGCGCATGAGAATGTGCGGCAGGCCAGCCGTGCCAAACATAAGGGCAAGCCCCAGCGAAATGGCCGAAATGGGGTCTTTGACAAAGCCGCCCGGCCCCATGATGGCCGTGCTCTGTTTGATGCCCACAGCGGCGGTGAACAGCTTTTCAGGGCTGAAGTCGTACCGGGCCATGACCATAAAGGCCATGAACGAGGCCCCGCCGAGCAGCAGGCAGGCCTTGATGATCTGCACCCAGGTGGTTGCCGTCATGCCGCCAAAAAGCACATAGGCCATCATAAGCAGACCCACGATGACCACGGCATAGTGGTAATCAAGCCCAAAAAGCAGCTTGATGAGCTGCCCCGCGCCCACCATCTGGGCGATGAGGTAAAAGAGCACCACCACCAGCGTGCCCGATGCGGCAAAGATGCGCACGGGAACCTGCTGCAGCCGGTAGGCCACCACGTCGGCAAAGGTAAAGCGCCCAAGGTTGCGCAGGCGCTCGGCCAGCATAAAGGTAATGAGCGGCCAGCCCACCTGAAAGCCGATGGCATAGATGAGGCCGTCAAAACCCGTGGCCATGACTGCGGCAGAAATTCCCAAAAACGAAGCAGCCGACATAAAGTCGCCCGCGATGGCAAGGCCGTTCTGAAATCCTGTTATGCCGCCGCCAGCCGTGTAGAAATCGGCGGCAGAGCGGGTACGCTTGGCGGCCCATTTGGTGATCCACAGCGAGCCCCCCACAAAGACGGTAAACATGATGATGGCCGTCCAGTCGGTGTTCTGCTTTTGTGTTTCCTCAATGGTTCCGGCCGCGTTTGCAATACCCGGCAGCACAGTTGCCCACAGGGCAAGCAGGGGCGCGGCAATGGCGCGCCAGCAAGAAGAGGCGAAGGTAGTGTGCGGCCAAAAGGTGCGGGCTGGCGTACTCATGACTGCACCTCTTTTTCAAGAATCTGCTTGAGGGCAGGGTCAAAGTCGTTGTTGGCCTTGCGCACATAAATGGCTGTAAGCAGCACGGTGAGCAAGATAATGCCTATGCCCAGCGGAATGCCCCAGGTTGTGGTCATGCCTGCTGCAAGGGGGGTGGCAAACAGTGATTTGTCAAAGGCCACTATGAGTATAAAGCCGTAATAGGCCGCAAACACAAGCAGGGTAAGGCTCCAGCCCAAGGCGTTGCGCGCCTTGATCAATTGCTGGTACTGCGCATTTCTTTCAATCCGTCGTGTCAATTCTGAGGCCATTGTCCCCTCCGTACGTCATTTGTCCTTGCGTCACATCACACGCAGAACGTTATGGGAGCCTGTGCGCGCCGTACCGGCGCGGTTGCAGCGCCAGATACATCATGGCCGCAGTTATGGCGTCGTTCATGGCATCGTGCCTTGGCAGGGTGGGCAGGCCCAGGTTTCTGACCATTGTTTCCCACCGCAGATCAATGTAGGCGCCAGGATATTGCGCAAATCGCCAATCGTAATAACGGCCGGATACTTCAATCCGGCGGTTTGGCAATGCTGCCCCCATTATTGGCCTCAAATATTTATTCAACACTGCAATGTCGTACTGCAAATAATAGCCGACCAGTGTTCTGCCCCTGACAAACTGAAGAAACTCCAACAATACATCCTGAAGCGGCAGGCCGTTGCTGAAATCACAGGGCCGCAACCCATGCACGCGCACGTTTGGCCCCTCTGGGGCGTGCTGTGGTGTGATCAGCGCATTGAATGCCTGCCTTGTGCAGATGCGCTGCCCGTCAATGCGCACGGCAGCGATGGAAAGTAGCTCTGCCTCCTTTACGTTGAGCGAGGTTGTCTCGCAGTCTATGCTCACCAGCTGGCCGTCGTCTTCAGCCAGCAGCGAGCGGTAGGGTTCGTGCAGGCGGCTCATGCCCCACACGCGGCCCAAAGTTTGCAGCCAGGGTGTGGACATCTCAGAACCTGTCCAGGCCGTAACGCTGCCCAACCATCCTCTTGAATCGGCGTACCACCTCCAGCGCGTCCTGAAGCAGGTCTTTTTCAAGCGTGGACAGGGTGGCCGTATCCACCTCGTTGTTCAGGGGGATGCCCCTGCGCAGCATTTCCAGGCCTGCGTCCAGGCGCAGGCGCATGAGAAAGGCCAGCGACTCGGCCACGTCGTCGGCAAACGATTTTTCCAAAATTGTGCGTGATGTCAGGGCCTCCAGTCGGTCAAAGGTGTTGGGGACATCTATGCCCGCCTCCAGCGCCAGAACGCGTGCGCCGTGCACAATGGGGAAGATGCCCGCCTTTTTGATGTCGAGCAGGGCGTTTTTTTCGCGGTTGAGCAGCTGCCGCCAAAAGCCCGTTTCTACCTTGCGAGTGGGAAACTGCTCGATGGGCAGCGCCATACGCGCAAACCAGGCGGCATCGTCGGGCAGTGCCTTGCGCAACTCTTGCCGACAGGTTGCCAGCCACGAGGCCGGGCCAGACACTGTTTCTGCATCCAGAAAGATGGACAAATGCATGAGCCCCTCGCCCTGTGTCGAGCTGGCCCACCCGTGCAGGGTGTGCCCCCACTGGCGTACCGTGTGCCGCCAAAGCGGCTGGTTGACCATCATGCCCCCCGGGCAGGGCGGGTAGCCCAGCAAAAGCATGTGCTGCGTAAAACTTTCTGCGGAGTATTCCACCTCCTTTTCGTCCAGGTCTTCTGCAAGGATCAGCGCGTTGTCCTGGTCGGTTTTCAGAATCTGTTCCCCACGGCCTTCCGAGCCCAGGGCAAGCAGCGAGCTGCCCGCAAAAACGGCGGGGGTAGCCACCATCTGCCACAGCCGGGCCATGAGCTGGGTGTTCAGAACCTGAACCAGCCGCGCCAGTTGCGGCGTTTTGATGCCTTGCGTCACCAGGGTTGTTACAAGCGATTCCATGTCCTGCATGGCGGTGCGCAGGTGGTCAAAGGTGGTGGCCGCCTCAAGTTGCCGCGCAATGGACAGGGAATGGTTGGAAAAATAGGAAAGCAGGTCGATGAGCGCCAGAACCCCCACCGGCTGGCCCTTGTCGGTCACCACAATGCGGTGGATGTTGTGACGGGTCATGAGCAGCAGGGCGTTAAAAAGGTAGTCGTCCTTTTCGCAGCTCAGCAGCGAAAACCGCGCACACTGGTGCAGCGGGGTCTGGTTGGAAATACCGTTGGCCACGATGTGGCAAAAATCGCCCGTGGTAAAAATGCCCGTGCGGTAGCCGTGGCGCACAAAGATGGATCTGCGGCGGTGCTCTTCCATACGGCGAGCCGCATGGGCAATGGTTTCTTCGCCATCGGCAAATATGGGGGGGCTGAAGCCAGCATCGCAGATTTTAACGGCAAAGAGGCTCTGCCACTCCCTGCGGTCGCGCGACTGGGCCAGCTGCCCAAGCTTGTCTGACACTGTGGCAAAAAAGTACGCGCCGAACAGCGAATTTTTTTCCGTAAGGGCCAGCACCTCGCGGCCAGGAAACACACACAGCAGCACTTCTTCATGCGCCACATACCTGTGAGCGGTCTTGCCCGTGGCAAGTGCCCGGCAATCAAAGGTTTCGTGCTCGCGGTAGGCCCCCACCACGTCCTCGCCCGACATTTCACGAACAAGCCCCTTCATGACCAGATACAGGGCGTCCACCAGGCTGCCAGAGGCCAGAATCTCCTGTTCATCGCTGAAATAGAGAATGTCGGCAGAGGCCGCCAAGGCAGATGCCTCGGCCAGCGTAAGCAGGTCAAAGGGCGGGTGTGAAAGGTCAAAGCGGGTCGTCGGCATGGTTGATCCCGTTGTGTAACGCCGTAAGCAGCTGGGATTACGGCTCCATTCGTAAAACTGGTTTATAACTGTGCGTGTAAACAGCGTTGCGTATGCAACAATAACTGATCAAACAAGTAATAGAAGGTGTTTTTGGATCTGTGCTAATTTTAAACCGTTAAAGGTGGTGCGTGAAATATTTCGCATCCTCTTGATTGAGCATGTAATGAATAGCTATGCATCGTTGTAAAGTTATTGAATACTGTATAAATGATACAATTATTGGCTAAATTCGTGCAAGTTTTTTTTGTTGTATGAAATTCATGTTCGCTAATATTTTTTATAGACTAATTATATGTGCGCTATATGCTGACACAAACGTCCACTGTAGGGCATTTGACAGTGCCACATGCGTCGCAGGGGCATTATACTGTGCGGTCATGTGTTGAAGGTACTCTGCATTTTTCGTTTTTACGGCGGTGGTCATGTAGTGCGGGCAGCTGGTTGGCGGGGGCTTGCCATTGGTGGTGCTGGGCTGAAAATGCAGGAATAGAGCGAATATTTTGAGATTGTGCGCCAGCAAAGCGTATTGTTGCAGTCAGGTTTGGTGTGTCTTTGGCGAAAAAGGCAGCTCGGGCAGCGAAAAACTGGCGGCCCAGGCGGAAAATTGAACTGTTCAGGGGCGAAGGAGAAGAGATGTTGGGGGGCAGTAGAAAGTGTGCTGGTATCCGGGCGCGGGGAGGCAGCCGCGCGAGCAGGTAGGGGGAGGCAACGTGCGACGCGCAGCAG
The DNA here is from genome assembly GCA_009929215.1 of Deltaproteobacteria bacterium. Lineage (GTDB taxonomy): Bacteria > Desulfobacterota > Desulfovibrionia > Desulfovibrionales > Desulfovibrionaceae > Desulfovibrio. The sequence goes on along the minus strand of SAAX01000087.1, from coordinate 3,300 downwards.
GATGGCGCACCAACCTGTATGCGATGGTGCAAAGTGCCAAAACAGCGGGCCGGGCCGAACAGTACGATAGTGCTGTGCCCCCGCGCGCTGCCACAGATATGTGATGGAATGCGGTGGCAGAAAAGACACCGTGGGGAAGGCAGATAGTGGGGGTGAAAGCCAAAAGGGTGGGCGGGGAGGTCAACAGGCCGTATAAGCCCGCCGACCGCCCCGCTCATGAATAGTCAGGGACACCAGTTGGTGTCCCTTAAGATGTGCGCGCAACAAAAAACGCCCCAAGGCGGGGCGTGTCTTTGTCCGTTACAGACCCTAGTAGCGGGGCTGGCGCGGGGCTCTGGGTTTGGCTTCGTTCACGCGCAGCGTGCGACCGCCAAAGCTGAAGTTATCCAGGGCTTCAATGGCGGAATCGGCATCGCCGTCTTCCATTTCCACAAAGCCGAAGCCGCGGGCACGGCCGGTATCCCTGTCGCTGACGAGTTTTACAGACAGAACATTGCCGTACTCAGCAAAAAGGTCCTGAACCTGTTCTTCATTGGCAGACCAGGGAAGGTTCCCGACATAGATGGACTTAGACATGAAACACCCTCTCAAAAAAAACAATCTTACCGCGCTTCCACCCGGTAAAACGTATTACCGGTACGCGGCCCATGAAAAATATGGAAACACGCTTTGAAGAGCTTGTCAACGAATCGCCAAAAAAAAGTCGGCATTGCGCAAAATTGTATGGAAAAAAGCTCTGAAAGGGCCATAGGCATTGGGTAAATTGCTAATGAGGCAGTGCTTTTCATGGCAGTTGTGCAAATGTTCTCAAAACTTGCTGCCCGATAAAAAAACGTGCACACCACGAACACTGTTGGCGAAAATAGGGCCTGGAAAGAGCATTTGCATTGCCGATGCTTAAGTTGGTCAGTCAACCAATATTGAAATGGAAAGTTACTGCTTAGGAAATAACCGTATTGCCAGACCACCGCATTGTTCCTCGCCGGTGCCTGAAACAGCCGCACAGGGCAAACAAAAGAGCCGTGCATCCACCGCTTTTGCGGCTTGTGCACGGCTCTGAAGCTGTCTAGGCTCCCCCCTCTGAGGGCGGGGGCATCCAGTCTGGGGCAATATCTTCAAACGAGGTGTAGGGGGACATGTACATGAGCTCGGCAACGCCCACCGGGCCGTTACGCTGCTTGCCGATAATGATTTCGGCAATACCCTGGGGCGGTCGGTCGGCTGGTTTCTGAAACTTGTACACGTCGTCGCGGTACACAAACATGATAACGTCGGCGTCCTGCTCGATAGCGCCCGATTCGCGCAAGTCTGAGAGCATGGGGCGTTTGTCGCTGCGTTCTTCGACCTTGCGGTTGAGCTGGGAAAGCGCCACCACGGGCACGTTCATTTCCTTGGCCAGACCTTTGAGCGAACGCGAGATGTCAGAAATTTCCAGTTCGCGCGAGTCGGTGCGGCGGCTGGTGCGCATGAGCTGCAAGTAGTCCACCACCACCATGCCAAGGCCCTTGTCTGCCTTGAGGCGACGGGCGCGGGCGCGCAGCTCAAGGGTGGTGAGGGCCGGGGTGTCGTCAATAAATATGGGCGCGCGGGCCACAACATCGGCCGCATCATACAGACGCTGCCAGTCCTCGTCGGTCAACAGCGAGGGACGGCGCAGTTTGGAAAGATCCACCTTGCCCCACACGGCAAGCATGCGCTGCATGAGCTGTTCCTTGCTCATTTCGAGCGAAAAAACAGCCACGGGCACGTTTTGGCGCACGGCAGCATTAAGAGCCATGCACATGGAAAATGCCGTTTTACCCATACTGGGGCGGGCCGCAACAATGATGAGGTCAGAGGGTTGCAGGCCCGCAGTCAGTTTGTCCAGGCGGGTGTAGCCCGTGGTGACGCCCGTGATGACGTCCTTGGCATCGGCCAGCTTTGAAAGCTTGTCGAACACGCGCTCGAGCAGTTCGCGGGTGGGGGTAAAGTCCTTGCCCGAGGTGCGCTGCGAAATGGAAAAAACGGCCTGTTCGGATTCGTCCAGCAGTTCGCCCACCTCGCGCGAGGCGTCATAGCAGTTGACTATGATGCCGGAGCAGGCGTTGATGAGGCTGCGCTGCAAGGATTTGTCGCGCACAATGGTGGCGTAGTATTCTGCATTGGCACCAGAAACCACGGCCTGTGCCAGTTCGCCCAGATAGACCGCGCCGCCCGCTTCTTCAAGGGCGTTTTGGCTCTTGAGCTGTTCGGCGGTGGCGATAAGATCGAGGGGGGCCGACTTGCGGTAAAGTTCGAGAAATGCGCGGTAGATGGTAGCGTGCGCGGGAAGATAAAAATCTTCGTCGGTCAGCTGGTCGGCAATGGAATGCATGAGCTGGGGGCGCATAAATACGCCGCCAAGCACGGCCTGTTCTGCTTCAACGCTGTGCGGAGGCACGCGGCGCAGAATATCGGCTTCAGCTTTTTCAGCACTGTTGGTGTGCGCAGAGCGAGATTGGCCGTCTTTGCTGCGGCCCTGCCCAAAAGGCGTGCCCCCGGCCTTGTGGCCGGGGGCAGAATTGCTATCGTTGTGGGAAGCCACGCTAAACCCTACTGGGTGGCCTAGGCTTCTTCAGCGGGAGCCGCAGGAGTGGGCTCGTCTTCAACGATGGGCTGATGGTCGGAAACCACCTTCACGGGAACCAGGGCGATCACGCTGGCGTGCAGGCGCACGCGAATGGGGTGTTCGCCAAGGGTGCGGATGGGGGCATCCATAAGAATGCGGCGGCGGTCAACGTCCACACCAAGGGCGGCAAGAGCGTCGCCAATGATGGAGGTGGTGACAGAGCCGTAAAGCTTGTCGTTGTCGCCCACGTGCATGGGAATAACCACGTTCAGAGCTTCCAGGCTGGCCTGAAGGGCCAGGGCTTCGGAGCGCACGGCGTCCATGCGGGCCTGAAGCTTTTTGCGTTCCTGCTCAAAAGCTTTGAGGTTGGAAGGCGAAGCGACCATGGCCAGACCCTGCGGGAGCAGGAAATTGCGGCCATAACCAGCTTTCACTTCAACCACATCGCCAAGAATGCCGAGATTTTCAACGTCGGCGCGAAGTATCAGTTTCATGTGCGCCTCCTTAAATGGTGCTCTTTTTCTTGACGCCGGAATCGTGCGTCGCAGTGTAGATGAGCAGGGCCATCTGGCGGGCGCGCTTGATTTCGCGGGTCAGCAGGCGCTGGTGATGCGCGCAGGTGCCGGTGATACGGCGGGCAATGATCTTGCCGCGTTCAGTGATGAAATCGCGCAGGATATCGGCACGCTTGTAATCCAGGGGCAGTTCTTTGT
>SAAX01000086.1 GCA_009929215.1 Deltaproteobacteria bacterium | reverse complement strand
AATATGGGCTTCGTTTTCCCGATTGTTCATGTCGATAATTGCGTTTAAGGTGGTGGATTTTCCGCTGCCTGTCGTGCCAACCACAATTACCAAGCCGTTTGGAAACTCAGCAAGATTTTTTACAGACGGAGGGAGCTTAAGCTCATCAACCGAGTCGAGAAAAAAAGTAGCTTCTCCGTCTGGTGAAGAAAGCCACTCGCCAAGGCGCGCCTTCTCCTCAAAATCGAACAAATCTCTAAGATCGACTGTTGCCAATGATGAGAGTTCAACAAAGAAAGCTGGCGTACCAGCATTGGTCAGGCGCTTGGATTGGTCTCGGCATTCATAAGTTTTACCCGCGCCTGCTTCAGAAACTATAAGTATGCGCTTTGACAGCAACAGATCATTCCAAGCAATTCCTTTAGACCAGCCAAGGCTGACTAAAAATTCATGCTGGTCAGCATCTTCAATTTTCCCATCAGGAATATCTTGAAAAGTCCGTTCAATCATCGTTGTTTATCTGCTTATGGTGATGACTGTGTCTCAATCCGTTAGTGTTACCAATCCATCGGCTTGCCAAGCGGGCCACGGGGAATATCCGGGCCAAAGGTATAAGATCCGGGGCGCTGCACGTCGCTCAGCTCCTGGCGGGCGTGCAGAATCAGCGCCTTGTGCAGTGCTGGCACATCGCAATTCGGCTCTGGCACAACAAAGGCTTTAAGCCTGTAGCCTTCTTCTTGCCGCATCAGCCGCACAAGGCACTGCTTAACCCCTTCGTGCCGTTCAATTACCGAGGCCACAAACTGAGGAAAAACATTAATGCCACCCACCTGCACGGCCTTGTCAATGCGCGCGCCGGGGCGCAAATGCCGCTGGCCTGTCCAGGTTACGTTATCCATCAAGGGGTAGTGCTGCACCACGCCGTCCGGCAGGCAGCGCACCAGTGCATTGCCGTGCTCCCCCTCGCCTCGCGCCACATGGGGCAGCAGCTCATAATCGGCCTCTGGCTCAAAGCGGCAGCAAACCACGCCCATCTCTGAAGAACCAAAAAACTCCATAACGCGAAATGCCTGCCGCTCAAGCGCATGCATCACCTCTGGCGGCGTGGGCGAAGTGCCCGTCAGCAAGGTAATTCCCTTCCCTGCTTCAGAGGTTGCGGCCTGCCACCCGCGCATATCCACAAGGCGCGACAGCAACAGGGGGATGCTGATTACAAGGTCGCCGGGGCGCATCTGCGCCTCAACCATTGTGGGCAAAGGCGGCACGCTGCGAATGGGCACGCCAAGGCTCAGGGGCAGCAGCAGCCCAAAGGTAAAGCCATACATATGATGCATGGGCACGGTGACCAGGGCCGAAGTTCGGTCTGCCACAATGGGGGCCAGACTGGTCACTTCCTGCCGGATATGGCTTTCTTTGTGCGTGCAGGGTTTGGGCTTGCCGGTTGAGCCAGAAGTAAAAAACGTGAGCGAGCGGTCGCTGTTTTCCCACTGCTGCAAAACCTGCTGCGCAAAATCGCCGCACAGGTCGCCAACGGCGGGCGCGGGCGCTGTGGTGTTAAACATGGCGTTGCACCGCTGCGCAACATTTTCAAGCGCAGCTCCGTCAAAGCCCAGTGCTTCCCACCGCATGGATGCGAATTCGTGCGGGGCGCGCGCCTCAAAGCTCAGCGGGTTGTGCTGGCTCAATTCTGTTTGCGCGATGGATTGAACAATCGCCGTTACAGCCCTTAAATCAAGCTGTGCAATCCGCTCGAGCGGCCACGACTCCATTACGCACCCCGTACTTCGATTAAAGCCTGCCTGCCGCTCGCGGCAGCAGCGCAGACGCAGTTAACAACATTGGCCTTGGCGGTTTGCACCGTGTTCAAGGCCAGCAGCACATCCAGAGCCTGTGCCAGCGGCCCGTGCCCATACAGGGGCTCGTTATTTATCCAGTTCAGGCCAGATGCGGCCCCAGAGGCAAAAACAGGGCCATCAAATTCGGCTTGCTGCCCCCAGCGCACCTGCAACAAAGGTTCATTGGCCCCCGCTGCCTGCCTGGTCAGGCACAGGGCAACGGCCCCTTCTGTCTGTGGGTGTTCGCCGTGCAAATACTGCGGGCAGCAGTGAAAAAAGCGACTGTCGCTCTCGTCTACAGCACACAGCAGCACCCTTTCGGCCCGTCCAGAATTTAGCAAGGCTGAGGCGGTACTCGCAGCCCCAGCAAATGAAAGCTCAAACTGCGAAATGGTAAAACAGGCCCCCTCAATACCAAGCAACAGACTGAGCAGACCAGCACCCATATTGTTGACAGCGTGTGAAAAGGCCGTTGGAGAAGACAGATGCGGGCCGTTGTCGAGAATGGAATCCATAAAATCCATGCTCATTTGTGAACTGCTGTAGGCAGTGCCAAATACAAGTGCGGTATTGTGCAGCACTTCTTTTTGTCGCCAGTCGGCTTCATCAAGAGCCTGCACGGCGGCCAAAAGAGCCATGCGCGCATAGCGCGGAATACGGCGCAGAGAAACCCCCGGCAACAATGCCGCCAGTGAAGAAACATCGGAGGAGGAAAAGACTGGCGTTTCACCCTGCTGCACGGCAGCAAGGGCATCCTTGCCGCCCAGGCTGTGCACAAGCCCGGTTCCGGCCACAGAAAGCGCGGGGATGCTGATCATTCCATTGCCCTCCCCATCACCAGGGCGGCATTGCCGCCGCCAAAGCCCAGCGAGGTAGAAAGCGCAAACGGCAAGGATACCGTAAGGGAGCTCTGCGTGGGCGCAAAACCGATTTCAGGATCAACCGCGCTAAATCCCAGTGAGGCCGGAACAGTGCCGCAGCGCAAGGCTGCGAGCGTCAGCACGGCTTCCAGTGCGCCAGCGGCCCCAAGGGTGTGGCCCGTGCCGCCCTTGCTGGCCCACACGGGCACATTGGGCAGCATGGTGCGCAAAAGCCGCCCTTCAACCTTGTCATTTTCACGGGTGGATGTGCCGTGCGCGTTCACAAAGGCCATATCTGCCGCTGCAAGGCCCGCCTGCTGCAAGGCCGAACGAATGGCAGTGGCCAGCCCCCGCCCTTCAGGATGCGGTGCGGTAAAATGGTGCGCGTCAGATGCGTTGCCGTAGCCCAGCACCTGCCCAAGCACCTTGGCATTGCGGCTGTGGGCGTGCTGCGCACTTTCAAGAACCAGCGCGGCTGCGCCTTCGCCAAGGTTTAGACCTTTGCGGTCGCGGTCAAAGGGGCGGCATGGCTGGTCAGAATATATCATCAGCCGCGCAAAACCCGTGTGGGGCACAAGGCTCAGAGCGTCTGCGCCGCCGCACAGCACGCACTGGCACTGGCCTGTGGTGATGAGATCCATTGCCAGACCAATGGCGTCCGCGCCTGATGTACAGGCATCGGTAACCGTAAGACGCGGCCCGTGGGCTTCCACATCCATCTCAAGCGCGAGATTGGCGCTAAAATAGTCGTCCCGGTCAGCCCCTGGCGCTAGGCATGCAGAATGGGCAGCCTCTGCTGGGTCTTGGGCCGCAGTGGTTTGCCCAGCCGCATTTTCACGGCTGGCGGCATAAGCCTCCAGAAAGTGCGTGGCACTGCCTGCCGTTGTACCCAACACAACGCCCGCCTCGTGCAGCAACTGTTGCGGAAGCCCAGCCTCGGCCAGAGCCCTGTGGCACACGTCCCTGGCAAGCGTAAGCGTATCCTGCGCAGAGTGTTTGCGCCCGCCGGGAAAGTACTTTTCATCAAGGCCAAAAAACGGATACGGCAAGGCGCGACTGTCCAGCACAGATGCCGCAACCAGCTCACGCCGCCCGCCGTGCAGGCTATCCAGAACCGCTGCCGGGCTATCGCCCGCCGCGCACAGGCAGGCCATGCCTGTTACAACAACACCAGAGCCGTGCTGCATTGGTTTTCTCACGCCTGCGCTTTGCGGGCGCTGATGAAATCTGCAAGCCCGGTTACAGAGGAAAAGGCCCTGCGGGCTTCATCTGCATCGGCAATGGCCACGCCAAAGTGCTTTTCAACCACTACCACAAGTTCCACAGCGTCCAGCGAATCCAGCATCAGGCCAGAATCTCCAAACAGCGGGGCCGAAGAATCAATATCTTCAGCGGTAACGTCTTCGAGGCGCAGACCATCAATAATCGCCGCTTTAAGGGCGGATTCCATTTCATTTTTTGTCATCATTGCGACCACATATCGTAAAAATTAAAGAACTGGTACGGGTGCCGTTTTACAACAGCTTCCATTGCTGCGGCAAACTGCTGTGCATACGGCTGAAAAACGGCAACATCGCGACGCGGCAAGCCAGCAGGAACCTCCAGCCGCTCTGCCTTAAAAACCCTGGTTACGCCTTTTTCGCGCACGGTAAAGAGCATGATCAGTTCTGCCCCCGTGATGGATGCAAGCGCATACCCGCTGGCAGGAATACGGATGTTGCCGCCCATGAAGACCACGTCAACGCCCTGCCCTGATTGCCGTGTGCCGTGCATACGGTCGCCCATAAGGCAGACCACCTCGCCACGTCGCAGGGCTGCGGCAGCCTCAACCATTGACCCCACAGGATCAGCAGAATCAATGATTTTGAACGGCCTGCCCCTGCCGTGCTGAAAATAGTGTTTGCCCTGATCTGCCGGGTTGTGCAACTGCACCACATTCACCGGGCGGTCAAACTGGTCAAGCCCCGCAATGCCCACCTGCCACGCGCCAACGTGCGCCGTCAGTACAATGCAGCCGTGCGGGTTGGCCCCGGCCACATCAAAACACTGGCGCACCTGCTGGTCTGTTTCGCAAAAAGGAAACCGCCCGGTTACCCCGGCTATCATCCTGTCCAGCAGCACCTGACCAAAATTCAGATACAGGTGGTAGGTGTGTACAAACCTGCCCAAGCCCCCTGCGCGGGGAAAGCGGCGCTCGATATATGCCGCGCACCGCAAGCGCACATGTGGCAGCAGGGCATAATACAGCACAACAAAGGCCAACACCATGCGCGCCACAAAGAGCAACCGGCAGCGCACCAAAACCTCAAAAATCCCGTACTGAAGCCGGGAGCCGAGCGTTGAGGCGATTGAACGTTTATTTTGCATGGCCGCCCCGTTGCCGCAGGGGTGACATGCCGCGTGCCGCAAGATAGGCCAGCACCCACACTACGCCTCCCGCCAGCAAACCAAGCAAAGGCGCAAGCACCAGCGCGCCCACGAGCCAGTCGAGTATGCGCTGCGGGGCCTCGTAACCAAGTGTTTGCAAAGAAAAATCCGTCAACCAGCTGCCGTTGCGCAGCCTGTAGCCCAGCAAAACCCCAAGGCCTGGCACAAAGGGCGGCCATGTGAGCGGAATCATGGCCAGTGCGCAAAGTCGATTCAACCGCAGCCAGCCAATGCACAGCAAAAGCAAAATGCTCTGCAAGCCCGGCAAGGGCAGTGTAGAAACCGCTATGGCCACCGCAGCCGAGCGCCCCAATTGCCAAGGGGTGGCCCTGTCTGCAAGCAGACGACGCAGGGAATCCATAGGCCGCAACAAAGATATGCGGCCCTGCTCGTCCACATTATGCTGCCGAAAAGGCACAGGAACCAGAGCGCGGATGGTCAGCCGCGTGTTCAGCAATGAAATGCGCACATTATCCTTGAGCGCCTTAAAGTGCGAAATACGTTCTTCGCGGGGCGGATAATAGACACGGATATTGATCTCGTGCACATCAAACCCGGCCCAAACCGCGCGCACCAGCACTTCTACCTCAAAGGCGTAGCCGGGCTCGGTAAATTTCAGGCAATCCAGCACGCGCAACGGGTAAGCGCGAAACCCGCTCTGCATATCGCGCACACGCGCACCTGTCTGCACGCGCATCCAGAATGCGGAAAAAGCCCTGCCAAAACGGGAAGAACCCGGCACATGCGGCACAGTAAAATCGCGGCAACCCACAATGATTGCACCTGGGTGCTGCGCAATGGCCTGAAAAAACAGCGGGATATCTTCTGGAAAATGCTGTCCATCGGCATCAAGCGTAATCATGTGGCTTGCGCCAAGCCGTGCGGCCTCTGCCGCGCCAGCCCGCAAGGCAGCCCCCTTGCCGCAGTTGCGCGGCAGGCGCACCAAAGAAATGGGCAGGCCAGTCAGGCTTTCGGCACTGCCGTCTGTGGAGCCGTCGTCCACCACAATAACCGTGCTGCACTGGCTCAGGGCGCGCTGCACCACACTGCGCACGCCATCACGGTGGTTGTACACCGGAATGACAACGGCGGTTACAGGCGGCATACGACCTTGCCCTGCTGCCACTGGGCGCAAAATTCGCGGTAAAAGGCTGGCGGCTCCATAAGCAGGTTGCCTTGCAGATCAAGCATAAGCTGGGTTGTGCTGGCAGTGGTGGTTACAAGGCCTTGCTCGTCTACAATACGGTATTCAAAATCCAGCACGGCAGCTTCATTCCAGAACAATTCTGCATGGATAGTGTAGGTCTGGCCGTAGAGCAGCGGATGGTGAAAATCGAGATGAAAGAGCTTGAGCGGTACAACCACACCACTGTTGCGAAAATCGAGATAGCTTATGCCATAGGCCCGGCCCATGACCTCACGGCCATCTTCAAGCCAGCTGGCGTAACGCCCGTGCCACATGAAGCGCACGGCGTCCACCTCTTCAAAGCGCACAGTGCGCGGCACACTAACGCAGAGCGAGGGCACATCAGACGAGCCACGGCGGCGGGAACGTGAGGCGCGGTGCTGGCTCATAGGGCAGGAACCTCTAGCTGAATGCGGGCTGCCAGGGTTTCGCCGCTGTGCAGGGTGCACTCCCAGCGCCCTTCGCGCCGTCCCTTGCTCAAGGTCAGCAGAATATCCGTATCTGGCCCAAGAGGCGCGAGAAATTTGGCCTGCGGCACGCACGCCAGCTCGGCTTGTTGCCCAATAGCTTCAAGTACCACTTGAACCATGAGCACCTGAACCACAGCGGGCAGCACAGGATGCCCCGGAAAATGCCCTGCAAATACAGCACTGTCTGCGGCAAAACAAAAGCTCTGCCGCCACACGCCCTGCTCGGGCAGATGTTCCAACTGACTGGCCGCATGCAGCACGGCACAACGCATCACGCTCATAAATGCGAAATCTCCACAAAATACATGTCCATGGTCATTCCGTCCTGCTCGCCATATGTGCCGTTCAGGCCGTCTGCTGTTGGGCTGAAATGCGCACTCCAGCCCTTGCCCTCAAGTTGAGGCAGCGCAGGGCCCTGACCGAGAGCAGGCAATATTCTGTACACCGCCACACCAGCGCGGAACAGCAGGCTGGCGGCCTCCCGGCCCAAACCTTCTGCCGGGGTGCATTCCATTTTCATAGACTGCTCGCCTGCGGCACCCTTTGGGGCGCTTGCTGGTTCGACATTTGCACTGTATGTGCAGACGCCCAAAGTTCTGCCATGCGGCAGAATAAGCGCCAGACTGCCGCCGGATTGGGTCATCTGCACTTCGCCCTGCACGGGCGCACTCTGCCCGCCCATGCTCAGCCGAGCGCCAAACTGGGCCACCAGCGAAGCGCCGGGCGATTCTGCCTGATACGGCGGCAACAACACCGTGCGCTTCTGCGCGCCGCAAGCGGCAAGCAAGGCAATCAGCAGCAAACATGCGCAGCGAATGGGGTTCATGCCTGTTTTCCCTCAACACGGCACAGCTTGGGCAAAAGCCACAAGGCCACCGGAACTTCCACAATCAGGCCCCAAAAAATTACCTCGCCCATGGCCTTTAAGGCAGGATGCTGCGCCAGAGCCAGTAATCCCATGCCCGTAAATGTGGTGAGCGAAGACACAACAACTGCCCGCTCTACCCCCATTTTTACGCCGCTGACAAGATCGTGCGTAACGACAATGCCGTGGTCTGCCGCAAGGCCCAGCACCAGCGGCATTGCCGCCATGCCCGCCAAGGTCAGTGGATGCCCGGTAATGGACATCCACGCAAGGATACAAGCAACGGAACACAACGGTGGCAAAGAAGCAAGCAAGGTTCGCCGCACATCGCGGAAATACAGAAACAGAAGCGCCAAACAGGCCAGCCAGGCCAGCGGCACAAGCCGTTTTTCCATATCAAACTGCTGTAAGAGCGTTGTTTCAAGCTCACCAGGGGCCAGCGCAGTTGTTTGCTCTGCAAGGGTTAGCGCAAGCTGGCTCACATCCGCCTTGTTGCTGGTAAAGAGCAAAAGCCTGGCCGTGGGGTCATCAGCCTTGGGCGCGGGCAAAAACACATCCACCATTTCGCCCAGGCCAGCGGCCCGCAGCGCTGCCAGGTCAAAATCTACCACCGGGCTTTCCAGCAGATGCGTAAACGGGGCAAAGGCCTCGGCAGTGAATCCGTAGCGTTGCGCGGCAGAAGCCAATAGAGCCCGCACACGCGCCCCTTCAGCCTTAATAAAAGTTTGCCACCGCTGCACGTTGGCCTGTGCCTGATCCTGCGATGGCCACACATCGGTAAGCGTGCCGAGTTTGTTTTTTGGCTCAAGACGCCGCAGGGCATCTGCCACGGCACGCCCATTGGCAAGGGCCTCAGCTGTGGTTTTGCCCTCAACCACCAGAATATTGCTGTCGCGCGAGCCCCATATTGCCTTGAGCTTTTCACCATCCTGCTGCAATTGGGCCATGCCCGCCCCCATTGTGCGGGGCGAAACATCCACCCGAACAATGGAAAAAAGCGCATAACACAACAGCAACAGGCTAAAAACACACGCAAAAACACGCAAGGGTGCGGGCTGGCGCGGCTCGGTATTTTGCTTGTGCACCGGCAGGGGCGGCGTGTTGAACCACGGGCAAACCGGCAGCACAATGACAGCCAGCGCAAAGCCAGCGCTCAATGTCAGCAGGGCAAACAGGGCCAACTGGCGCACTGCCGGAATGCCCGAAAGCAACAGCACGGCAAAACCAGAGGCATTGACCAGATAGCCCTGAAACAGAGGCGGCGTGATGTGCTCGAGCACAGTTTCTGTCGATTGGCCGCTGCGCAGGGCAAAATGCATGTGCACGGCGTAGTCTTCGGCCACGCCAAGCACTGAGGCGCCAAAGCCCAGCGCCAGACCAGACAGCACGGGTGAAAGCAGGGTCATACCCCCAAGGGCAAAACTGGCGGCAAACGCGGGCACAAGCATAAGCCAGAGCACCCCGCGCGAGCGCACCAGCAAGGCGTACACCAGCACAAAACCCAGCATGGAAAAAAAGACAATATTGGTCACATCACGCTGGATAACCTGCGCATTGACCGCGCTGTGCCTGTGCCCGCCCACCACAAGCCCCTGCATGTCCGGCGCAAGGTGCTGCTGCATGGAGGCATGGATAGCGCCCATCAACCGGGCGGCGGCGCTGACATCGTGCAGGGAGTGGGCTGGCCGCAGCACCAGCAGCAGATGCTTGCCATCGGCGCTTACAGGATAGCCCAGCACAGGGTCAGGCATGGCCCAGGCATGCTCGGCGGGCAAACGCGAAAGAACGTGCTGGCGCAAACCCAAGGGGTCGGCCCGCAGCCATTCCTGCGCGGGGCCAGCGGCAAGAAGGCTGTTCAGATTATCGCGGGCGGCGCGAACAGACGTATCAATCTGCGCGTCAGCTGCGGCACGTTGCAGCTGGGCAAGCGTGGCCTCATCCGTAAAATACGGCAACAGAGCCATGAGCGCCCGAGCATCGGGCATGCCCACGGCCCCCACCCTTTCGGCCATATCCGGCGGCAGATCGCCCACCAGGGCATCGGCTACGCTGGCTAGCGCATACTTGCCGCCGTGGCGCTCTGTGGAAAGATCAATGAACAGCAGGCCCGAGGCCGGGGAAACATCCAGAGCTTTGGCCATGCGGCGCAACTGTGGCGCATCGTCGGGAAAAAAGGCCAAACTGCTGGAATCTGGTTGCATACGCGCCGCCAGCAAGGCAAAGACTGCCCAACACACAAGCACCAGACTGAACCCCAGAACCCTGTGTGAGCGCATCCAGCAATGAAGGCCAACGATGAAAGGCTTGCCCATAGGCCTACTGTCCACCGCTCCCCGTTGCACCAAGCACGGCGCAAGGCGCGGGCAAGGGCTGGTTGACACTTGTGCGACTAAAGACAATGCGCACCGCATCGCCGTTACGTTCAGTAAAGGTCAATTGGCGCACGCTCTTGAGGTCGTCGGCAAACGTCACCTCAAGCCGGGCAAAAAATGACTGACGCAAGGGGTGCAGCAGCAGCGTGGGCTTGTCTGCCTGTGGGCGTTCAAGCCTGTAGGTGGCGCGCAAAGCCGCCGGGTCAATGCTGATCCAGTCCAGAATATTCTTGATTATAGCTGTAATAACCACAGCTTCCCGGTCATTGGCCGGACGGGTTGACTCTGGCTTGCCTTCCCACAGTGCGCCCCGCCCATCCTTGTAGATAAAGCCAGAGGCCAGCGGGCGGGTGTAAGCCCAAAGCAGAC
>SAAX01000017.1 GCA_009929215.1 Deltaproteobacteria bacterium | reverse complement strand
CAGGGGGTCGTCCAGCAGATCGCGGACGCTCACTTCGGGCTGGCGCAAGCCAAGCAAGGCCAGTGACATGGCAATGCGGTGGTCGTTGTGGGCCGAAAGCGCGGTGCCTTCAGGCAGACGCGGGTAGTCGGGCTTGCCATTGCCACGCCCGGAAAGGCCGTTGATAAGCATGCCGTCGGAGAGCTGGTCGATGACCACGCCTGTCTTGGCCAGCTCCTGCGCCGGGGCACTGATGCGGTCAGATTCCTTGTAACGCAGGTGGGCCACATTGCTGACCCGGGTAGAGCCCTGCGCAAAGGCGGCCAGCACGGCCACTGTGGGCACGAGGTCGGGGCAGTCGCCCATGTCGAGCTCAACACCGTGCAGGGCCGAGGGGTACACAGTGACAGAATCGGGCGTAAGGCGGATGCGCGCGCCCATGCGCTGCAAAATATCCAGCATGGCGCGGTCGCCCTGCAAGGAATCGGTGCGCAGGCCCTCAACACGCACGGGGCGCAGGCCCAGAGCACCAGCGGCCAGCAGGTAGGACGCGCCCGACCAGTCGCCCTCAACCGTGTAGTCGCCAGCCTGATACGCGCCGGGGTGCACGGTTACGCGCAAACAGCCGGGGTGGGCGGCCTTGAGCTCGCGCCACGCGCCGGGGGGCAACAGTTCCCATGCATCGTCGGCCTTGGCGCGGGTTTGCACCTCAAAGCGGATGCCGTAGTCGGTCAGGCATTGCAGGGTAAGCCCCACATAGGGCCACGAAACAGCTTTCTGCCCGCTGAGCACCACGGAAAGCGGCGCAGGCCCCATGGGAGCCGCCAGCAGCAGACCCGAAAAATACTGGCTTGAAATATCCATGCCCAGCGCTACTTCGCCCCCGCACAGGGCGGGGTTGAGGCCCTTGGCGTGCAGCACCAGGGGCGGGCAGTCGGGCTTGCCCTCAAAGGTGGCGGTGATGCCCAGATTTTTCAGCGCGTCGGTAAGTTCGCCAATGGGGCGCTCGTGCATGCGCGGGGCACCGTGGATGCGAAATTCGCCCTCGCCAGCGGCCAGCACGGCGGTAAGCAGCCTGCATGTGGTGCCGGATTCTTCCACATCGCACGAAAGGGGAGCCTGGGCAGTGCCGCCACGGGGCTTGCCGCCCATGCCGGTGACGCGCCACGCGCCAGAGGCCTGGGTGCTTTCGGGCAGGGTTTCCATACTGGCGCCCGCGCCACACAAAATGGCCCGCGTGCGTTCAAGGTCGCGGCTTTCAAGGGTATGACGCACCGTGGACACGCCCTGTGCCAGGGCCGCGCCAATGAGGTAGCGGTGCGAAACCGATTTGGATGCGGGCGCGGTGACGCTCACCGTGGCCTGTTCTTCAGCCGCTGTAACGGCAAGGGTGCTCTGGCTCATGAGGCAAGGTGCTCCGATGTTTCCGAATGGAGGTCAAGACGGTCCAGTTGCGGCCCTGTGGGGTAGCTGCCAAGAATGCGGAAGCTGGTACAGACTTCGTGCAGTGTTTCCAGCAGGGGGGCATAGCGCGGATCTTCAAGATCGCTTTCCACGTCGGCAAAGAAAACATACTTCCAGCGCTGGCCCCGCAGGGGGCGCGATTCCAGCTTGCGCATGTTGATGCCATTGGCGGCCAGCAGATCAAGCACGCTTGAGAGCGCGCCAGCCTTGTCTGCCGTGGTGAACAGCAGCGAGGTTTTGTCCGCGCCTGTATGGCCGGGCTGAGGGCCACCTGTGCGGTTGCCCGAACGCGCATCGCCGGGGCCGATGATCACAAAGCGGGTCCAGTTGCCGGGTTCATCCTCAATGCGGCGGGCCAGCACGCCAATACCCATGAGGTCGGCCAGCTTGCCGTGGCCGATGGCGGCGGCGTCTTCCTTGCCAGCCGCGTACTGGGCGGCGGCAGCGGTCGATTCCACGGGCACAAGGCCAGCGTTGGGCAGATGGGCGCGCAGCCACGCGCCGCACTGGGCCAGCGGCTGGGGATGTGAATACACGGTGCGCACGGCGGCCAGCGAGGGCGCATTGCTCAGCAGGCAGTGCGAAATGCGCGAAAACAGCTCGGCCTGAATATGCACATCGTACTTCAAAAACAGGTCAAAGCTCACGCCCACGGTTCCCTGAAGGGAATTTTCGAGCGGCACAACGCCCAGCTCGCACTGGCCGGATGCCACTTCCTGAAACACCTGGGTAATGTCGCTGCACGGCCTGAACTGGGCGGCATGGCCAAGATATTCCACGCCCGCAAAATACGAGAACGTGCCCTCGGGGCCGAGGTAGGCCACATTTTGGGGCCGCTGCAACGAGCGCGAAGACGAAAAGATTTCGCGCCAGATGGCCCGCAGGTGTTCGTCGGGCAGGGGGCCGGGATTGCGGGCCACAAGGCTGTCGAGCACTTCCTTTTCGCGCAGGGGCTTAAAGATGATGCCCGGCACATCGGCCTTAATGCGTCCCACCTCAAGGCTCAGGGCGGCGCGCTGGTTAAAGAGCGCCAGCAGGTCCTGATCCACGGTGTCGATCTCGTGCCGTATGACGGCAAGGCGTGCGCCAGCTTCGTCGGGAGTAGCACTTGAGGCCGGGGCTTCTGCCTGGTTCTTGGGCCAGTGGCTGTTGCTGTCGTCCATGCTAGATCTCCCGGATGTCTTCGCTGATGCGCATGCCAAAATGGCGGCCCGCTTCATCCAGACGGCACAAAATGGTGTCGCCGGGCTTCAGGCCCACCACGCTCACCGGCTCGCCGCCAGGGGTGGTCAGGCGGATGGTTTCGGCATTTTGCAAAAACACCGCGCCAGTTTTGACGCCTTCTTCGGTTTTAACCTGGGCTTCAATCAGCAGCATGGGGCGCACTTCAATCTTGACCCTGCCAAGGGTGGCAAGGCTGGTTTCGCCGTTGGCGTCCACGATCAGCACTTCCTGCCCGGCCTTGAATTCGCCAAGGTAGGTGGTTTTGTCGCCGGGCAGGCGCACATAGGCGTGCACGGCCCCCGCATTAACCCTGAAGGGACGGGCCGCCACATATTCGTTGCGCTCGGTTTCGGCGTGCACGAGAAAGGTAAAGGCGCTGGAATTGCCCACCAGCATCCCCTGGCCCTTGCGCAGAATGGAGAGCGTGTCGGCGCACACGCGGTGGCCAAGGCCCACGGATTCCACGCGGGTGATCACGGCGGGCAGCAGTTCTTCGCGCCCCTGCGCCGTCTTGCACTGGGCAACAATGGTTTTGAGGTCGGCCACGGCTTCTCTGGATACAATAATGCCCGCCACACCGCGTTCCAGAATTCCTGCGGCAAGGCGGGCCTCGTCCAGCGTAGCGGCTTCAGCCAGAACGCTGTCGCTCTGGGCCAGAAGGTTTTCTACCGGTATAACCTCCCAGCCGCGAGCCAGCACCACACGCTCGCCCTTATGGAGGCGTTCGAGCACGGCCTCTTCGTCGGCCTTGACGTTGAGCGCCATGGTGGCGACATCTTCGGCAGCCCACACAGGGCAACGCGAAAGTCCGGCCACCTGATCCACATGCTCGCGGGGCACAATAACGCCGTCCACGCCAGATTCCAGCGCCAGGGTCACATCGCCCTTGTCAAAGGGAACGCAGTTGAAATAGATGCGCGACATCGGGCTTATTCTCCTACGATTTCCATGGCCTGATCCACGGAAACGTTTTCGTGTACGATGGCGCGCAGGGCTTTGACCAGGGCCACGCGGTTGGGATGCTGGAACACGTTGCGGCCCACAGAAATGCCCGCGCCGCCTGCATCAAGAGAATCCTGCACCATCTGAAGAATCTGGCGGGTGGAATCCATGCGTTCGCCACCGGCGATAACCACGGGCACGCAGCAGGCGGCCACCACTTCAGAGAAGCTGTCCACATCGCCGGTGTAGGGAACCTTGACGATATCCGCGCCCAGCTCAACACCCACGCGGGCACAGTGGGCCACAACGTCCTTGGCGTAACCGTTCTGGACCTGCGGGCCACGGGCGTACATCATGGCCAGCAGCGGAATGCCCCAGTTGTCGCACGATTCGGCAACGCGGCCCAGGTCGGCCAGCATGAGGCGTTCGTTGGGGTCGCCCAGGTTGACGTGCACCGAAACGCAGTCTGCGCCGTGTTTGATGGCTTCTTCAACAGTGCCCACAAGGGTTTTGGTATTGCCGTGTGGCGAAAGGGCGGTGGAGGCTGAAAGATGGAGAATCAGACCAATATCGCTGCCAGCGTTGCGGTGGCCGCAGCGCACAAGACCCTTGTGCATGAGAACGGCGTCTGCGCCGCCTTCCGCCATGTCGTTGACGGTGTCACGCATATCCACCAGGCCCTCAACGGCGCCAATGGTTACGCCGTGGTCCATGGGAACAATGATGGTGCGGCCATTGGTGCGGTTGATGATACGTTCCAGGCGGATTTTTTTGCCAAGGTACATGGGTGCTCTCCTTTCAGTCTGCTGCTTTAAGGTGACCCGCATGTCGCGGGGTTTGCCGCTTCTTTTCCGGCGACCCATACAAAAAAAGGGCCGCTGGCTTGTTGCCTGCGGCCCGTTGAACTTTCTAACTTTTTTGCGTCAGCAAAGCTCCCGACCACAGGCTCCGGTAAAATACGCAAAAAAATACCAGCTAAAGATGCCGGCGGCGTAGGAGGAGGTGTGGTTGGAAGAAATGCGCTGCATGGAAATATCCTTAAAAATTTCTGTTCAAAAGCTACGCGCCATCCAAAACCCTGTCAACAGGAAATTGGGTTTTTCATAAACTTTATGGCCGGGCTCAGGCTGCGCCACGTTCTGCGGGGTCTGTGGGGCTTTCCTCATTCTTTGCCCTGGGCCTGAGCTTGCGGGTTTCAAGCCGCTTGAGCACAAACTCGCCGGGCTTGACGCCCTCTGGCACTGCCGAAATGGGAAACTCGGCCCGCGCAAGATTGCGGTGGCCGCCCGCCACGCCAACATCATGAAAGCAGGCGTCTGCCAGTCGGCCAATGTCGCGCCCGCCGTCGCCGCGAAAGATCACGATAACGGTTTTGTCGACCACGCCGCTCACGGCAATCCACCGCAGGCCGTGCACCCTCGTAAAAAAGTCTGCCACGGCCACCAGCAGGTCTGCGCTGCTGACCTCGTTGAGCGAGGCAAAGGCCCCGCCGCCACGGCAGTCGGCCAGCGAACGGAAGGCGCGTGAAAACAGCGGCAGCCATTCGCGCAAATATTCGCTGCGCAAAATGCGGCGCAGCAGGCTGTTGTCTGCATGGCGCGAAAGCCACTGGTAGGCGCGAAAATCGTCCTCGCCGCCAGAGCGTTCAAAGGCGGCGGTGTCGGTGCGTATGCCATACAGCAGGGCCGTGGCCAGTCGCGGGCCGGGGCGCATGCGCAGGGCTTTGAGGTAGCGGGTCATCATGGTGCTGGTTGCGCCCATGCCGGGGCGGATATCGCGAAGGATCGTGGGGCCGGCAATGGCACAGGCCGTGATGTTGGGCACGGCGCGGGGCAGGGGGTGGTGGTCTATGATGCAGTCAAAATGCAGGCCCTGATAGGCTTTGCTGTGGTGCGGCTGCGAATCGACCATGGCATAGCGGGTATACTGCCCGGCATTCTCTGGCTGCCATGCGATCACAGGAATATTGAGGTAGCGGATCATGGCCAGATTGTCGGGCCTGGTCACCTCGTTGATGCGGGCAATATCGACGCTGTGTACCTTGTGAATCATAATACGCTTGAGCGCCAGCGCCGATGCCAGGGCATCGGGATCGGCATTGATGAGGATGCACCAGCGGTCATCCTTGCAAAGACCTGCCCGCCATTTTTGCAGCAGGGCGATGTGGTCTGTAGCGCCAGCCATGATTCTCCTTGTGGCTCATAGGGCAGGTTGTGGTTGCGCAAACGCGTCCAGTATCGGCAGTGAATCAGCCAGCCCCTTCCAGTTGAATATCTCGGCCATGTGCACCGCTGTGGCACAAAAACGCACCATCAGGTCTGCTGCGGTCTGCATTTGCGGCCCGGTAAAGGCCGTAAGTGGCAGATGTCGGTCGCCATCGCCGGGCGCGCTCCAGTGCACAAGGCTTGCCTGCTCTGGAAGCGTCGAAAGCAAAAGATTTTTTTGACCATATCCCAGTAGATGACCTACGTCCAGACACAGGCCAAGGCCGTGATCCTGCAAAAAGCCCTGGCCAAGACTGCGTATGTCACTGTGGGCCACATTTTCGAGCAACAGCTGAACATGACAGTGTTTTTTCCAGTGGTGCGCAAAACCTGCCAGCAGGCGGCGCTGCATGAGCGGCGAACCCTTGGGCGGGTGCAGTACGGCGTAACGAGGCTCAAGAAAGGCGGCCTTTTTCAGTACCTGGCGGGCCAGGGTGGCAGCCGTGCGGGCAGGGTAGGCCGATTGGGCGGCGGTGGATTTTTGCGGCCAGGGCAGGTCTACCGGTAGGTGGGCGTGCCAGCGCAGGGGCAGGGCGGCGAGGTCGGGCGGCAGGTCTTGCGGGCCGTAGTTCAGGCAGGCGCTGGTTTCAAACAGGCACAGGCCCACTTCGTCCACCTTGCCAGCCAGAAAGCGGGCGTTTTCGGCCACGCCAGCGGGTATCACAAAGGAGGGCGCAGCCAGTCGGCCAGCAAGATGTGTGGGCCGCAAGGGGGGCTGGTTGTCAAAATTCTGGGGCATGCAAAAAATCCTTGTGCTGCTGTGCGGCTGTGCCTGCCGCAAATGCAAAAAGGGGGAGATTTTGGCAAATCTCCCCCTTTGTTATTATGCAATTACGGTTTGTTACACCAGCTTTGTGCTGCTCCAGCCCAGTTTGCTGGCGGCAGCTTCGGTCTTGGGGCCGCCCAGCACGCAGGTGGCTCCGGTGCGGGCAGCCTCGGCCAGGACTTCGGCAAACTCGCGGAAGTGTTTTTCGGTGGTGGAAAGGATTTCTTCGCGCATGAGTGCACGGGCAGCGTCGTTGTCGTCCGTGAGCCAGCGCGAAAGGGACTGCGCGCCCTTGGCGTCGGGCAGCTGGTAGCTGTCTATGTCGCCAATGGCACCCACAATGGCCTGCGTGAGCTGGGCCTTGTCGGGGCTGAAGCCGCGCAGGTATTCGGCCATGCCGTCAAAGGCGGCAAGGGTGTCTTCCACATTGGGGTCGCGGTACGAGGCGCACACAAGGGTTCCGCCCAGACGGTCGAGATTGCAGAAGGCCCCGTAAGCGCCGCCGCGCACGCGCACGCGTTCCCACAGGTAGCCCATGCGCAGGTAGCGCAATATCACGCTGGCCGAGCCGTGGTACACATAGCCCTGATCATAGATGTTGGCGGCCTTGCCCACATAGTTGATCTGGGCCGGGGCAATGAATGCCTCGCCCTTGGGCAGATCAAGGGGGGAGCTGCCTAAGCCCGATTCAGAGCCAGCCCGCACCGGGGCAAGGGCGCGCAGCAACTGGCGGGCTTCTGCCTCAACCATGCTCAGGCCCTGGGCCTCGGCGGTGCAGTCAAAGATCGCGTCGGGGCGGGCAATGATGCGTGAGCGCAGTTCTTCAAGGTCATCAAGAATGGACTGCGGGTCCGAATCCATACGGCTGAGCAGACCGCGCACGCTTTCAAGATAGCTCAGGCCCGTGGTGCGTTCGGCCAGTGCGCTTGCGCCGTTGAAATGCGCCCGCAGACGGGAGCTTACAGCAGCGTGCCCTGCGGATTGCAAGCCGTGCTCAAGGCGCGCCTTGCCCTCAAGCAGCATCTGCCGCAGCCTTTCGCGCAGCACGTCTGCATCCTTTATGGGTTCAAGCAGTATTTCGCGGGTCAGGGCAAAAAGGTCGGGCAGTTTGTCATACACGGCCTTGCCGGCCACGCTGAGGTAGCCAATGGTTTTGCGGGTGCCGCGCACAAGGCCCAGCAGAGGGTCAGCCCCAAGGCCACCTGTTTTGGCGGCCATGAGCGCGCCCAGCTCGGTAAAGTCGCGCCGGGCAGTGCCCGTTTCGGTGAGGGAACGGGTAAAGATCGGCAGCAGGGGCACAAGCCTGTCTGGCACGTTGGAGAGCGGCAGCAACAGGGTTGTGTAGGCAATGCCCTGGGTGGGCAGCTCGTGGGTGAGGTAGGTTTCTGGCAGTTCTGCCTGGGCACGCGGGATAGAGGCATTTTCACGCGGCAGGTCTTCCAGCCCAAGGGCAGGAATGGTGGCCAGGGCCTCTGGGCTGTCGGGGGCTTCCTGCGCTTCCATAAGGCGGGTGGTTTCTTCCACCATACGGGCGCGTTCTGCCGGGCTGGCCGCAGCCTGCACGGCGTCCACGCGGGCTTTTTCCGCATCGTCGCGCATCTGGCCCAGCTTGGCATCGGGCAGCAGAATAACGGTGGCGCGGTGCTCGTTGTTGAGGAACCAGTCCTTGATGGCCTGCTCGAACACGGGTTCGCCAGCCTCGATACGGGCCTTGAGGGCCTTGAGCGGCGCTTCCCAGGCCAGCGGGGCCAGCGGGTCGCCATCGTACAGCCATGTGGTGAGCGACTGCACCATGGCCGAAAGCCCACGGGGGAAGCGGCCCGAATTGTTTTCGCGGTAGGCGAATTCCACACTGTTGACGGCGGCTTCCACCGCAGAACGGGGAATGCCCTCTTCGGCCAGTTGGGCCAGGGTGTCAAAAATCAGCAGCTCGGCCTGCTGCAAATCACGTGGGGCCACGCCCTTGAGGCCGGTGGAGTAGTACATCTGGCGCAGATCGGTTTCTAGCCCGCAGCCGGTGGTGTCTTCGCCCAGGCCAGAGGCGATGAGCGCCTTGCGCAGGGGCGAGCCGGGCAGGCCTTCAAGGATATGCTCGAGCATTTCCATCAGCAGTGCCTGATTGACGTCGCCACGCTCGCCCAACAGCCAGTTGACCGTGAACAGGGCGCGTTTTTCACCCTTGGAGGCAGCGTAGGCCACTTCGATCTGGCGTGGTGTTTCGATGCGCGGTTGCAGCGGTACGGCAGAATTGACCGGGCGCGCCGTGTAGCCCTTAAGGGCGGCGGCGGTCAGGCGCAGGCGCTCGTCTTCCGGGTCGTCGCCCCAAAAGAAAAAGCGGGCGTTGCTGGGGTGGTAGTAGCTGCTGTGAAAGTCGCAAAATGCCTGATAGGTGAGATCAGGAATGTTCTGCGGGTTGCCGCCGGAATCGAGGCTGTACAGCGTGTCGGGAAACAGCGCCTGCTGGCTCTGTTCCGAAAGCACGGAATCGGGCGAGGAATATACGCCCTTCATCTCATTATAGACCACGCCCTTGTACGACCACGGGCCGTCGGCGGTTTCGGCCTCCACGTGCCAGCCTTCTTGCCGAAAGATATCTTCGGTGATGCGCGGGTGGAACACGGCATCAATATATACATCTATAAGATTGTAAAAATCGCGCAGGTTGCAGCTGGCGATGGGGTAGCAGGTTTTGTCGGGAAAGGTGAAGGCGTTGAGAAAGGTGTTCAGCGAACCCTTGAGCAGCTCAACAAAGGGCTCCTTGACCGGGTACTTGTCTGACCCGCAGAGCACGGAATGCTCCAGAATATGGGCAACCCCCGTGGAATCGGCGGGCGGCGTGCGAAAGCTCACGCCAAAGCATTTGTTTTCGTCGGTATTGCTGACGGAAAGCATCTGCGCGCCGGTGACATCGTGCTGCCACAACCGGGCTGTGCCGTCCACTTCGCGCAGGTATTGTTCGGTAAGAAGAGTAAAGCCGTGCTTGTTCATGATGAATCCTGAAGAGTTGATGTGCTGCGGCCCGTGCGGGGGCAGCGTGAAAAAGAACTATAAGTATTGACGGGCAATTTGAAAAGGGGCGGGCACAGCGCGCAAGAAATGGGGAAAATGGCCAGCGCAAGGGCTGGCTCAGGCGCTGGCCCAGGGCGTATGACGCGGCTTGCTTGTGGATGAACGGCCAGCGTGCTAGTAAAATCGCCTGCATGCCGTGCCATACCGCACGCGTTTACCATACAGCGAGTAAGAACAAATGATGCAAGACGCTTTTGCAGGTAAAAATTCCACCGCAGAAAAACTGGTGCTCTGGTACATTCCCCTGGCTTTTGCGGCCTTGTTTATCTGGGGCAGCGTATTGCAGATGCGCAGTTTCGTCATCAACGATGCGGATTTTGGCTATTTCATAACGCAGATCTGGCGGGTATGGAACGGGTGGGACTGGCAGGTACCCTTTTCAAACGTCTATGAAGGCAAGCCCTTTTACGCCCACCACTGCACACCGCTCACAGCCCTGCTGGCCCCCCTTGTAGGGCCGTGGAAGAGCCCGTACCCGCTCAGCATGCTGCACGGGGCGGCTGCCGGGGCCATGGCCTTTATTTTGCCCCGGTTGGTGCGCACCCTGCATGCAGAGGCCGAGGGCGACAATGCGGCGGGCAACTGGGTGTGGACTGCGGGCGTCATGCTGGTGCTGTTCTTTTTCTTTCGGCCTGTGCTCACGCCCTGGTCGCGTCAGGTTCATTATACAACGCTTGTAACGCCCGTGCTTATGCTGGCTGTGCTTATGCTGCACCAGCGCCGCTGGTGGGCGCTTGCAGGGTGCTGCTTTGTGGTTTTTCTGGCGCAGGAGCGCGCAGCACCCAGTATTTTTTGTCTGGGCATGTATGCCTTTTTGCTGCTGGGCATGCGCCGCGTGGGTCTTGTACTGTGCGCGTTTTCTGGCCTGTGGTTTGGCACGGTCACAAAGGTGTGGCTGCCGTACATGCGCGAAGTGGCGGGGGCGGGCACTGGCTACGCCTTTGGGCAGTTCGTAAACCCGGCAGGCGGGTGGGATCTCAAACTCCAATACTACCTGCGGTTGCTGGCCTATTGCTGGTTTTTACCCCTGCTTGGGCGCAAGGCCCTGCTGTGTTTGCTGTGTACGCTGCCCTACCTCGCCATGGTGGCTGTTTCCGGCTATGGGCAGATGTGGGCCATGGCCGGGCAGTACGAGGACTTGCCCGGCGTGTTTTTGCTGCTCGCCATGTGCCATGCCTGCATGTGGGTGCAGGGCAAACTGCGGCCCGAGCTGTGGAAAAAAGTTTTGCCCGTGGCCGCTACGCTGGCGGCGGTCATTATGCTTGCCACCCAGACAGGGTGGTACAACCCGGCAGCAACGGTGGCGCGTTTGCTGCAACACCCCGATTCGCAATCGTATGCCCGCCTGCGCGAATCGCTTGGCAGCTTGCCCGATTTTCCGCCTTCGGTGCGGGTGTGGGCGCAGTCTGGCCTGGGGCCCCACGTTTTTTATCCCTACCAGCGGTATGTTGCCGACATAAACCGCATGAGCGGTTCGCTCGACGACAGCGTGGTGATTCTGTCGCCCTACGCGGGCACGGCCTACCTTGCTGGCGGCGGCGGTGGGGTTTCGCGTGACGAATTTGAGCGGGGCAAGGCATATTTTGACGCGCACCCTGACCTTGTCTGCGTAAAGGACAACGGCGTTGTGGTTGTTTATGCGGGTAAAAAACTGCAAGAGACACAAGCCGAGCTGGTTCGGCAATTGCGCCAGTAGACGGCACAAGGGCCTCTTTGCGAAAAATGCCGCATCAATGCTTGCTATTCGCGGGTCATTGGTGTATTGACCACCTTTCCATCAAGCACACCCAAAGGCAGCGGCCCGGGGTGCCCGGTGGGACGACGCGTGGTGCGTCGTCCATTTTTTGCGCCCAAGACGGTTTGTCTGTCAGGAGGCGCACATCGGGTTGCAGGGTCAGGGCATGGGTGGAAGAAGTTAACCCTTTGGAGGAATCCCAATGGCTTATGTCAGCATGAAGCAAATGCTGGAAACCGGCGTGCATTTCGGTCACCAGACCCGCCGCTGGAATCCCAAGATGCGTCCTTTCATCTTTGGCGCCCGTAACGGCATCCATATCATCGACCTTCAGCAGACCGTCAAGCTGTTCCGCGTCGCTTACGACAAGGTGGTCGACACTGTTGCCAAGGGCGGCAAGGTTCTGTTTATCGGTACCAAGCGTCAGGCTCAGGAAGCTGTGGCCGCCGAAGCTGGCCGCGCTGGTCAGTACCACGTGACCAACCGTTGGATGGGCGGCACGCTCACCAACTTTGTCACCATCCAGAAGAGCGTGGACCGTCTTAAGAAGCTCGAAGCCATGTTTGGCGACGGCACCATCAATCGCTATCAGAAGAAGGAAATTCTGCTTCTGGAACGCGAAATGAACAAGCTCGAGGAAACCCTGGGCGGTATCAAGAACATGGACCGCACCCCCCAGCTTGCCTTCATCATCGACCCGCACCGTGAAGACATCGCCGTGAAGGAATGCCGCAAGCTCGGTATCCCGATTGTGGCCGTGACCGACACCAACTGCGACCCCGATGTCATCGACTACATCATTCCCGGCAACGACGACGCCATCCGCGCCATCAAGTTGTTTGTGGCTGCTTTCGCTGAAGCCTGCATGGAAGGCGAAGCCATGAACAAGGATCGCAAGGGCGAAGTTGTGAACGCTGAAGAAGCCATGCAGAAGGCCGAAGCTGCTGCCCCCGCGCAGGAAGCCGCCGCCGAATAATCTGGCCTTTCCATATTCCGTATCCTGGGGGCGGCGCAACCTGTAAAGGCTGCGCTGCCCCCGTCTGGATGAAGGATTGTGCGCCGCGCTTTGCGCAGGCCGCGCAACCAATCAGAAAGTTATGAAACTCCGGCTTGGGGCCGGACAGCGTGTGGAGTATACTATGGCTATCACTGCACAATTGGTTAAAGAACTGCGCGACATGACCGCCGCAGGCATGATGGACTGCAAGAAGGCTCTGGTTGAAGTGGAAGGCGACCTGGAAAAGGCCGTTGACTGGCTGCGCCAGAAGGGCATGGCCAAGGCTGCCAAAAAGTCTGGCCGCGCCACCAGCGAAGGCCTCGTGACCGTGGCCGCCAGCGCCGACGGCATGCACATTGCCATGGGTTCGCTGCTGTGCGAAACCGACTTTGTGGCTCGCGGCGAACAGTTCCAGACCATGGCCACCCGCGTGACCCAGGTTATTCTTGAAAAGGCCCCCGCCGACGCTGAAGCTCTTGACGCCCTTTTGGGTGAAGAAGTGACCCAGCTCATCGCCTCTGTGGGCGAAAACATGCAGCTTGGCAAGTTTGCCCGCTTCAGCAAGCAGGGCGCCAACGATGTGGTGGGTCAGTACATCCACGCCAACAGCAAGATCGGCGTGCTTGTGTACCTCACCTGCGGCAAGGCCGAAAGCGCCAGCAAGCCCGAAGTGCAGGAACTGGCCAAGAATCTTGCCATGCAGGTTGCCGCCGCCAGCCCCCTGGCCCTCGACGCCTCTTGCCTTGATCCGGCCGCTGTGGAACGTGAACGCGAAGTTTACCGCCAGAAGGCCATTGAAGAAGGCAAGCCCGCCCAGATCGTGGACAAGATTGCCGACGGCGCCGTGAAGAAGTTCCAGAAGGAAGTGTGCCTGATGGACCAGCTCTACATTCGCGACGACAAAAAGACCATCGCTGACGTGGTGCGCGAAGCTGGCAAGACCATCGGCGACGAAATCAAGGTCACCGGTTTTGAACGCATTCAGCTTGCTGCCGAATAGTTTCAACGCTGCGCCGCTTTATCGGCTTGCAGTGGTGCAGACCTTCGGGTAAGCACGATTTTAAGGGGGGCCTTTGGGCTCCCCTTTGTGTTTGGAGCAGTGCAGTTCTTGCAATCGGCGCGCCTGCCCTCCCACAATGCCGGTTGCAGATACTGCCCGCACTGGTTACCCTTGCGCCATATTGCGACAGCCTGCGTCACGCTGCGTCAAGCTGCGTCACGCGGGCACTGTGGGCATTCTGCGCGGCAGTTGGCCTGCCATCAAACCGGGGGCCTTGCTGCCTCCAGGTATAAATATGTAAATGCGGCGCAGCCGCAGGAGAGAATATGTGGGATCTGGCATGGGTATCTGACCCCTCGGCATGGGCCGGGCTGGGCACGCTGATACTGCTTGAAGTGGTGCTTGGCGTGGATAACCTGGTGTTCATATCCATTCTTGTGGGCAAACTGCCGCAGGAAAGGAAGCGTCAGGCATTCATGACCGGTCTTGGCCTAGCCCTGCTCATGCGCATGGTTCTGCTGGCCTTTATGGCGCGGCTGGTCATGCTCACAGACCCCCTGTTTACCCTTGGCGGGCACGGCTATTCGGCCCGTGATCTCATACTTATGGCGGGCGGCGTGTTTTTGCTGCTCAAGGGCACCATGGAGCTGCACGACAGGCTCGAGGGCCACGCGGGCAGGTTCAATACCGAGGGCCCCCGGGTTGGCTACTGGCAGGTGATTTTTCAAATCATCATTCTCGATGCAGTGTTTTCGCTCGATTCCATCATCACCTCGGTGGGCATGGTTGACCATGTGTTCATCATGATGCTGGCCGTGGTTGCGGCCATGGTCATTATGGTGCTGGCGGCTGCGCCCCTGCTGGAATTTGTGGAGCGTCACCCCACAGTTATTGTGCTTTGCCTTGGTTTTTTGCTGATGATCGGCCTCAGCCTTCTGGCAGACGGCCTTGGCTATCATATTCCCAAGGGCTATATGTATGCGGCCATAGGGTTTTCTGTGGCGGTGGAGGCTTGCAACCAGTGGGCTCTGCGCAGCAGACGCAGACGCTACAGCATGCGCGACATGCGTGAATCAACGGCCCGCGTGATCCTCAACCTGCTGGGCGGCGGCGTACCTGGCGGCGGCGAGGCCCAGCTGGAGGCCGCAGCCCTGGCGGGGGATGCCAACGGGCAGCTGTTTGCCCCCAGGGAAAGGGATATGGTGGCCCGAGTTATCCGCCTTGGCGGTCGCACGGCGCGCTTTATCATGATTCCGCGTCAGCGTGTGGAATGGCTCGACAGCAATGCCGACCGCACCACGGCCACCCGTTTTGCCGCTGCCTCGCGCCTTGCGTGGCTGCCCGTGCTGCGGCGCGATACCGACGAAGTTTTGGGTGTGGTGCACCCTGGCGACATTTTGCTGCAAGAGCAGCAGGGCATTGGCAGCCGCGAGTGGGATCTGAAAAATTTTGTGCGGCCCGCGCCCACCATTTTTGAGCACACCCCGCTGCCGACCATTCTTGAAGATTTTCGTACACATCCCGCGCCGTTGGCCTTTGTGCGCGATGAATACGGCGGTGTTGTCGGCATCATTACGCCCGCCGAACTGCTGAGCATGCTTGCCGGGCAAATGGGCGACATGCCCGCAGGGCCAGAGGTGTGCCGCAGACCCGACGGCAGCTGGGTGTTTCCCGGGCGCCTGGCGGTGGATCTGTTTGCCAGCTGGCTTGGGGTAAGCCTGCCGCCGCGCCTTTTTAGTGCAACGCTTGGCGGGTTGATACTGGAGCGGCTGGGCCGTATACCAGAGCAGGGCGCGCGGCTGCGCTATCAAGGCTGGGAACTGGAGATAACCCGCATGGACCGACGCCGCATCGACGAAGTGCGGGCGGTCAAACTGCTGTTGCCCCACAGCGACAGCCGCAAGAAAAAAAAGTAATCTTGAGCGTGTGCAAAACTGGTCTGACATGTTGACAGCTTGCAGGGTGCGAGCGTAGGGTTGACCCATGAGCATGAACACACAACCTTCTTTCCGTCAGGTAGCGATGCTATCCATTATGTGCGCCGTAGTAGTACGGAGCCATAATTTGCGCGCGTCCTGAGCAGGGAAGGTCTAAAGGTATATTTAAACCCCGCTGGCGCGAGTCGGCGGGGTTTTTTAATCCGCACACCGCCGACAAGCCCCACTATCAAAAAGGAGTCTTGCGGCGATGTTACGTCTTACAGGAGCAGAACTCACCATCCGCCTGCTGGAAAACCAGGGTGTTACGCACATTGCGGGTATTCCGGGCGGTTTCAATCTTCCCCTTTACGATGCGCTTGGGCGCAGGGGAACAATCCGCCACATCCTCGCCCGGCATGAGCAGGGCGCGGGCTTCATAGCTCAGGGCATGGCCAGGGTTACTGGCCGCCCCGGCGTTATCTTTGCCACATCTGGCCCCGGGGCCACAAACACGCTTACGGCCCTGGCCGACGCGCGCATGGATTCCGTGCCGCTGGTCTGCATCACGGGGCAGGTTCCCCTGAGCATGATCGGCACGGACGCCTTTCAGGAGGTGGACATCTACGGCATGTCCATTCCCGCCACCAAGCACAACTTTATTGTGCGCTCCATAGACGAACTTTTGCGCATCATACCCGAGGCCTTTGCCATAGCCGCAGGCGACCGCCCCGGCCCTGTGCTGGTGGATATTCCGCGTGATGTGCAAGTAGCCATTGCCGAAGTGCAGGATATGCCCGCTGCGGGCGCTGCCGCGCCCATGCCGCAGCCCGATGCCCAGGCCCTTGCCCGTGCCGCAGAGCTTATGAACCGCGCAGAGCGGCCCCTGCTGTTGCTGGGCGGCGGCACATCCTCGCCCGAAGCCTCAGAGGCCGTGCTGGCCTTTATGGAAGCCCGCCGCATACCTGCGGTCATGTCGCTGCGCGGGCTTGGCGCCATACCCCACGGGCACGAGCTGGCCGTGGGCATGCTGGGCATGCACGGTGCGCGGGCTGCAAACCTGCTGGTGGAGGAATGCGACCTGCTCATGGTGGTGGGCGCGCGCCTTGGCGACCGCGCCACCGGGCGGCTGGACAGTTTTTGCCCCAAAACCGGCATCGTGCACATTGATATCGACGCCTGCGAGGTGGGCAAGCTGCGCATACCGCAGGTGGGCATTACGGCAGATGCGGCAGATGCCCTCAATGCCCTGCTGCCCTTGCTGCACAAAAACAATCACGAGCCCTGGCTTGAACGCGTGGCCGCCTGTAAGGCAGAGCACGGCCTGCGTTTTGAGCGCCTGGATGAAGTGTGTTCACCCTACGGCATCATCAGGCATGTGGCCGAAATTCTGGACGGCAAGGGCATTGTGGCCACAGACGTGGGCCAGCACCAGATGCGCGTGGCCCAGGCCTACCCCATGACCCAGCCACACCAGTGGCTGACATCGGGCGGGCTGGGAACCATGGGCTTTGGCCTGCCTGCCGCCATTGGCGCGGCATTGGCAAAGCCAGAAGAAACCGTGGTCTGTTTTTCCGGCGACGGCAGCCTGTTGATGAATATTCAGGAAATGGCCACCGCCGTTGAAAACCGCGCCAACGTCAAGATCATTTTGTGCAACAACGAGGGGCTTGGCCTTGTGCAGCAACAGCAGGATCTGTTTTTTGGCGGCAACCTGTTTGGTTCGACCTTTACGGCAGCCACAGACTTTGTGCGCATTGCCCAGGGGTTTGGCATGCCCGCCTACAGCCTGAACAGCGAGCGCGACCCAAGGGCCGTGCTGCAAAAGGCCCTGACCAATCCCGGGCCGTGTTTGCTTGAGGTGCGCATGAGCGCAGAAGAAAAGGTATTTCCCATGGTGCCGCCAGGAGCGGCCAACAGCCAGATGATAGAGGGGGTTAACGCATGAACGGTTCCATAACAAACGCACTTACGACCTTGCACTTGAGCGTCAACAATCATCCCGGCGTGCTTTCGCACGTGTGCGGCCTTTTTGCTGGTCGTGCCTATAACCTTGAGGGCGTGCTGGTTACGCCAGAGGCCAACGGCGATACCTGCCGCATGTGGCTGGTGGTCAAGGACGACGGGCGTATGGAGCAGATTGTAAAGCAGGTGCGCAAACTGCACGACGTACTTGATGTGCAGGTGGGGCAGACCGAACCCACGGTATTCAACCGTCTGGCTGGTTGCCTTGAATGCTGAATAAAAGCCGGGTGCTCCCGTGAGGGCGCACCCGGAAATGTGTGACTGAATCGGAGCCTGTGCGCCTGAGCGGCTTGCGTTTGATGGACGCGCAAACCGCCGGGGCACGGGCCTTTTTACGGTTCCAGCAGGGTGGCCCGCTGCGATCCGTCGTAGGGAATGCGCTCAAAGACCTTGCGGCGCGGGGTCAGGCTGATGTGGTAGTACTGGTTTTGAGGAATGTAGATAAAGGGCACATCTTCATTGCGCTGCCGCAAAAAGAGCGAGAGCAGCATGCGGTTGATGGCCTGATGCCCCACAATGATCAGCGGGGCGTCACCTGCCAGAAACAGCGCCCTGCGCAGGCCGCGCTGCACGCGCTCGCGCAGCATGGCGTAGCTTTCGCCATTGGGGTAGGCGTAGGTGTATTTGCTGGCGTTGCGGCCCAGGGTTACCTCGGGCATGCGCTCGCGTATTTCACTGTACAGCATGCCTTCGCAGTCGCCCGCCCATATCTCGTCAAATTCCTTAAAGGCCATGGCGTGGGCCTCGGGCCGCTCGGTGAGCAGGGGGGTGGCTGTTTCGTGCGAGCGAATGCGTGTTGAGGTAAAGACCCATTCGATGGGCTTGTCGCGCAGGTGGGTTGCCAGCGCCTGGGCCTGCGCGCGGCCTGTGGCCGTAAGTGGCGGGTCGCCGCCGATGCGTCCTCGCAAGTTAAATTCTGTCTGCCCGTGGCGGGCCAGATACAGGCACTGAATCCACACGCTCACAACCATCTCGCGGATGGCGGGATAGTAGGGCGAGCCTTCGCAGGGCCGCTCGTCCAGAATGCGGTTGGCCGTAGAATCGACCCGCAGCCAGTATTTCTCGTCATGCAAGGGCTCGTAGATGGTGTCGTAGTAGCTTATGCGCTTCATAAAGCTGGCAAGGGCCGCTTCTTCTGTATACGAGGCGTATTCCGGCAGGGTTGTTTTGCGGCGAATGCAGGCATTGAGCAGCAGTTGGTCTTCGTTGACGCATTCCACAAAGAGCACTGGATGATCGGTGAGCGTGGTTTCAATAAGGTGTCTGCGGGCGCGGCTTACGTTGGTGGCGTCGAGAATGGCCACCTCGCCCTCGCGGGCCAGCCATTCGCGGGCCTGCTCCATGTTGCGCATGCAGATCATTTCGCGGGCCTCGCGGCCCAGCTTGTTGTTGGGGTCGTAAAAATTGGGGTCGGTGGATTCCGCACCAATAAGCGCCCGGCGCATGTCGCCATTGTTAAACAGCCTGGCGGCTATGCCTTCGGTCATAAGCCCGTCGCGGATGCGCTTTGCCAGTGTGGATTTTCCCCTTGCGGGCAGGCCAACCATGGCCACATAAAGTTTTTGCATACGACCTCCGTTGCCGCATGGTAGGAGAAAAGCCCAAAAAACAAAAGATCCCGGATGGGTTGCATGTTCTCTTGCATGGTTAACTGACAAGAGTTACTATTTTATCCAAACCTCTAGCAAGCGGGTACAGCCATGAAAATTGCAAGTATCTGCAGAATGTTGGCTACCCGTTCCCACTGGGTTATCCACAGTGTCTGGCTGGCTGTGCTGGCGGGTATTGTTGGTGTAAATGTCGCGCTTGACTATTTTCAGATTCAGGCTGCCGATATGCGGCTGCTGGTTTCTGAAAACAACATTGCGGCCAATGTTGTAAAATCAGAGATTGCCAGTGTCACAGCCCTGCTCAATGCGGTGGAAGAACTGGTCACCGAGCCAGAGGCTCCTGGCCCGCAAGAGCCCAGCCCGCAACATATCAGACCTATAGACAAATCCCATGTGGCAGAGCACCTCTACGCTCTTGCCCGCAGTAATCCCCATGTGGCCAGCATACGCATGGCTGACAGCTCTGGCCTCATTGCCGCCAGCGGCAGCATGGACGAAACGTCTTACGGGGCCATATTTACCCGTACTAGCGAGGTAGAGGGCCGTGAGCCGCTTACCGTATCGCTTGAGCTCGTCAGTTCCTTCTGGCAGCAGCGCATGGTGGCCTTTAATGCCGGCAATGCGCAGACAGCCGTGTACACGTCAACGGGCAGGGGGCTGATGCCCTTTGGCCGAATGACAGTAGGTGAAGAACGGGCGCTCATGGGTGCCATACGCGGCATGGATACAGACGCCGTATCGTTGAACACTGGCTCCATGCAACTGGGGGCAGAATCTCTGCATCTTGTGTTGCGGCAGGTTGCCGCCCCCTTCGTTGCCGAGGGGCCACTGGTTGTGGCCACCGCCATGCCCGATACCGAGGCCATGATCCGCTGGCGTGGCAATATGTATGTTCAGATTTTGGCATGGTTTGCGGTAGCCTTTCTTTCTACCGGCGTGTTGCTGGTAGAGGCACGCTCGCGCGAGCGTTTTGAAATGTCGGCAGAAAAGATGCACGAAAGCGTGCAGCAGCGCGACAAATTCATCAGTGTGCTTATGGAGCACGCGCCCATCATGGTTTCGTACTGGGATGCGCAGCGCAAGTGCCGCTATGCCAACAGAATGTACCGCGACTGGTTTGGCAAGAGCGAAGAACAGATTGTGGGCATTGATGTGCAGACCCTGTTGAGCCGCGAGCAGTATGACAAGTGCGAGGCGCTCATTACGGCCACGTTGATGGGTGAGCCACAGTATTTTGAACAGCAGCGCACAAAGGCAGACGGCTCCGTAGGCTATGTGCTCTCGCGGTATATTCCCGATTCGGACGGGCTTGGGGTCAAGGGCTTTTTTGTCATTGCCTCGGATATTACAGAGCTCAAGCTGACACAGCTGCAACTGGAAAAGCGTATTGAAGACCTGTACGTTATGGCAACCACAGATGCGCTTACGGGTATTGATAACAGGCGCAACCTGCTGGAGAAAGTGCAGCTTGAGATAGACCGTGCCCTGCGCTACGGCTTGACGGTGGCATTTTTGATGATGGATATCGACCACTTCAAGGTCGTTAACGATACCTACGGCCACGACGCTGGCGACCGCGTTTTGCAGCGTGTGGGCGCGTTGCTGCACGAAACCGTGCGTGCGCCCGACCATGTGGGCCGCCTTGGCGGCGAGGAATTTGGCATCTTGCTGACCAACGTTACACCGCAGCTTGGCGCAGAGATCGCAGAGCAAATGCGCAGAAAGGTGGCGGCCCTTGTGGTGACGTATGGCGATGCAGAGATAAGCTTTACGGTGAGTATCGGGGTGGCGGGCTTGCTGGTGGACGCAGAAAATCCCTTGCTTGATCTGATCAAGCGGGCCGATACAGCCATGTACGACGCCAAGAAAGGTGGCAGAAACTGCGTGCGGGTTGCGGAAGATCAGCAGGAATCAGCACTGGTAGCTGGTTCTGACGTGCAAACCCAATTAAACTGACCAAGTTGTGGCGGGCCTGAAGGTGCGGGCCGCCAGCAATGCAAAAGCCGTCTTTGTCAGCCTGTGCACGCACGGCCCGACAAAGACGGCTTTTGGAGTATTGCAGAGGCGCG
This sequence comes from Deltaproteobacteria bacterium, assembly GCA_009929215.1. Lineage (GTDB taxonomy): Bacteria > Desulfobacterota > Desulfovibrionia > Desulfovibrionales > Desulfovibrionaceae > Desulfovibrio. The sequence goes on along the minus strand of SAAX01000017.1, from coordinate 24,228 downwards.
TTAGCGCACAATAAGCTTCAAAAAGCGCTTTTTGCCCAGTTTGACCACATATTCACCGGCGGTCAGCGGGGTAACGGCGTCTTCGCAGCGCTCGCCGTCAACGGAAAGCGCGCCTTCCTTCATGAGGCGCTTGGCCTCGCCACGGCTCTTCACAAGGCCAGCGGCTTCAAGAAACGCCGGGGGCGTGCTGTCTTCGCCACAGGGGCAGGAGTGTTCGGGCATGTCGTCCGGCACGCCGCCCCCGGCAAATACGGCGTTGAAACCCTGGCGGGCTTCGTCGGCGTTTTTTTCGTTGTGGTAACGGCACACCATTTCGTGGGCCAGATTTTCCTTGGCGGCCTTGGGGTGCAGACTGCCATTCTGCACAGAGGTCTTGAGCTCGGCAATATCTTCAAGGCTTTTGGCAGAAAGCAGCTCGTAGTAGCGCCACATAAGCTCGTCCGAGATGGCCATGACCTTGCCAAAAATCTGCGCGGGTGCTTCGTCAATGCCAATGTAGTTGCCGTAAGACTTTGACATCTTGCGCACGCCATCCGTGCCCTCAAGCAGGGGCAGGGTGAGGATGCACTGGCTTTCAATGCCGTAGTGCGCCTGAAGGGTGCGGCCCACCAGTAGGTTGAACTTCTGGTCTGTACCGCCCATTTCAACATCGCTCTTGAGGGCCACAGAGTCATAACCCTGACAGAGCGGATACAAAAATTCGTGGATGGAAATGGGGCGCTGCTCGCGAAAACGCTTTTCAAAATCGTCGCGTTCCATCATGCGGGCAACCGTGTAGCTCGAGGCCAGCTTGATAAAGCCGGTGGCGTCCATCTTGCCAAGCCAGGTAGAGTTGAAGGCTACCTCGGTCTTTTGGGGATCAAGGATCTTGAAGACCTGTTTTTTGTAGGTTTCTGCGTTGGCAAGCACCTGTTCTTCGGTGAGGGGAGGGCGGGTTTCAGACCGGCCAGAGGGGTCGCCTATGCGGCCCGTAAAGTCGCCAATCAAAAAGACGACATGATGCCCCAGCTCCTGAAAATGGCGCATCTTGTGCATCACAACCGTGTGCCCAAGGTGCAGGTCGGGAGCGGTGGGGTCAAAGCCCACCTTGATGCGCAGCGGTGTGCCGCGTTCAAGCTTTTTGCGCAGTTCTTTTTCGTCAATCAGCTCGGCAATGCCGCGCTTGATGGTGGCCATTTGGCGGTCAATATCCGTCATCACCCATACCCCTGTGCTGGCTTCGGTATAAATGCCCGCGCAAAAAATATGCAGCGGCGCAGACGGAAAGTGATACCCCCAAGGCGGCGACAGTGTCAAACTGTGCCGCCAGTTGGCGCACCAGGGCTACATGCTCAGCAGTGCGGCAACGCGGCTGGCGCTCAGGCCGCCGTGCACAGAAAGCGCGCCCATGGGGTTTTGCGAAATCATGCCCATGGTGTCGGCCAGCACGCCGTCCACTTCGTCGTCGGCCAGCAGATTGGGGGAGCTCAGGCTTACCACGTCGTGCGAAAGAGCGGTGGGGCTGGTGGCTTCTTCTTTTTCAATGCTAGGAAAGGCAAAGGAATTTGAAGAGTTGATTCCAGAAATGTTCATGGTGGCATCCTTTATGTTGATGACCCGCAGGGGGTCAAATTTTCCGCATAGCGGCATGGTTGCCATAAAACATGCAAAAAAGAGGCCACAGGCAGGGTGTCTTCTTGCGGCCATGCAGGCCGGCAGCACCGTGCGGGGGCACAACACGGGTTGCACGCAGGGAATTTTTAGGCAGAATTTTCCGAATCCTGCACCCGGTCGGGGTAGTGCAACAGGCACTGACGCAAGCGGGGAGATCCGCCCCTTACGTTGAGCCAGTGCAGGCGGGTGCGGCGGGCATTCCAATCCAGTTCTTCCAGAAAGCGCAGCCTCACGGCAACGCCTTGGCCGTCTACTGTTTTGCCAAAGCCCGCCCGCTTGGCAAGAAACACATAGGGCGGAACAGTGGCAGGCAAAATGCTTGGGTGGAAAAAAAACAGGTAGGTAGCGTCGCCGCCAAAGGGGGGCATGGCTAGTTCATCGGGCATGCAGACGCACGCACCACCTTCTGAAATGTCAATAATGTGCGAGTGTGGAGCGGTTTCTTTGCTGTATGCGCCAAGTATGCTGCGCAGGTCGTTGCTGGTGGCGGGGCGCTCTGGGGCAAGAAGTACCGTCAACATTCTGTTGTACGCGTCGCACCAGGGTATTCTTTTGCCGTTGCGCAGTTGCCGCACCGTAACATGCCGCGAAAATCGTATGGACAGGTACACCATTTCGCCGCCAGGGCCGACAACGGTTTCAAGTATGCTGCCAGTGCCGTGCACGCCTACGCGTGCCGTGGTGTCTTCTGCTATCTGGCGTTTTACGCTGAAATAGAATGTGCTGCTACCCATCTCTGTCTTGGGGTTTGGGGCTTGCAAGGTCATATTGCGCACAAATAGCTGAGCTTCTCTGCCGTTTACTTCACGCAGCAGTGCTTCCAGCTTCATGCATGTAGGTTCACCCTTCCACATGCAACAGCAGTCCAAATGAATGTTGGATCCACTGATTTGAGCGCTTGACAGCAACTCGTGACAGTTTGAATTCCAAAGGCTGAATGATGCTTCAGAAGACATACTTTACCTTGTTGAGTAGAATTAAACGTGAGTTTATATAAACCACAAAATTGTGTCAAAAATACTTTGGCATTTGCTATAATTGTGTGATTTTGTGGTAGGGAATTTATGTTTGTATTTTGGCAGGATGCGGAGTCAATATAAATAGTCGATGCTTATTAGTATCGGTTTTCGGAACATGCTGAAATCAGTAAAAAAGGGCCGCTTCTGTCGAAGCGGCCCTTTTCAATATTCAACCAGAATAAACCGGCATATCTTTTGTTCATCAAGAGGGGGTTAACGGTCCCTCCCATGATTGCCTGACGCGGGCGCTAAAGATATGTGCGTCTCCAGTCTGCTTCTAGCCTTCTTTTTTAACCTTGGACTTGGTCATGGCCAGGCCAATACCTTCAAACAGTTCAAAGATGGCAAAGCCGTACCACAGCGTATAAAGCACATAGAATATAAGCATGCCAGCCATCAGCAGAACATGTTCAGACACCTTGGCCGCAGTAACACTGTAAAAGTTGTTACCGGGTTCTATGGCGCGGCGTATAACATGGTCCACAACCTGCGATTCGGCAATCAGGCGCTGCTTTTGCAGTTCCTTGATGCTGGGCGACAACGTGTACCACCATGCAGCGGCCACTTTAAGCGCGTTTTCACCGCCGTACTTCTGCGAAACCTTGGCGGCATCGTTGTGGTACAGAGCATCGGCATCGTCGGTGGCAGAGGCAAGAATCTTGCCCAGGTCGCCGGTAAAGGTAACCTTGCCGTCTGTGGCCGAAACATCGGTAGCGCCAGCCTGCTGCAAAGCCATGGCTGCAACAGGAGCAAGGGCGGCCTTTTTAAGCTTTACAGAAATCGTCACTACCTTGCCGTCGACCTTCTGCAAATTGCTGCGGACGCCGGGGATAAAGTACGAGGATCCCTTGGAAAGCTCGTTGAATACGCTATCGGCGTATTCAAGGCCGGTCAGGTGCTTGCCGTTTTCGTCGCGCATGATGGGCGTGAGCAGAGCGACAAACAGAACCAGAAACGAAATGAGCATCAAGCTGCCCCGGAAAAAGGGGGCTTTGGCGCGAATAATCATAATCAGGCCTCCCCTCTGAGCTTGCCGAGGTTGAAGAAGAACTTGCTGAACACCCAAAGGCCGAAGAAGGCAACAACAACCCAGAAAACCACGTTGCCCACATCTTCGATAATGCCCACAACGCTGGGCGACCAGTTCAGCACCTCAAGCTCAACAAGCTTCTTGGGCAGGGTGGCGGCGCGGTTGATAAAGCCAGCAATAATCGAGATGGCGTAAAAACCGCGAATGTGGATGCCCTTGACCACCTTGGTGGTCAGCGCGCCAACCTGGATGCCCAGCAGCGAGCCAAGCAGCATGCCGATGGCCAGCGTGTAGAACACATAGCCGTAAATGGCGTACTGGCCAATGGAGGCAAAACCAGCGGTGAAGATGATCTGAAGAATGTCCGTACCAACGGTGGTCATGGAGGACACGCCAAAGATGTACACAAACATGGGGAAGGTGACGAAGCCGCCGCCCACGCCCATGATGGCTGCCAAAAGGCCCACGATGACGCCGCCCGCAGCAACGATCCAGCCGGAAATGCGGCGGCCGCCAGGCACGAGGTCTTCGTCAAAAGAGATCATGGGCGGCACGGCAAGGGCCTGAAGCTTCATGGCCACGCCGGTCATGCCAGCACTGCCGCCGTGTGCGTCCTGGTTGGCAGCGGCACCGCCGCGAGAGCTCTTCAAAAAGTCAAACAGTGCGTAAAAGCCCAAAAAGCCCAGCAGCACGGCATAGATGGTGCTGATGAACAGTTCGGAAAGCAGGGGGTCGGCATTGTACAGGCCCTTGTTGATGGCGCCGCCAATAACCGTGCCCACGCCCGAACCCACCAAGAAGGCAATGGCCAGCTTGGTGGAGACGTTGCCCAGCTTTTTGTGCACCGTAGTGCCCATGATGGCCTTGGCGAAAATGTGGAACAGGTCAGTGCCCACCGCCAAGATACCCTTAACACCTGCGGCCATAAGGGCGGGCGTGATGATAAAGCCGCCGCCAGCACCGATACATCCGGTGATCAAACCGGCTGCAAGGCCCACTGCAATGGATGCAAGAAAGATTGTGTTGGTGTAGAACGCCGGAGCATACGCTGTTTTGCCGCCCAGCATTTCATGATACTCATAGGCTTCGGCCAGGCAGCCTGCCAGAATGGGCAGTGCAAGAGCCAGAAGAATAAGCATCTTTTTCCTGTTTTTGAGAATGGAAGTAGATACTTCCAAATCCCATTTGGCATACGCCTGGGAGCTGCTCAGCAGAAATTCATACACCTGTCTGCCAAAACTCATACTCTCCTCCAATACGATTGTTCCGGCCAAAGGCCGATGTCGTGGCCCCAAACAAACAAACCGATTAAGGCAATGCCGTGCGTCGCGTCATTACACACAGCTGGGTTCTGTCAGTAGATATATCTGAAATTTTTCAACTTTTTTAAATTTCTCCAGCTTATAAAATGCTGTACCAAGTCATCCTGACATTTTTGTGGGGATTTGTAAAAGAAATTTATCACGAGCGGCAAGATTCTGGAAAAATCTCCCCGAAAATTTCCCGTCATTAGCCAGTTTTTTGCTATGTCAGAATACTTAATGACCCCCAATGGATATAAAAAAGCGCTCCCGCGCAAGACTGAGGGGGCGCTTTTTTGCCTTAGTTGTGAAATCTTGGGCAGATTACTTTTTTGCCAAACCCTGGCTTTGCCCAAATATCACCAGTTCCATCCAGTCCAGCCCAAAATCAAGGGCGGCTTCATCGCCATTCTGGCTGTCTTCCAGAATGGCTGCCTGGCGTTCTTCCGTAATGTTTACGTGTGAGAATACACGCATATTTGTGATGAGCTCACGGAATTTGTCAAGCTGGAACAGACAAAGCACTAGCATGGTTACCAGCTTGGGTTCAAGTGGTTTTCCCGTTGCCCGCACCATGGCCATAAGGCGCATGTAGCGGTCGTTGGAAGCGTTGAAGGGCAGAAGTTCCTCGTTTTCAAGCCACTGGCGCGGCGAGCGCACGGTGCCTTTTTCAAAGCCGAGGCAATGCGGTTCGCGCACCACAAAGAAGCGTTCAGATATGCCCTCTGCCGCCATTTTTGTTCCGCGACCCAGGGGATAGTAGCGGCACGCACCGGGGCGGTCTTCGTACACAGAGCAGCCAGCGGGCGTCACAAAGGGGCAGGGTTCGTCGGGCCCATCGAGCATGCGCAGCATGGGCAGGGGAAATCCCGTGTCGGGAAAAGAGCGCAAGGTGGTAAATGTGGCAAGAAATTCCTCGCCGCCCAAGCCCAGATTGTGGCGCAGGCGCAGCACATCATAGGGGGTGAGGGGCAGGGTGAGCTCGGCACAGCAGCGGTTAAAGCAGGGCACATCGGGGTTGCAGTCAAAGCAGAAAGTTTCGCCGGGCTTCAGTTCTGGCAGGCTATCGAGCAGTTCACGGCTGGCGTCAGAGGACATGGAAACTCCTGGTTGCATGCCCGTGGCGCGGCGGCGCGGGGCGGGGGGAACAGTAGTGCCCGCCGCGCGGGCCAAAGGCGGCCCGCTTGCGCAGGCCGCCTTGCCGTATGGATATGGGCAGTCTGGCAGAATCAGACGGGCAGACCCGGCCATAGCCTTGCCTGCCCGCACGAACCTGCAAAATGCCTAGATAACTTTGTTCAGCGCGTATTCAATAATGCCCTCAGCGCCCGCCACACGCAGGCGGGGGATAAGGTCGCGTACCACGTCGATCTGCACCACAGATTCAACCGACAGCCAGCGGCCATCGCGCAGGGGCGAAACCGTGGGAGAATTGAGCGAGGGCAGCATTTCAAGAATGGCGGGCAGGTTGTCTGCCGGGGCGTTCATCTTGAGGGCCACCAGGTTTTCGGCCTTCAGCGCGCCCTGCAAAAGCAGGTCGAGCTGCTCGATCTTGGCGCGCTTGGCGGGGTCTTCCCAGGCTTTTTTGTTGGCGATCAGCACGGGGTACGACACCATAACCTCGTCGATGATGCGCAGGCCGTGGGCGCGAATGGTGGTGCCGGTTTCGGTCACTTCCACAATGCCGTCGGCAAGACCTTCCACAACCTTGGCCTCGGTGGCACCCCACGAGTAGAAAACGTCCACGTTCACGCCCTTTTTGTCAAAGTAGCGTTGGGTCAGGCCCTGAAGCTCGGTGGCAATGCGCTTGCCGGCAAGGTCGGCGGCTGACTGATAGGGCGAGTCGCCCGCCACGGCCAGCACCCAGCGGCAGGGGCGGTTGGACGTTTTGGAGTACACAAGCTCAGAAATGTGCACCACTTTGTCTTCGTGGTTGCGCTCGGTGAGCCAGTCGAGGCCGGTGATGCCCACGTCCAGCACGCCAGCTTCGATATATTCACCAATTTCCTGCACGCGGCAGAGCGATGCAGAAATCTGGGGGTCGTTGATGTCGGGAAAATAGTTGCGCGTATGCTTGCGGATTTTCCAGCCCGCGCGTTCAAAAAGGTTGATTGTGGCATCTTCAAGCGAGCCCTTGGGCACGCCAAGCTTGATAATGGGCATGGTATCCGCGCTCATGAGAATTTCCTTCTATCGACCGTAGACTTTTTGGGGATCAAAAACCTGCGGGCTGCATTCCCGCACCGAGCCTTGCTTCAGTTCTCTGTAAAAGCAGGAACGCTTACCCGTATGACAGGCCGCGCCGCCAATCTGCTCAATGAGCAGCAGTATGGTGTCATTGTCACAATCAAGCCGCACCGAGCGTACTTTTTGCACATTGCCCGAAGTGCCGCCCTTGTGCCACAGCTCTTTGCGGCTGCGGCTCCAGTAGTGGGCATCGCCTGTTTCAAGGGTTTTGCGCCAGGCGTCTTCATTCATATAGGCCAGCATAAGTACTTCGCCGCTGTCGCAATCCTGCGCAATAGCGGGCAAAAGCCCCTTGCTGAAATCGGGCTGAAACTCGGGGTTGCCCTGCAAGGCTTCGCCGCCAGTATGGGAAGAGGACATGGGGCCTCCTTTGTTGTGCCGGTGGTGCGGCACGTTGTGCGGCACGGCTGGGCAAAAAATACGGGTTGGTCAGGCGCGTTTTGTTTCGCGCAAACAGTTAAATCTACCTGCAAGCGCCCAAGGACGCAAGCATGGCGTTGTGTGGGCACGCTGGTTGCGCTCTGCAAGGCGCAACTTGCGAATCAACGCCGGGTGTGGCATGCTGGCACGTTACCGAAACACTTATTTATGGCGGGTGAGCCGCCGGGAAAATACATGGCAGAACACGATTATTCTGTGAATGAACATGCGGATGCTGCATCTGACGGCGCCCTGCAAGGCATATCCGTCAGTGAACCCGAAAATTCCCTGGCCAGGGTTTCTCTTGAAGAACTGCCGCAGGCAGTAGGCGACGCCTGCCGCCGGGCTGGCTGGCAAAGCCTTATGCCCGTGCAGTCGCTGGCCTTGCCCTACCTGCTGGCCGGGCGCGATATCATGGTGCAGTCACGCACCGGCAGCGGCAAGACCGGCTGCTACCTCTTGCCCATGCTTCCCCATATTTCAGCCGATCTCAAGGCGCCGCAGGCCCTGGTGCTTGCCCCCACGCGTGAGCTCGCCGTTCAGGTTGAGCGCGAGGCAGCCATAATTTTTGCAGAAACCGGCATCCGTACTGTGGCCGTTTACGGCGGCGTGGGCTACAAAAAGCAGATGGACGCCCTGCGCGACGGTGCTCAGGTTATTGTGGGCACGCCCGGCCGCGTGCTTGACCATCTACTGCGCCGCACCATGGAACTGCGCGACCTGCGCGTGCTGGTTTTTGACGAGGCCGACCGCATGCTTTCCATCGGGTTTTACCCCGACATGAAGGAAATCCAGCGGTATCTGCCGCAAAAGCGCCTGCATACCTGCCTGTTCTCTGCCACGTATCCGCCCCATGTGCTCAGGCTGGCGCGTGAATTTATGGCAGAACCGGCCATGCTTTCGCTTTCGCAAAAAGAAGTGCACGTTGCCGAAGTGCAGCACCTCTTTTGCGAGGTGAAGCCCATGGACAAAGACCGGGCCCTTGTGCGCCTGCTGGAAACAGAAAACCCCGCCTCGGCCATAATTTTTTGCAATACCAAGTCTAATGTGCATTATGTGACGGGCGTGTTGCAGGGCTTTGGCTACAGCGCCGACGAACTTTCTGCCGATCTTTCGCAGTCGCGGCGCGAGGCCGTGCTTGAAAAGATACGTCAGGGCAAGTTACAGTATCTTGTGGCCACAGATGTGGCTGCGCGCGGTATTGATATTCCGCAGCTTTCGCACGTTTTTCTGTATGAGCCGCCCGAAGATCACGAAAGCTACATCCACCGTGCCGGACGCACGGGCCGCGCTGGCGCTGCCGGTACGGTCATTTCGCTGGTGGACGTGATGCAGCGCATGGAGCTTGACCGCATAGCCAAGCACTACAAAATAGGTATCATGAACCTGCCTCTGCCCACAGACGAAGACGTGGCCCTGGTGGCCGGAACGCGCCTTACGGCCATTCTTGAGGGGCGGTTTCGCAAGCTCACGGGGCTTGAGCGCATGCGCGTTGGGCGTTACGCTCAACTGGCGCGCGATCTTGCAACGCAGAGCGATGAAGAAGACAACGCACTGTTGCTGGCCATGCTGCTGGATGCCTGCCATCAGGAAAGCCTGCGCGAAACGCGCTTTCCCGACGGCAAGCCCCGGGCTGCTGAACGGCAGCAAGATCAGGGCCGGCAAACACGTGCGCGCTCTGGGCGCGGCAAGCCCTCTGGTGGGCGCGGCAGCGATGCCGCCGATGGTCAGGCCCCTGCCCGTGACAGAGATTCTGGACGGGAGAGGGATTCTGCCCAACACGGCACGGCCCCGCACAACGGAGCCGCCGACACTACCGACTCGGGCGAGGGGCAGCCTTCGCGGTCGGGCAAACGCCGCCGCCGCTCATCGCGTAGCCGTGGCGCACAGGGTACAGACGGTGCTGCAAGGCAATCTGCCGAGGGGCAGGGCCAGGGGTCGCCCAAAGAGGGCGAAAACTAGGCATTTTGAGTTTGAAAAACATACAGTGTGACAGCCATGCAGAACAGCGAAGATACCACCGCACAGGGGGCAGTGCGCGACAAAGCCCCTCACGAAGCCGCCCGTGCGGCTTTGGAGAATTTTAAGGCACTGCTGGCAGATGCCGATTTTACGCTTGAGCTCGAACTGCTGGGTATCAAGCGCATACAGATAATGCGCCGCCGCCAGATGCGGGGCGAACTGATGGGCCTGTATATTGCCCTGTGGCGGCTTGCTCTGGCCCGGTCTTTTCCCGTGGATGCCACCTGCATGTTTGAGCTTTTTTTGCAGGAATACGCGCAGGCCCACAGAGACAAGTACAGCTCCCATCTGCTGAACCGTGCCAGGGAATACTGGGCCATGATTGAGCCGCGCGGCGATGCCGATTTTAGCGAAGTGGCGCGGCATCTGTGCTCATTTTCCACCCAGGATCCCAATCAGGCTAAAAGCATCAACCTCAAGCTGGTGCTGCACATCCGCAAGATTTACAAACTCGTTTTCGACCGGCTTATCTAAGGGCCGGGCGTGCGTTATCTGTTCGGGAACCGACATATCTAATGAAAATAGTCCACTCAGTAGACGCGCTGGGAACCCTGGAGGGTTCGGCGGTCACCATCGGCAACTTTGACGGCGTTCATCTTGGTCATCAGGCGCTTATCCGCCGCACGCTGGAGGTGGCCGCACAGGAAGGGCTGACCCCTGTGGTCATGACCTTCTGGCCGCACCCCCGTCAGGTGCTTTTTCCCGAGCGCGGGCACATGCCCATTACCACGCGTGAAGACAGGCTTGCCCTGCTGGAATCGCTGGGCGTTTCCTGCGTGCTTGAGCTGCCCTTTACGCGTGAGCTGGCCGCCCTTGAAGCGGGAACCTTTGTGCAGCATATTCTTGAACCCATGCGCTTGCGCCGTCTGGTTGTGGGCTATGATTTTACGCTGGGCCGTAACCGTGGGGGGCAGGTTTCTGTGCTGCGCGAGTTGGGTGCACTCACGGGCTTTACTGTAGAGCAGCTTGAACCCGTACTGGTGAGCGGCACGGTGGTCAGCTCCACCTCATTACGCGGCTTGATCGGTCAGGGCGATGTGGCTCAAGCCGCAAACCTGCTGGGCCGGTTTCACGGTTTTAGCGGCGAGGTGGTGCACGGCGACGGACGCGGGGCAGGCCTGGGCTTTCCCACTGCCAACCAGCGCAAACCAGACGTGGTGCTGCCCGTGGAAGGCGTGTACGCCACCCGTGCCTCGCTCAACGGGCACAAGTGGCCAGCGGTTACCTGCGTGGGGCGCAAGCCCACCTTTGGCGACAACGAGCTGGGCGTTGAAACGTTTTTGCTTGAAGACGGAAAAAATCTCTACGGCCAGATGATGCGCCTGGAATTTGTGGCCCGTGTGCGCGGCGAGGAGCGTTTTGCCTCGGTGGAGGCCCTCAAGGAACGCATCGCCCTGGACGTAAAAGACGCGCGTGCCCTGCTGGCACAGGCTGCGTATTAGGCGGGCCCGCTGCGGCAGGAGAAAGCATGATCTGCGCCGATGTTCATAACCATACCATCGCTTCGCACGGCCTTGCCACTGTGAGCGAAATGTTTGCCGCCGCACAGGCGCACAATCTGGCATGGTACGGCTTTTCAGAGCACTCGCCCCTGCCTCCCGGCTATTCCTGCCCCCTGTACAAGGGCGACCTTGCCGTTACCTTTCCTGCCTATGCCGCCGAGGTCATGGCCCTTAGAGAGCAAACCGCCAGCCCGGCGGGTGGACATGCGGGCGGCCTGGCAGGTGGTAAGGCGGGGTCACCGCGCGTGCTCATGGGCATGGAGCTGGACTGGCTGCCCGTAAACATGCCCTGGATGCGTGACGTTATCGGGCACTACCCCTTTGACTACATCATTGGCGGCCTGCATTTTGTGGGCGAGGTGCCCGTGGGTTCGCCGCGTTTCTGGGGGGCAGAAGTTGAGCGCGCCGAGCGTTTTGCCCGCTATAATGCCTATTATGACCTCATGCGCGAGCTGGCCGCCAGCGGCATGGTTGATGTGGTGGCCCACCCGGACTTTATCAAGGTGTGCTGCTACGATGATTTTCAGGCATGGCTGGGCCTGCCTGGCAGCACAGACCGCATAGCCGCCGTGCTTGAAGCCATGCGCGCCACAGATACAGCCATGGAAGTTTCTTCTGCCGGATTGCGCAAGCCCTTTCACGAGCCCTACCCCGGCCCGGCCATCATGCGGCTTGCCGCAGACCTCGGGCTGACCATCAGCTTTGGTTCAGACGCGCACAATACCGATGATACGGGCTCGCACTTTGCCGAGCTGGCAGCCTATGCCGCTGCCTACGGATTTTCTCGCAGCCGCATCTGCGTGGGGCGTGAGCGTTTGGAGCTGAATTTTTAGCTGCCCTATCGCTGTGTTGGCAGCCATAATACTGATCAAAAAAGCCCCCGTTTCTGGCCAGAGTGCAGACCAGATCGGGGGCTTTTTGCGTTGCTTGAGTTGTACGTCTACTTTAGCAGACCTACGGTTTGAATGATATAGACCTTCCAGCCTTCGGGCAGGGGCAGCTTGCCGTCCAGCGCGTGCAGGCCGGAAACGTGCACAAAGTTGCCCAAACCTGCGGAGGCGCAGTACAGCGCCGCATTCTGGTAGAGCGATCCCACATGGGCCCCGCCCCACTCGTTGTCCTGCGGAATGGCGTAGAGCAGGGTGAGTGAACCGCCGCCCATCTGGCCGCGCCAGTCGCCGTCCAGCACCTTGATCAGGGCATGGCCCGCATCGTACTGCCACACGCCGTTTTCAAGGGCCACATAGACGCGCACGTCCTGCCTGTTCATGGCGGTGGGGGCGGTTCTGCGGCCATCCTCACGGTTAACGCCCCAGGTGGCCCACAAAAGGTCGCTGAGCTGCTGGGCCGAAAGGGCCGCGCCGCTGTAGTTGGTCTTGGTGGAGTGCCGCGCGCTCAGGGCTTGCATCAGAGGCATGCCGCCGGTTTTGTTGGGGGCGGGCAATTCCATACGTGTGGCTGTTTCTGCCGCCTGGACGGCAGGGCTTGCGGGCACGAGTGCCAGAGCGGCCAGTGAGAGCAGCATGGAGAGTGAATGGCGGATGTTACGGATCATGGGGTTCTCCGCGTTGTGGTTTGGTGATAAACACAGTGGATTGCTATGAAATTTAATCCACACAACAGCCTTGTGCTGCGGCAGTGTGTGGGAAGTCTCAAATTTCGCTTTGGGGGGCGCGTTCCAGCATGGAATCGAGAGCCGCAAGGGCGTGCTCGCCGCTCATGCCCATGCGGGGTGCAAGCTGGGGCAGGTTTTCCACCGCGTCGCAGGGCCGCACATAAAGCGGTTCTATGTCGGCGTCAAAGTAGTCGCCGTGGCGGGCCAGCAGGCAGAGCGAGGCTGAGTCCGGGCTGACCAGACGCGGCATGGCGATCATTTCGGCCTGCTCGGGGGCCACTACCATGCGCATGCCCGCCAGCTCGCCAAACACTTCTGCATTGCGGGCCAGCCCGCTGCCACAAACGTGGGCGCAGCGGTGCTGGTCTGTGCCTTCTGGCAAGGGATTGTGCAGGGCTGCCTGCATACGGCCCAGGGCCTCTCGCGGGGAACACAGGTCAACGGCATTGAGCGGCTGGGCCGGAATTTGTGGGCCATAGGACATAAAGGGCTGGCAGTGCACAAGGTTGCGGCGGGCGTGGGTAAGCACCCACACGGGCGTGCCGTAAAACAGGTTATGCTGCAAAACGGCGCTGGTGGCCAGTGCCTGCATGTAGTCCAGCCCCGCAAGGCGGGCCTGCCCAACGCGGCGCAGAGCGGCGGCGGTGGTGAGCACCAGCCGTATGCCGGTAAACGACCCCGGCCCGCGCACGCAGGCAATGCGCCTGAATGCGGCGGGCGCAATGCCAAGGGCAGTGCAAATTTCGGCCAGGGCGGGAGCCAGAATTTCCGTGGCCCGGTCGGCCTTGTGCCATTCCTGCACGCAGAGCAGCCGCTCATCTTCGGTCACGATGATCTGCAACGCGCCCTCGGCGGCGTTAAGGATAAGCTCGAGCCCCGTGCCGGCCTGCATTATGAGCCGCTCCCGAACCAGCCGGTATTTTTGAGAATACGCCACAAGTCATTGTAGGTTGCCAGCAGCATGAGGCATACCAGCAGGGCAATGCCCACGCGCATGGCGTATTCCTGAAAACGGGGGTTGGGCGGACGGCGAAAAATGATCTCCCACAGACAAAACATAATCTGCCCACCGTCGAGCACGGGGATGGGCAAAAGGTTCAGAATGCCAAGGTTGATGCTGATCAGCGCCGCCAGTGCCAGCAGACCGGCTAGGCCCTCGTGGGCCTGTTTGCCAACCATCTGCATGATCATGATGGGCCCGCCCACCTGATCCAGCGGAACCACGCGCTCGGCCAGCTTCACAAAGCTTTGCCATGTCAGCGAAACCATGTCGGCGGTCTGTCCGGCTCCGGCAATGGCTGCGCCCGCAAAGTTGTGGCGCTCAAGGCGCACTGCGCCAGAGTTGCGAATGCCGATGAGCCATGCGCTTTCTTCTTCGCCAAAAATTGTTTTGCGGATAGAGCGCTCGGGCGTGAGTTCCACGCTGATAATCATGCCCTGTTGCGCCTGTGCTGCCTCGCCCAATGCTGTCTCGGCCTGTTCGGGCTTGGCGGCAGTGTTGTCGGTTTCCTTGGCAGATTGTGCCTGCGGGGCCATGTCGGGGCGCGAGATGGTAACTTCAAGCGTTTTGCCATCGCTTTGGGCAATGGTGTCGGCCATGGTTTGCCAGTTGCTGATAGCAACGCCGTTGATGCTCACAATGGTATCGCCGGGCTGAATGCCCGCCTTGTCTGCCGGACCATTCTGCACCACGCCGCCAACCTGCGGCAGCAAAATGGGCGTGCCCCAGCCAAGGGCCAGTGACCAACACAGCAGCCATGCCAGAATGATGTTGGCCACAGGGCCAGCTGCCACCACAAGCAGGCGTTGCCAAGCGGGGCGCAAGGCAAAGCTTTCCTTTTCGGTAAAGCCAGCGGGGATATCCTTGGGGTCGCTTTCGCCCACCAGGGCCACATATCCGCCCAGTGGAACCAGTGAAAGGGCGTATTCTGTCTTGCCCTTGCGGTATTTGAGAATTTTGGGGCCAAAGCCCAGCGAAAAGGTGGAAACACCCATGCCCAGCCAGCGGGCTACGGCAAAGTGCCCCAGTTCGTGAAAAAAGATCAGGCCGCCAAGAACGACCACAACTGCAATAACTGTTGTCAGCACAAGAAACCTCCGTCGCGGGCCAGGGTGTACACAAGCTCGCGGCTCTGGCGGTCAAGACTCTGCATACGATCCGCCAATGTATGCGCCTCACGTTTCAGGGCGGTGTCCGCATCTGCGGGCAGGGTCGCACCGTCCAGGGGCGTGCAAAAAGGCTGGTTGCCGGGGTTGGAAGCGCCGTGCGCCTCCAGCGCGGCCAGTATCAGCCGGGGTATGTCCATAAAGGCGCAGCGCCCGTTGAGAAACAGGTCTACTGCTGCCTCGTTGGCGGCGTTGAGCACAACGCAGCGGCCGCCACGCTTTTCAAGCACCTGCCTGGCCAATCCAAGGCAGGGAAATGCAGATTCGTCCGGCTCGTGGAAGGTAAGCGGCTTGGCCGTAAGGTCGAGCGGCGGCACATTGACCGGCACGCAGCGGGGCCAGAGCAGGCAGGCGGCAATGGCCATGCGCATGTCGGGCGTGCCCAGTTGGGCCAGCTGGCTGCCGTCATGAAATTCCACAAGCGAATGCACTACAGACTGCGGGTGCACCAGCACCTTGATACGTTCGACAGGCAAGCCGTAGAGGTGAAAAGCCTCAATAACTTCAAGCCCCTTGTTCATGAGCGTGGCCGAGTCGATGGTGATCTTGGCGCCCATGCTCCAGTTGGGGTGGTTGAGAGCCTGCTCTATGGTGACCTTGCCCAGAGCCTCGCGGCTCCAGCCGCGAAAAGGCCCGCCCGAAGCCGTAAGAATGAGCCGCTGCACTTCCTGCCCGCGCCCCGCAAGGCACTGAAAAATGGCGTTGTGCTCCGAATCGACAGGCAGCACCACAGCGCCCGTGCGCGCGCACACGCGGCGCACTAGGTCGCCCGCCAGCACCAGCGATTCCTTGTTGGCAAGGCAGATCACCTTGCCCGCCAAGGCTGCCGCCAGTGTTCCGGCAAGGCCAGCCGCGCCCACCTGGGCAGAAAGCACGGTGGAGGCTTCTGGCAGCGACGCCAGTTCGGCGTAGCCCTCGCGTCCCACAAGGATGCGTGGCCGATAGTCTGCGGGCAGCAGGGTGCGCAGCTTGTCTGCGGATTCCTCATCCAGCACGGCAAGGTGGTGGGGGCGCCATTCAAGGGCCTGCTCGGCCAGACGCTGCACATTGCGGGCACAGGCAAAGCCCACCATGCGAAAAAGCTGCGGGTGCGCCGCAGCCACGGCCAGCGTGCTGCGCCCAATGGAGCCCGTGGAGCCCAGCAGCACAAGGCTGCGCGGCCATGTTTGCTGCCAGCTTTCGCTGGGGGCATCAGAAATGTAATTGATGGAAGGGCCGCCCATACCGGGCCAAAGTTGCGCCATGGTGCGATTGTCCTTTAATGGGCGCGCGCAGGTGCTCGCGGCGCGTGCGCGCATAAGATAGGTACTGCAGCAAAAAATTCAAGCGCCCCGGTTGGGGATAACCGATGATTTCAGCCCCGCATGCCGGGGGCGTCGGCTCACGCAAAACCTCTAGCATTTCAGGATAAAAATGCTTCAGGGGCTGTTAACACTCTGGGAGATTTTGTTCCCTGCCAAGAAAGGGAGCCTTTTATGGACGGAGTGTACTCATTGGCACTCGACTGGAATAAAAAGGCTCCCTGACGCAAGCAGGAGGCAAAAGAGCCTTAGTGTTAACAGACCCTAAAAGAAGAAGAACCACTGGTCCACAACGGCCACCATAGGCATGGCAAACAGCAGGCTGTCTGCCCTGTCGAGGATGCCGCCGTGACCGGGCAGAATATTGCCCGAATCCTTGATGTTGACCGAGCGCTTGAGGGCCGATTCAAAAAGGTCGCCCAACTGGGCAAAAGCATTGACGGCTATGCCCAGCAGCGCAAACGAAAACCAGCCGGTCTTGCCGTAAATTTCGCCGTAAATGGCGCAAAAGATAACGCAACCCACAAGGCTGCCCACGGCACCCTCAGAGCTCTTTTTGGGGCTGACGCGGGGCCACAGCTTGTGGTGCCCAAAGCGCGTGCCAACAAAGTAGGCCGAGGTGTCTGAAATGGCCACGGCGGCGATAACAAAGATGAGCTTGGTTGTCGAAAGATAGGTGGCGGGCAAGAGCAGCAACGGCACATAGGCCAGCCCTGCCATAAAGATGCCGCTGGAAGCAAAGGCATTATCCTCTTCCAGAACATCCCACCTGAAAAGAAAACTCATGGATGCCAGCACAAAACCCGCGCCAAGAAAGACCAGCGCGTCCTGCGGCCTGTGCATCCAGGTGAGGCAGATCATGCCCCAGCCCAGAATGATGGCGCAGATGCGGCTGGGCACGCGGCTGGTACCCCAGAACAGCGAATAAAATTCCCAAAGACCAAGGGCGCAGACAAGCAGAATGACGAACAGAAGGGGCAGCCCCCTGAACCAGAGTGCCAGCAACAAAATCGCAGCCAAAACAAGGCCGGTAATAATGCGGCGAATGTCAATGGACTGCGTTGAGGGATCAA
The DNA here is from genome assembly GCA_009929215.1 of Deltaproteobacteria bacterium. GTDB lineage: Bacteria > Desulfobacterota > Desulfovibrionia > Desulfovibrionales > Desulfovibrionaceae > Desulfovibrio. The sequence continues at coordinate 6,879 of SAAX01000017.1, read as the reverse complement.
TGGGCATCAATTTGCTCCTGTGTTTTGCCAAAGCGGCGCGAACGGGCGGCGTAGGCATCAAGGGCCGCGCGCAGTTGCGCGGTGTCAAAGTCTGGCCAGGGCACGGGCGTGAAATACAGCTCGCTGTAAGCGCACTGGTAGAGCAGATAGTTGCTCAGACGCTGCTCGCCGCTGGTGCGGATGAGCAGGTCGGGATCTGGCTGCCCGGCAGTGTACAGATGGTCGGCCAGGGTTTGCTCGGTGACGTCTTCAGGCCGCAGACCCTCGCGCAGCATGTTTTGCACTGCGCGCACGATCTCGCCCCTGCCGCCGTAATTGAGCGCAAGGTTCAGCACCATATCCTTGCCGCCTTCGGTGCGCTTGATGGCGTGGCGCAGAGCCGTGCGTTGGGCAAGGGGCATGGAATCCAGATCGCCCAGCACACGCATGGTAATGCCTTGCTCTACCATGCGCGGAACCTCGCGGCTCAGAAATTCCATCAACAGGCTGAACAGGGCGCTGATTTCGGTCTTGGGGCGGTTCCAGTTTTCGCTGGAAAAAGTGTAGAGCGTGAGGTGGCGTATGCCCAGCGACCGGCATTCGGTCACGATGGTGCGCACGGTTTCCGCGCCAGCGCGGTGGCCAGCCTCGCGGGGCAGGCCGCGTGCCTGGGCCCACCTGCCGTTGCCGTCCATGATGATGGCAAGGTGAATGGGCAGTTTGTCTGGTTGATCCGTCATGCAAAAGCCTGTGGTGATATGTCCTGCGGGCCAGCGGCAAGGTTGCTTCGTTGCAGTAAGGCCGCGCCCCGCAGTTGCCTGCGGGGCGCGCGCATCCCCGGCGGATGACCCGCCACGGGCTAGATTTCCATAATTTCCTTTTCTTTGGCCGCACATTTTTTGTCGGCTTCAGCCACAAACTTGTCCGTCAGCTTTTGCACGTCTTCAGAAGCTTTCTTCTGTTCGTCTTCGCTGATGGCCTTGTCTTTTTCCAGCTTTTTAAGGCTGTCGTTGGCGTCGCGGCGCACGTTGCGCACCGCCACCTTGGCTTCTTCGGTATATTTGCGGGCCACCTTGACCAGTTCCTTGCGGCGGTCTTCGGTGAGCGGCGGAATCATGATGCGGATGACCTTGCCATCGTTGACCGGCGTAAGGCCCAGGTCAGACTTGAGAATGGCCTTTTCAATTATGGAAATGCCGCCCTTGTCCCAGGGCTGGATGCTGACCGTGCGGCTGTCGGGCACAGACACGGAAGCCATCTGGCTGATGGGCGTGGGCGTGCCGTAGTAGTCGGCCTTGATGCCGTCCACAAGTGCTGTGGAGGCACGGCCAGTGCGCAGCTTGGAAAAGTCGCGTTCCTGTGCGGCAACGGCTTTTTCCATGCGTTCTTCGGCGTCCAGAAGGATGCTGTCTATATCCATCAGTATTCTCCTTGGGGGCTCTAGTTCTGAACGATGGTTCCCACGGCCTCGCCGGTGACGGCGCGGCAGATGTCGCCGCCGAACATGCGGCACACGATTATGGGCACGTTGTTGTCGCGCACGAGGGCAAAGGCTGTAGCGTCCATGACGCCCAGGTGGCGTGCCAGGGTTTCATCGTAGGTGATGCTGTCGTACTTGACGGCATCGGAAAATTTGGCGGGGTCTTTATCATAGATGCCGTCCACCTTGGTGGCCTTGATGATGGCATCGCACTTCAGTTCCATGCCGCGCAGGGCAGCGGTGGTGTCAGTGGTAAAGTAGGGGTTGCCCGTACCGGCGGCACAAATGACCACCCGGCCTTTTTCCATGTGGCGCAGGGCGCGGCGGCGAATAAAGGGCTCGCACACTTCCTGCATGGTAATGGCCGAAAGTACGCGTGTGGGATAGCCCAGCTTTTCCAGCATGTCCTGCACTGCAAGGGCGTTGAGCACGGTGGCAAGCATGCCCATGTAGTCGGCAGACGAGCGCTCCATGCCCTTGGCCGAGCCCGAAAGCCCGCGAAAAATGTTGCCCCCGCCAATCACAAGGGCCATTTCGACGCCCATTTCGAGCACAGTGCCGATTTCGCGGCAAATGGTGGCTACGGTTGCAGGGTCGATACCGGTCTTGTTTTCTCCGGCCAGGGCCTCGCCGCTCAGCTTGAGCAGCACGCGCTTGTATTTCAGTGTGGGCATGGGTCCGCCTTGGTAAAGGCTTGAGGTGTTGCGGGCTTGCGCCAGACGCAGGAAAAGGGCTGGACTTTTGGCCCCGCCCCAAAACGTAAAAAACGTAACAGAAATTACGCGCAGCTCAAAGTGTTTTTGCGCAGGGTATCCCGCCAGAGTCTTGCCCAGGTTTTCGGCCAGATTCTTGGCCAGTCTTGCAGCGATGGTTTCAGACAAAGATATTTTGTGCTGTATCTACGCAAAATACAAGGCATTGCTGTGGGTCAGGGCCATTCCTCAACGCTGAAGGTCAGGCTTTGGGCCATCTGTTGCAGGGCCTCGCGTGCCTCGCGCTGGCGGTGGGGTGAAAAAATCACCCGCAGCAGGGCTGTCTTGTTTTCAAGTACCGTAAAGTAGGCCACATGGTCGTAAGCTTCCAGCAAAAAACGGAACATACCCGTTTGCTCTGGCGCAATGCGCACCAGCAGGCTCGCGCTGCGCGTGGGCGGCGGCAGGGCCGGAGCCGGTTTGCGGCGCTCGCGCAGGGCGGGCGGGCAGTTTGCGTGCTTGCCTGGCCGGGGCATCAGTACAACCCCGTAAAGCGGGCCAGAATCACCAGCGCCAGACCAAAGGCAATGGTGAGAAAGTAGTTTTTTGTCCACCACGCGACCAGCAGGGCGGGCAGGGATACCATCAAAAAGAGGTTGGACGGCCCGGCGTTGAAGTGCCCTTCATAAAAGAACACGTCGGGCCCCACCAGGGCTGCCATTACGGCTACCGGCACAAACGAGAGCCAGTGGCGCAGCAGCGGGGGCAGGCTGTCGCCCTTCAAAAAGGTGACAGGCAAAATCTTGGGCAACAGGGTGACCACAACACTGCCCAGCAGGCAGAGCAGCAGGGCGGCGTTGGCGCTGAACCATCCGGTCTGGCTCATGATTCTGCCTCCTCTGTGCAGGTGGTGCTCAGGCTTGTGGCGCTGTTAGAGGCCGGGGCGGGTGTGCTTGCGGCAAAGTCGCAGGGTGTGCCCTCGCAGCGGGCCTTGCGCAACATGAGCCATGTGCCCAGGCTGGCCCCAAGCACGGTGGCCACGGCAATATTCCACTGGGTCATGCCCGCAGCCTTGAGGCTGATGGAAAGCACCGTGGTGAACAGCGCCACCAGCACGTGCAGGCGGCTGACACACTGCGGCACCAGCAGGGCAAGAAACATGGCGGTAAGCGCATAATCAAGGCCAAGGGGTTTGACATCGCTGACCAGCTCGCCGCAAAAGGCGCCGATGGCCGCGCCCGAAACCCAGCCCAGCTGGGCTGTGTGGTTGCAGACAAAGAGCGTGGTGAGGCTGCGCTGCCAGCCATTCTGAAAAGCCGTGATATGTACGGCAAAGGTTTCGTCCGTAAGGCCCAGACCCAGCAAAAAACGCTGCGCACGCGGCAGCCCGGCCAGCCAGGGAGATTCGGCGGCAGATTGCAGCAGATAGCGCAGGTTTACAATAAATACCGCCGCAATAATGGAAAGTGCGCTGGCGCCCGCGCCCCACATTCCGGCAAAGACAAACTGTCCGGAGCCGGAAAACATGAGCACGGACATGGCAACTGCCAGTGACGGGGGAATGTTGTTTTTTACTGCAAGAACCCCAAACGCGAAGCCCACAGGCAGGTAGCCCAAAACAATGGGCAGTGCGCGCCGCAGGCCCTCCGCCAGGGGGGAAGCGGAAGAAATGCCAGACATGTCATAACCTCGATAAAAGTAAGGCACTGACGCTACGCCCTTTGGCTCTGGCTGGCAAGCCAGATAGCCGCCAGCCAGGTGCAAGGGAATGTGAGGAAGGGGAAGTTTGGTGCAGGTGCGGGAAATATCATTTTTCGCAGCCGCTACCACCAGAACAGGGGATACCTTTTGCGGGCCGCAAGATTGTTGGCCACATAGGCCAGGGCCAGCATGCAGATGGCGCCCGCCGCGCAGGGCAGCAGCACATACCAGTAGCCCAGCTTGTGGATGCCAGGGCCGCCGATAACGGCAATCAGGGCTGTTGCGCCGCCCGGAGGGTGCAGGGTCTGTGTTGCGTGCATGAGGACAATGGCGGTGGAAACAGCCAGACCAGAGGCCAGAACTGGATCATCGCTGAGCAGCAGCTGGCAGGTAACGCCCACCAGGGCAGAAAGGACGTGTCCGCCCACAAGGTTGCGGGGCTGAGCCAGCGGGCTGTGGGGCGCGCCAAAGGCCAGCACCGCAGACGCGCCGAACGAGCCGATGAGCAGGGGCAGGTTCCATTCCTGCGCGCTCAGGCGTTCCAGCATGGCAAGGCAGATGATGGAAAGGCAGCTGCCAGCCCATGCCCAGAAAATCTCATTCCAGTCAGCCCGTGGCGGGGCCATGGTTCCCGCACGCAGGCGGCGCAGAACACGCATCATTGGCATCCTCGAATTTTTTGTTACAGGGATTCTGTAAAATCGGCTTTTGACAGTGTATGTGCCATGCCTGCGTTAAATGCGGGCCATGGCAAGAAAAGCCGCGTGCAGGGCGGCCAGTATCGCCACAAAGGCGGGGCCAGCCCACGATTGGGAACCGGGCAGCCCGTAAAACGTGACGGAAAGCGCCTTTTGCGGGCAAACGGCCACGCAGTCGCGGCACAGGTTACAGTCCGCATTGGGGGCTGTGGTGGTTGCGGGATCACTCATGGCGTCCTGCCGGCATACGCGCACGCAGGCCATGCAGCGGCGGCACGAGCCGGTGCGCCGTACCCGCCAGGGCGCAAGGCGGCCCAGCCATTTGGCCAACAGGCCCAGCGGGCAAAGCCCCCGGCAGTAGGCCGCGTATCCGGCCTTGCGGCTCACAAGCAGTGATGCGGGCAGGGCCAGCAGGCCCAGCAGCAGGCCACAGGCAAGGGCTGCCTCTATCGGTGCGCCGCCAAGGCGCAGCAACAGGGGAATGCCAAGGGTCAGGGCAAGCATGACCAGCCGCAGGTGTGGCAGCCACGCAGGCGCGCGGCGGGGAACAGCCTGCTGCGCTGGCAAGCTTGCCCCGTTGGTGGATGCGCCAGCAGAGGTGTCCATGCGGGCGATCCCTCGCGGGCCGCCAGCACAGGCCTTGGCCTCCGTGGCATCCCATGCGCCAAAATAGCACAGGTGGCTGCACCAGGCCGCGCCCGCCAGCAGGGTAGAAAATGTGAACAGCCCCAGCATGAACCAGCCCCCGCCCCGGTAGACGGGCGCGGCGGCAATGAGGCCCGGAACCGGCAGATGCAGCTGACCGCTCAGTAAAAAGCGGCTTTCAAGCAGCAGTCCCAGAACCAGCTGGGCAAAAAAAACCAGGGAAAACAAGCGCCACAGGCGCATTCTGAGCTGTGGGGATTTTTTGCTGCTCAGCCAGCCAGCGGCAAGGGCGGCCCAGGTGCCAGCCAAGGCCAGTTGCAGGCTGCCCCATTGGGGTAAAAATCTCTCCAGCACCAGCAGTTGGGGCTTCATGATCCACACGGGCAGCAGCAGGGCAATGCACAGAAACAGCGCAGCCAGCTGTGTGTGCGCCGTTGCTTCGCCCTTGTGGTAGCGCTGTTGCGCGGTTTCGCGCAGCAGGGGCCATGTGGCCAGAGCTGTGAGCAGGGCCACTGTCAGCAAAATAACCGCCAGCCTGTGCCACGGTTCGCCCATGAGCATGCGCATCTGCACAAACTGGCCCGTGCTCCAGACCCAGCGGGCGGCCAGCAGGGGCAGCACCAGCAGAAGCAGCAGGCGCACCCAGGCGGCGCGGCTCCAGGCCAGCGCGGCCAGCACAATACAGGCGGCGGCAAGGCCGGGTTGTCCGCTGCGCCAAAAGTGCGCGCCTGCGGGCAGCAGCATGATGCACGAAGGCAAGGGGATAAGGCGGGAAGCTCCGCTCATGTCAGACTTCCTTAAATTACAGCTTGTTATTGCGCGAAGCCGCGCCGCTGCCGAGGACGGGAATCAGTTACTTTGGCAGCTTGCGCTTGCCCACCATGTTTACAATGTCGATGCGCACAACACCCGTGCGGGCAAGGGCAGCATCTGGCGTGGGGGTGGGGCACAGGGCGGCATAGCGTTGGGCAATGGCGTCCAGGGCGCGGCCTTTTTCTGCCGGGTCTTCCACCAGCAGGGCACGGCCAGTGCCGCACACAGACTTGTAGTAGGTAGTGGATTTTTCCTGGTGGATGCGCACGTCGGCAGCCAGGGTAAAGGCCACGTTGGGATTGCGGCGGATGCAGTCGAGCTTGTGGCCTTCAAGGGCGCAGTGGATATAGATGCAGTTGCCCTGGCGCACAAAATTGAGGGGCAGCACATAGGGATACTCCCCGTCGTGCATGGCCAGACAAAGATCGTCGGCAGTGGAAAAAACTTCGTCAAAAAAGGCCGGGTCGAGGCATTCACGGTCCTGCTTGCGCATTGGCGGCTCCTGATGCTGTGTGCTGGCTGGTTACAGCGCGGAATTATTGCCGAGGGGTTCCGGCATGGGCAAAATACCTGTGGCAAAGTATGGGTCTGACGGCATGTGGGCCGTAACGGCTGCGCACTTTTGCAGGCAGCGTTGCCAGTGCAGGCAAGGCAATTGTTGTCTTTGGCCCGTTTGAGATCAGGGCAGGCGGGGTCTACTGGACACCAGCAGCCAAGAAAGACGATGAGGCACAAGCGGTCTTTTTCTGTTCCTATATCAAGCCCCTGGGCATTGCCAGAACCGCAAAGGGTGAAGATTTCTCAATCCTGTTTGAAATGGTCAACCCGGATCAGCAGAAGGTTGTTTTTCTACTTCGCAATGCTGTTGTAG
>SAAX01000152.1 GCA_009929215.1 Deltaproteobacteria bacterium | reverse complement strand
CATGATGGAGGAGGCATTCCGATGACATCCTATCTTGTTCTGCCCCATATGCGCGTTCAGGGGGCCAACATGTATAATGCAGCCTTTCTCATGGGTGGCCCGCCAGTGCTGGCGGCATGGTTTATGGCACACGCCCTTGGGCGCAAAATGGATATGGCGGATGATGTGCTTTCAATGGCCTTTGTGCTGCACAGCCATACGCCATTGGGCGATTCATTCTACGGCGTGTTTAATCCGCAACTGCGCCGTGGAGCGTCCTATACCTTTGGTTCATCCAGAAACGGCACGGATTATTCCTCCAAAAACAAGCAGGCATTGTCGCTCCAGCCCGTGGCCCGTGCGCATATGGAGGTGTCTTTGGTTGTCGGCATTCGCGACCTTGGTGCCACAGAAGGCATTACTTCCCTGCTTGTTGGGGGTCGCCTTGCTGGCGGCGCTGTCACCAGCATGGCAAAGCCCTGCCTGCACCGCACTGCCCACGAAGCCCTGGAGTACATTCGCACCGGCTACGTTGTAAAAGATCGCAGGGATATGCTTGAAAAAGATGGTGCAGGCAACCGTGCGGAACAGTTTGTGGCCGCGCTGGGGCACAAGCCTGCCGAAAATGATGGCCTTGGCTGGCTTTCCGCAGCCTGCCTTGGCTACGCTGCCACTACGCCTTTTGAAAAGCGGTCTGGCGTGCGCGAGGGATATGAGCATGCCTTTGCAGAGCCACTTATAGGTCTTGTGCAGTATGTGCCCATACGCCGCTGCCTTGATGAAGACGCGGCAGCTCAAAGCCTGTGGCGGTCTGAGTGGACAACGCCAGATGTGTTCAGAATATATCAGGATTAACGCTAACTAACAGTAAAAAGGGAAATATCATGGCAAAAGCGCTTAAAAAATTGCCCGGTGTTCTTTCGTTTCAGCGTTGCCTCATGGTTACTGACGCTCTTTTTTTCAATGTATTTGCTGACGGCAGCACGTCGCCCCTTGCTGTGGTGCGTCATGGCATCCGTGGAACGCAAAACATCAATAAGTCTGGAAAAAAGGAAGATTCCAGCGCCAAAAGCGCCACTCGGGAAGAAGTTTCCAACATCCAGACTACGGATACCGCCAAGCTTGACCCCAAGGCTGAAAAGTTGCGCGTGCGGTTTGAAGTGCGCTTTCTTGACCTTTCTGCCGCGCTCTTTGCCTGCGCGCCAGGCAAAACAGACGATATGGAAGACCTGCTTGCCTTCCGGGCGGGGCTGACCGACTTTATTGATAAGGGCAAGGCCAGCGCCGGACTTACAGAACTGGCCTGCCGCTATGCGCGCAATCTGGCCAATGGGCGTTTTTTGTGGCGAAACCGGGCTATTGCGGAATCTGTGAGTGTGCGTGTGCGCAACAGGGCAGATATGGATGTTTGCTTTGATGCCCTGCAAGTGCCCCTGAATACATTTGATTCGTATTCTGATGCCGAAAAGGCCGTTGCAGGTCATATTGCCGCCGGATTGCGTGGACAGCGCGATGTCTCTCTGCTGGTAGAGGCCGATGTGGATTTTGGCGTGCGCGGCGCACTGGAAGTGTTTCCTTCACAAAACTATCTGGAAGACAAGGCGCGGGGTTTTGCCCGCCCCCTGTATTGCGTGGGCGAAGCACCCAAAAATCAGGACAAGCACAGCGTTCAGGAACGCGGGCAGGCTGCCCTGCGTGACCAAAAAGTGGGCAATGCCCTGCGCACCATTGATACATGGTACCCCGCCTATGCGGAGCGCGGCCTTGCCATTCCTGTAGAACCAAATGGCGCAAGCCTTGATGCGCAGCTCTTTTTCCGCAACGACAAAAATTCCTCTGGCTTCGGCTATATGCTGCGGGTGGGTGATATGGACCCCGACACTGCCGAAGGCATGTTTTTAACGGCCTGCATCATTCGTGGCGGCGTCTTTTCAGAGAGTGCATAGATATGATGCCCCGCGTGTACTTTGACATTGAGGCGGTCGCCGCTGCTGAAGACACGGGTATGAGCGCCCCCGCGTTGCGGGGGCGTATGCTGGCCTTGCTGCACCCTCTGTTTGCTGCAAAGCCACATACTTATGCTC
>SAAX01000016.1 GCA_009929215.1 Deltaproteobacteria bacterium | reverse complement strand
AATCAAATCTCGTTGTGCCTAACGCTTGCGCGCCTCACTCGAAAGACTGTCCACATACAGCCAGAACATGGCCCCCATTTGCAGGGGCTTGGGCTGTCCATCGGGCCCCTTGAGCGGGTCACCGGGAATACTTGCCATACAGCACCACCAGCCGGGCTGGTTGAGCACAAAGGAAAATTCGCCCTTGCTGTTGGTGCGGGCGGCGATATCTTCGTGCCACGAGGTAGGCACGGTGCGCTTTTCTGTATTTATGCGGGCCATGCGCACAGAGGCGGCGGCCAGCGGCTTGCCGTCCATAAGAACTGTACCTGAAAATATGGCAGGGGCGGTAAGGCCAAAGGGGCGGGAAAGCGGCACGATCTCAAAGCGCTGCCCCACGGGCAGGCTCCAGCCGCGCTCGACGCCATACACAGGCAGGGTGGTTTTTACATAGTGCTGCAAATAGCGCCCGTGGGCGGCATCCCACCAAGGGCGGCCCTCAATGATGAACTGGTAGAGCCCCGGCTTGGTGAGGGCTACGTTGGCCCCCCATGCCTTTTGGTTAAGATAGCGTATTTCTTCAAGATCACCCAACAGATCTCGCCTTTCGGGTTGAGCTACGCCGTCCTTGATTGGGGTTGTGCTGTCGTAGCGCAGCACTGCAAACATTTGCGGCATATCCATAACGAGCCCTTCGTACTGAAAGGGGCGCATCATGGTTATGAGTACGTCGAGTTCTTCGTTAATCTGCGGTTCATCGGGGGCTTGTGCGGCAGCCTGCGCCGTGGATTGTGCCAAAGGCTGTGACTGTTCGCCCTTGGCTTGCCCGTCTGCCGGGGCTGCATCGCCATTGGCGGCTGGTTTGGCTTCAGGTACGTTTTGATCTGGCTGCTTTGCTGCGGTATCTGCGGGCAGGTCGCCCTTGGCGGCGGGAGCCTTGGCTTCCTGCGGCCTTTTGTCGTCCTTTTTGTCCTCGCGTTTGGCTGGGGTCTCAGCCTTGGGGCGGGGCGCGGGTGCTTCAACGCTGGGTTGGCTGGGCACGAGCAGGGTAACCTGCGCCTGCGCACTGGCGGCAAATATCAGGCAGGATAAAAACGTCCATAGCGCGGCTACGGCTGCATTTTTATACTCAAAAAACCCCAGATGACAGGTTGGGTGTGCGCTGGGCATGAAAACTCCTGGCTACGCCGCACTCCGCGTGAGCGGGCGGATTGATCCTGTTTCGCTTAAGAAACGTGCAGGCGCTGATGTGTGTGCTCTGTGTATAGCTCAAGAGTATGGGCTTGTCATGTGGTGCTTGTGTGACATGGCCGCAAAGATTGAAATTTTGTCGGTTAATTTGGTGTGTTGCGGGGCGTTCTGGCTATAAAAACAGCGTCAACCCGTGTGACTCCACCCGCCAGTAGGGCCTTGGTGGCAGCGGTCATGGTGCTGCCCGTGGTCATCACATCATCCACCAGCCACACGTGCAGCCCCTTGGCCGCAGGCGATGCGCAAAAGCTGTGCTGTACATTGCTGTGCCGCGCCTTTGCGCCCAACCGTGCCTGCTCCTTGCCGGGAACAGGACGCGTGAGCAACTGCGTTGAAAGAGGCACGCCAAGTTGTTTGTGCAGGGCTTTTGCCAGTTCGTGCGCCTGATTGTAGCCCCTGTGGCGCAGGTGGTCGGGGTGTTGGGGCACGGCTGCGATGGCGTCTGGCCAGGGCAGGCAGGCCACGGCATCAAGCATAAAGCCCCCCAGCAGCGGGGCGAGGTATAGGTGTCCGTCAAACTTGAAGCGCAGCAGGATGTGGCGCAGGGCATTCTGATACAGACCGTGAAAGGCCACGGCGCTCCACGGCGGGGGACTTTGCAGGCACGCGCCGCACAGCACATTGCCCTCGTGGGGATTGGTAGGCGGCAGCCCGCAGCGGGGGCAGCGCGGCCCGGTGTAGGGCGCGAGCAACGCAGCGCAGCTGGGGCAGAGCTGGTTGTCTGTAAAAGCGGCTGTAGAAATTTTTGTAGAGGTGTTGGCGATGGCACGTGCGTGGCCTTGCGAAGCCTGAGCCTCCCCGGCTGGAAGCAAGGGCGAGAAGGGGCGCAGGCAGTGCACGCAGCGGTTTTGGGCCAGCCCAAGCCTGTTTTGCCATCGGGCCAGCCTGAAGGCGAGGTTAGAGAAAATGCCTGTCATGCAGTAGTAGTATGGCGAACATACTGCCTGTGGCAAGTTCGCCCTGCATATTTATGTTATGCCAGGGGCTGGCATGCCGGGGATGTTTGGCAGTGCGCATACATCCGCCGAGGCAGTTTGTTGGGCTGGTCAGGGCTTGGCGTTTTCAGAAGTCAGTGTTGCAGAAATGGCCGTAGGCAGGCCGTAAATGGGTGATTCCAGGGAGTTTGCCGCAGCATTTTCTGCAGCAAGCCTGTGCCCCCAGTCATGCCCCCAGGCGTGCAGAGCCGCCATGACTGCGGGGCGTTCGTGAAGATCCTTGAGTGATTCAAGGCCGCGCAGCAGGCGTGTTTCGCGAATGGTCGCATCAAGCGGGGCCAGAAAATACTTGAGTGAGAGCAGCGATCCCGAAAACAGCAGGTTGCCGCGCTTTCTGCCGGCGGTCATGGCCACAAGCACGGGCTTTGCGCGCGAGAGCGGCATGGGAATCCGATCTTCGCCACCCTGCAGGGCCCAGAAGCGCTGGGTTCTGTCGATAAGCGCCTTGAAGTGCGCTGGCAGAAAATAAAAATAGATGGGGGACGAGATCATGATCAGCTGTGCTTCGGCAATAAGCTGAAAAACTTCCTCGGCCTGATCCAGCACCGGGCAATCGCCTTTCTGGCCGGGAAGGGGTCTCCCGGCCAGAACACAGTTGTTCGGTGGCCTGAAACAGGCTCCGCAGCCCGTGCAGGGCGCAATGGCATAATCACGCAGGGCTACAGTGCGCAGGTCAGCGCCTGCTTCAGCCATGCCTTTTGCAAAAAGGTCGGCCACAGAGTCGGACACGCCGCCCACGTGGGGGCTGCACTGAAGCACCAGGGTTTTGCTCATAGAGTAAATTCACCGCAAAAAGGGTTACTTTTTTTCTCGTCGCCAATGGTGGTAGATGGCCCGTGGCCGGGATACACAACAGTGTCTTCGGGCAGGGCAAAGAGCACCTGCGAAACCGAGCGCAACAGCCCCTCGTGGTCGCCACCGGGAAAATCCGTGCGCCCAATGGAACGGTAAAACAGGGCATCGCCCGTAAAGACCAGGTTTTCTGCCGGGAAAAAGAGCGAAACACCCCCCGGGGTGTGCCCAGGTGTGGCCAGTACCTCACAGTCCATGCCGCCAAACGTGGTTTTGCCCAGGGCAATGGGCTGGGCTGTATAGGCAGAAACCGAGGGGAACCCCCACAGACCGCCCTGTGCCGATTCTGTGCCTTCAAGGCAGTCGTCGTCGGAGCTGATGTACACGGGGGCACTTGTTGCTTTTTGCAGTTCTGCCACGCCGTACACATGGTCAAAGTGTCGGTGGGTTATGCAGATGGCCGCCAGCGTAAGCCCGTGCGTGGTCAGGTATTCCAGCATGGGTTCCGGTTCGCCGCCCACATCCACGGCAACGGCCTGTTTGCCGCTGTGGATAAGGTAGCTGTTGGTCTGCAAGGGGCCGAGAGGAAAAGTGGCAACAGGCATAAATATTCCTTTAGTTTGTCGATACAAGGCGCGCAATGTGTGGTTGCATGCACTAATTTCGACTTTGGACAGTCTATCGTGGATGTTTTTTTCAGGCAAGCATGTGACAGCGTTGTAACGGCTTGGCGGCAAATTTTTTTGCCCTTCCTGAAGACCGATAGCCGGACAGGAGGGCAAAATCAAGCTGGGCTCGCCATGTCCCCTGCGCCTGGGGCACCCACGGCCCGTGGTATCTTGTGGCTATTCGGGCTTTGCAATAAAGCTGGATGTGTAGTCTTGAAATTTTCTAGACAAGCGGCGCGTGCCAAACTATAATTTAAAGATGCAAAAAAACTGCCCGCCGCTCGATCTTGCGCGTGAAGACCTCATGGCAATGGAAGGTCTGTTGTGTGAACAACTGTCTTCATTTTTGTCTTTTTCAGGGCACGCCCTGTACTTTCCCACTGGCCGTGCGCCCGATGAGCCGCAGCTACTGACGCGCGAGCGCCGGCTGCTGCTGCCTTTGCGGTGGGAAAACCAGTTTCTGGGCGTATTTATGTTGCATGGAGTAAAGGCGCGAGAGGCGCGGCCCCTGTTGCCATTTTTGCCCGCCATTGTTGCCCTTGGGCTGGAAAACCTGGCCAGGGCCAAGGCCATGCGTACCGATTCCGTCACAGGTCTTGCCACAGAGCAGGCGCTGTTTGCCCACATGGAAGACGCCGCCGAACGGCTGCGGGCCTATCTAGAAGAACCCGGCGCAGAAGAAAGCGGCCCCGCCCCCTTGCACTGGCTGTGCATGGGCCTTGTGCTGCTGCGGCTTGCCAACGGCGATTCTGTAGTGCGTCGCGGCGGCCATGCCTTTGCAGAAGGATATTTTAAAGCTCTGGCTGATGCCTGCCGCGAAGCGCTGCCCTCAGACGTGCTGGCCGCACGCGTTGGCCGCTGGGAGATAGCCCTGCTGTTTCCCGCCAGCGGGCGTGGCGCGTGCCACAAGCTGGCGCGCGCTGCCCTTTCGCGCATGGAAGCGGTGCGCATGCCCTACCCCGTAATGACCAAGGTTGTACGGCCCCGGCTGTGCGCCGGGCACGCGCTGTATCCGCAGGATATGCGCGGCACCGAGCTGCCCCTTGCCATGTACGATCAGGCGCGCCTGTGCATGGACCGCGCACGTCTGGCTGCCAACGTGGCAGGGCAGGAGGCGGAAGGCGCGGATGCCGTGGAAAGCCGTATCATGCCCTTTGCGCGTATACTGCAAGAGGGCGGCATGGTGCTGGAAGCCCTGCCGCTGGGGCGCTTGCGCCTGAGCCTAGGGCGTCAGGCCAAGGCTCGCGAGGGCATGCGTTTTGCCCTGTGGGGCGTGGCCGAGAGCGGTGCGGCACGTTACAAGGGCGAGCTGGTGCTGCTGCACACGCGCGATACGGATTCTGTGGCCGAAGCCCTGCATCTTGAGGATGTGACCTGCCAGCCAGAAGTGGGCGACAGACTCACCCTGCTTGGTGAAACCCCGGTGCTGAGCCCCGACCTTGACGAACAGGATTTTTCCGGCGGGCGCAAGCCCGTAACGGCCAGATCTCGGGGCCGGGCCGACAAGGCCGCTGTTGCCAAGACACAGCCACAGCCTGAATGCGCTGGCGGCCTGTGCGGCCACGGCGACTTTTTGAACCGCTTTGGCGCAGAGGCCGAAAGACGCAGCCGCTTTGCCCTGTGTTTGTTGCGGTTAGAGCCGGGCACTGCCGAGGCTGCTGTTGCAGCGGGATCACAGAGCGCAGCCCCACAGGATGCGGTGCATGATGTCACCAGCCTGCAAGGCATTGTGGAAGCTGCGCTGGGCATCTGGCGTACAGCCCAGAATACAGCCCAGCAAAAGGCGCAGGGGGGGCAGACAGAAGGCGCAGTGGCCGGGCAGTCACAAGCCTTGCCCCAACATTTGCCCGAACCTCTGGCTGGCCGCTATGGCAGCAACAGCCTGGTGTTTTTTCATCCCGATGTGGACGCCCAAACCCTTGTGCCCCTGTATCAGGAAGTGTGCAGCGAGCTGAACAGCCGTGGTTTTAAGGCTGCCGCTGGCATCGCGGGCTATCCCTTTTTGCAGTACAACCGCGCAGAAATGCCCGAATGTGCCCTCAAGGCGCTGGAATACGCCCTGCTGCTGCCCGACCCCAAGGTGGGCGTGTGCAATTCGCTGGCGCTCAACATCAGCGCCGACCGGCGCTACAGCCTGGGCGATGTTTTTGGCGCGGTGGAGGAATACAAGCTTGCCCTGCTGGCCGACGAGGCCAATGCCATGGCCTGGAATTCGCTGGGCGTGTGCATGGCGGCACTGGGGCGGCAGCACGAGGCGCGGCGGCACTTTATGGAAGCCCTGCGCCACGGGCCAGATACCGCCCTGGCCGAGCAGATTTATTACAATCTGGGCACGGTCTGTCAGGGGCTTGGCGAAAAGCGCGCTGCGGCCCAGTATTACCGCCAGTGCGTGAAAGTTTCGCCCGAACACCAGTTTGCCCACATCAGGCTTGGGCAGCTGTGCGAACAGGGCGGCAGAAGGGCCGAGGCCCGCCGTTTTTATGAAAAAGCAGCCGCCCTTGAGGATGCGCGTCCTGGCGCGCCCAGCCTTGCCCGCAGGCATCTTGCGCGCGTGGCCGTGCGCCAGCGCAAGGGCAGCGAGGCCCGCGAGCTGCTGCACGAGGCCCTTGTGCGCAACCCGCAGGATGCGGCCTCCATGCTCATGCTGGCCAATATCTATCTGGACAGCAACGAAGACCCCGCCATGGCTGAATTGCTTGCCCGCAAAAGCGCTGGTCTGCATGACAAGCCTGATGCGTGGCAGGCCCTTGCTCGCGCCCTGCGCAAGCTTGGACGGGAGGAAGAAGCCCGCGTGGCCGAGGCCAAGGCCGTGCTTTCGTAGACCTGATCTGTTTTCAGCTGCTTTGGATGCTTCAAAACCGCCCCTCGTGGGCGGTTTTTTGCGTCCCAGATTCGTGCGCCAGACGCAAGCAGGGCCCCCTGTCGCCAGAGGGCCCTGCCATTTATTACTGCACGGAATGGCGGAAGCTACACGTCAAAGAGCATTTCCAGGTCTTCGCGCGTAAGCGATTTCCAGGTGTCCTGACCGGGAATAATGGCCTCGGCCACGCCACGCTTGGCTTCCTGCAACTTGAGTATCTTTTCTTCCACCGTATTCTGGCAGATGAGTTTGTACGAAAAGACCTGTCGCGTCTGGCCGATGCGGTGGGTACGGTCGGTGGCCTGACTTTCCACAGCCGGGTTCCACCACGGGTCGTAGTGGATAACGTAGTCTGCCGAGGTAAGGTTGAGGCCTGTGCCACCAGCCTTGAGCGAGATAAGGAAGATGGGAATTTCGGGTGTATTGTTGAACTTGTCCACCTGATCGAAGCGGTCTTTGCTCGCGCCGTCGAGGTAGCAGAAGGGAATCTGCGAAAATTCCAGCCACTGCTTGATGATTTGCAGCATCTGCACAAACTGCGAGAACACCAGCACCTTGTGGCCGCCTTCCACAATTTCCACAATCATATCTTTGAAGGCATCGAACTTGCCCGAAGGCAGGTTGTTGGAAAAGCCCGGCATGTCGAGCTTGAGCAGGCGCGGGTGGCAGCAGATCTGGCGCAGCTTGAGCAGGGCATCGAGAATGGACATCTGGCTTTTTGCAAGGCCTTTTTCGTCCACGTCGGCCAGAACCTGGGCGCGCAGCTTGCGGGCCAGGGCCGAGTACAGTTCGGCCTGTGCCTCTTCGAGCGCGCAGCAGGTAACGCTCTCCACCTTGGGCGGCAGGTCTTTGGCCACCTCGGCCTTGGTGCGCCGCAGAATAAAGGGGCGCACGCGCGTGCGCAGGTAGTCGAGAGTTTCTGCATCGCCGTCCTTGATGGGTTTGACAATGCCACGCTGGAAGGCGTGCTGCGAACCCAAAAAGCCCGGCATGAGGAACTCGAACAGCGACCACAGCTCGAAAAGGTTGTTTTCGATTGGCGTACCCGAAAGGCACAGGCGCATGCGGGCATTGATGCGGCGCACTGCACGGGCTGTGATGGTGTTGGGGTTCTTGATGTTCTGGGCTTCGTCAAGAATAACGGTGTTGAACTCGTACTTCTCCATTTCCTCCAGGTCGCGCCGCAAAAGCGCGTAGGTGGTAATGATGAGGTCTGAGCTTGAAATGTGCTTGAACATGCCCTCGCGGCGCGTGCCGTAAATGGTCAGCCGCTTGAGGCCGGGCACAAACTTTTCTGCTTCGCGCTCCCAGTTGGGCAGCACCGAGGTAGGAACCACAATAAGGTTGGGCCCATCGTGGTGCACATCTATCATGTGCTGGATAAAGGCCAGGGTCTGCACGGTTTTGCCAAGGCCCATTTCGTCGGCAAGAATACCGCCAAACCCGTATTCCGAAAGGAAGTTGAGGTACGAAAGGCCCTGAACCTGATAACTGCGCAGGTTGGCGTTGAGCGCCTTGGGCGGGTCGATGGGCCGCACCTCGCGGAACGAGCGGATTTTTTCGCGCAGGTTGTTCCAGAACGAGTCTGTGGCCGCGCCGGGCAGGTCTTCAAGCAGGCTGTCGAGCACCGGGGCTTCAAACTGCTTGAATTTCTGCTGCGGGGGCTTGGAGGGGTCGAGCCCAAGGGCCGTGAGCTTGTGCGAAAGCTTTTCAAGCCATTCCTCGGGCAGGCTGGTGTACGAGCCGTCTTTCAGCTGCACATAGCGTTTGCCGCGTGTCCATGCCTTCCATATTTTTTCCAGGGGCAGGCTTTGGCCTTCGTACTCCACGTTGATGTCGAGCGAAAACCACTTTTCTTTTTCGTTGCTCACTACCTGCGCCGTGATGTTGGAAGAAGCCGTGCGCACCTTGTAGCGCGAGAGGGCTTTTTCGCCATAGACGCGGTAGGTTTCAATCAGCTTGGGGTACGAATCGAGCAGGAAGGCAATGGCTTCTTCCGGCTCAAGGAACCACAGCTTGCTTGAACGGGCCTGAAAGTCCATGCCGCTTAGTTCGTTCATCAGCAGGGCTTCTTCGTCCTGATGGCGGCGCACCAGATACGTTTGCCCGTCGTATGAATAACTGCCGGTCTGGAAGTCGGGGTTGGGCCCGTTGAGCGTAAATTCGCCGTGGCGGGTTTCGTAGATGTTGTCGATTTCCAGTGTCAGCAGGCTGCCTTCTTCATCAAGAAAGAGCTTGGGATTGTAGGTAGCGGGCTGGAAGACCGGCTCCATGAGCTTGAGGAACTGTTGCGGTTCGTACAGTTCAGAGGCGGGCAGGCGCGTCCACACACGGTCGAGAAATTCGGAAATTTCTTCGTGCGGCACAACCGGTCGTTCGTAAATGAGGTTGCGCACAAGCGAGGGGTACAGGCCTGTCTGCACCGGGTAGAAATTGTGCTGATAGCACACCCACAGCGGCATTTGCCCATGAAAGGTGATGGGCGCGTCTTCTGGCGAGGTGCTTTCGGGCTGGTTGCGGTCGCTGGGGTTGGTGCGGCCAGCGCGTATGGGCAGGGGGGGGCGACCCTCGCGCTTGAGCAGTACTTCAAATCGAAAACCCGCGTCGTCAAGAATGGGCTTGAGCTTGAGGGCAAAGGGCGTGCTTTCGATGCGGCAGGGTTTGTCTGTATCCTTCCACAGCAGGTAATATTCCTTGCGCACAGACCAGAAAAACCACGAGGTCAGACCCTGCGGAATTTCAACCCGGTGGCCGTAATAATCAAGGTGCTGGCCTATCTGGCGGGCAACGTGCGGCAACTGGGGCGAAAATTCGCACCAGTCGGGGTTCTGGATGATCTGCTCGAGCGTTACCTCGTTGTGCACGCTTGAAAGGCCCGATTTGTTTTGTCGGCCACGGAAAAAGGAAACCAGCAGGCGGCCCTGTTCCGGCTCAAAGCGAAATATGAGATAATGGCGGCCCGGTTCGGGCTCCATGTCGGTAGAAAAGAAGTTGCGGAAGCTCTGCTTCCAGTCTGTGCTGGGGGGCGGGGTTTCTTCGGGGTCGCCCTGTTCCTTGCGCAGTTCTTCCACAAGGCGTAATGCCAGAGCGGCCACATGGCGACAAATGCCAGTGAACGCGTCAGAGCAGTTGCACTGATGGCGGGTGCTGCGGTCCGTAATGGTGAAGCTCAGGCTTGGCGTGTAGACCTGAAGGTCATCGCCCTGGATAACGCCCTGCACGTCCCAGGTCTCGCCCTCCTGAATATTTATTTTTTGCACCTCACCTTCGGACAGGATATAGTAGGCGGCGTCGCGAATGTATTCCGGCACGCTATCGTGCAGGAAAGTTTGGCACATTTCGCGTACAACGCTCTGTTCAGATCGACTCATGGGTTCCCCAAAATACTCCGTTGAAATTTCTGGATAATTCCAGAAACGGAGCGATGTTATGATGTTTGCGATAAATAGCACAGGTATGGGGGCGAAAGCAATATGAAGCGTGAGTTTTATGAAAAAAATAAATTTTGAGCGCGCAATCAATATGTTGGGCTCAATATCATACTGCCGCGACAGGGTATTTTACGCAAAAAAAACAACTTTTTTTTGCATTATTTTGTCGGTGTGCATGCTACTGGGGAATTTTTCGGCCCTTTGCGCTGGCGACTTGCCTGAAGAATCAGCCGTGGATGCGCCCCAAAATTCCGCAGCCCCGGTGGGCCCTCCTGCCGAGGGTGGAAGTATATTTTTTGGCACCATTGGCGAGGCTTCAAACCTCATTCCCTACCTCACCTCCGACTCTGCCTCGCACGAGGTAGCCGATCTATTGTATGTGGCACCCCTGCGCTACAACAAGGATTTGCAGCCAGAGCCCTGGGCGGCAGAATCGTGGAGCATGGAGGACGAAGGCCGCCGCATGCGCTTTACCCTGCGCAAGGGCATTTTGTGGGAAGACGGGCAGGAGCTGACAGCCGAAGACGTGGCCTTTACCTGCAAACTGGCGGCAGACCCGGCCACCGGCAGCCCCTATGCCGAAGATTTTTTGCGTATCAAGGAACTGCGCGTCATCGACCGCTACACCTTTGAAGTGCAGTACGAGCACTTTTTTGCGCGCGCCGTTTCAACCTGGATGAACCCCATCCTGCCCAGGCATATTCTTGAGGGGCAGAATATCCGTTCCACGCCCTTTGCCCGCAAGCCTATGGGAGCCGGGCCGTACCGCCTCAAATCGTGGGAGCCGGGCAGCCGCATGGTGTTTGAGGCTTCGCCCACCTATTTTGCGGGCAAGCCGCACATCAGCGAGGTGGTGTACAGAATAATACCCGACAACGCCACCATGTTTATGGAAACGCGGGCGGGCAGGCTTGATGTGATGGATCTTTCGCCCCTGCAATACCTGCGGCAAACCTCTGGCCCCGAATGGCAGAACCGTTTTCACAAGTTTCGGTATCTGGCCAATATGTATATTTTTCTTGGTTTCAATCTGGAGCACCCTTTCTTTAAGGATGTGCGCGTGCGGCGTGCCATTTCCATGGCAATAGACCGCGAGGGCATCATCAGCGGTGTGCTGCTGGGGCAGGGGGTTCCGGCGTTTGGGCCGTTCAAGCCCGGTTCGTGGGCGTATCACCCCGACCTCAAACCCATGCCGCAGAATATTGCCACTGCCCGCGCCCTGCTGGCAGAGGCGGGTTTTGCCGATCACAATGGCGATGGCCTGCTCGACCGTGAGGGCCTGCCCCTGGCCTTTACCATTTTGACCAACCAGGGCAACGAACAGCGCATTCTCACGGCCACGGTCATGCAGTCGCAGCTCAAGGCAATCGGCATAGACGTGCGCATCCGTACTGTGGAGTGGGCGGCCTTTATACGCGAATTTGTCAACAAGGGGCGCTTTGACGCAGTGCTGCTGGGCTGGACAATTCCGCAAGACCCCGACCTCTACTCGGTCTGGCATTCGTCGCAGACCTTTGAGGGCGGGCTGAACTTTACGCACTATCGAAACCCCGAAGTGGACAAGCTGCTTGAATTGGCCCAATCCACGCCCGACCAGAAAAAAAGGGCAGACCTGTATTATCGGATTCAAGAAATTTTTGAAGCCGACCAGCCCTACTGCTTTTTGTTTGTGCCCTATGCCCTGCCTGTGGTGCAACGGCGCTTTCAGGGCATAGCGCCAGCCCTGGCGGGTATTATGTATAATTTTGAAAAGTGGTGGATTCCTAAAGATTTGCAAAAAACGCAAATGCAGCCCTGAGTTCAATTGGCCATTTCTGACCAACAATAACCACCTCACGCACGTTACGGGCCACGGCCCGTGAACGATAGTGCCCCACGCTCTTGCCAGCGGTCTTGCCCTTTGGCCCCTGGAAGTTTGGCAGGCACTGGCTGGAATTGGCGGATATGATGATTTTAAGGGCTGAGCGGCATTTGCGGGGTGCGGCGCGGGTTGGCTGTATTCCTGCCATTGGCCGCTTTGCGGCGTTGACAAGCCCGCTCTTGTCGGAACATAGTCGCAGAAGTGGTGAAAAGATTATTTTACGTTGTGGGTGGATGTTACGCATGATTCGTATTCAGGAAATTCTCGATAAGGTTTCGGCCAGCAATCCCAACGCCGATCTGGAGCTGATCCAGCGGGCGTATGTGTTTGCGGCCACCGCCCACGCGGGGCAAACCCGCCTTTCGGGCGAACCTTACCTTTCCCACCCGCTGGCTGTGGCCAGTATTCTGGCCGAAATGGGTTTTGACGAGCCCACCATTTCTGCTGGTCTGCTGCACGATACGGTGGAAGACACCAAGGCCACCATTGAAGAGCTGGACGAAAATTTTGGCGAAGAAGTGGCCGATATTGTCGATGGTGTCACCAAGATCAGCCAGATAAGCTTTGAAAATAAAGAAGAAGCCCAGGCAGAGAATATCCGCAAAATGATCCTGGCCATGAGCCACGACATGCGGGTTCTTATGGTCAAGCTGGCCGACCGCCTGCACAACATGCGCACGCTCGACTTTCAGAAAAGCCACAAGCAGAAGCGCATTGCCCAGGAAACTATGGATATTTACGCGCCCCTGGCCAACCGGCTGGGTCTGTACGTAATGAAGCGCGACCTGGAAGACCTGAGCTTCAAATACATGCGCCCCGACATCTACAACCAGATCGATCACTGGCTGGACAACCATCAGGTGGTGGAAAAGCAGATCATCGGCAAGGTTGTGGGGCTGATTCAGGATCTGCTGGAATCAAACGGCATAGAAGGGCAGGTTTACGGGCGCATCAAGCACAAGCACAGCATCTATAAAAAGATGCAGGCCCAGTCCATGACCCTGGACGAAATGCACGACATCATGGCCTTTCGTGTGCTGGTCAAGGATATCAAGGATTGCTACGCGGCGCTTGGTCTGGTGCATTCGCAATGGCGGCCCGTGCACGGGCGCTTTAAAGACTATATTTCCATGCCCAAGACCAACGGCTACCAGAGCCTGCACACCACGGTCATTGGGCCCGAAGGCGAGCGTATTGAAATTCAGATACGCACCGAAGACATGCACCGTCAGGCCGAGCATGGTGTGGCCGCGCACTGGCTGTACAAGGAAAAAGGCCGCGTCAACAGCAAAGACCTTGAGCAGTTTGCCTGGCTGCGCGAAATTTTTGAGCGCCAGAGCGAAGAAACAGACTCCCGTGAGTTCATGCATTCGCTCAAGATGGATCTGTTCAAGGACGAGGTGTACGTCTACACGCCCGCAGGCGATGTAAAGGAACTGCCCGAAGGGGCCACCCCGCTCGACTTTGCCTTTATCATCCACACCAAGGTGGGCCAGCACTGTAGCGGTGCAAAAATCAATGGCCGCCTTATGCCCCTTGGCACAGAGCTGAAAAACGGCGACGTGGTCGAAATTCTCACCGATCCCGCACGCAACCCCAACCGCGACTGGCTCAAGATTGTCAAAACAGCCAAGGCGCGCAGCCGTATTCAGCACTATCTGCGCACCGAGGAACGCGCCCACGCTGTGTCGCTGGGCCGCGACCTGCTTGAAAAAGAAGGGCGCAAGGTCAGCCTTAATGTAGGCAAAGCCACCAAGGATGGCCACCTGGCCATTGTGGCCCAGGAAATGAATTTTGACAGTGTGGATGACCTTGTGGCCGCCGTGGGCTATGCCCACACCACGCCGCGCAAGGTGCTTAACCGGCTGTATGCCGTGCTGCATCCAGAGGCCGCCGCCGCTGCCGAACCGGCAGCCCCCACGGTAAAGGAAAGCAAGGAGGCCGCCTCACGCAAGGGCGAGGGCGTGGGCATCTCTGGCGTGGACGGCGTGCTCATGCGTTTTGCCAAGTGCTGCAACCCTGTGCCGGGCGATCCCATCATAGGCTATATCAGCCGTGGCCTGGGCATCAGCGTGCACCGCGCAGACTGCCCCAACGTGGCCAATATGGAGCCAGAGCGGCTTATTTCTGTGCACTGGGACGGCATGGAAGAAAAGCCCTACGCCGCAGGCATCTTTATTATTGCCAAAAACGAGCAGGGCGTGCTGGCCAAGGTTGCCGAGGTTATGGCCCACAACAAGGTGAATATTATCGGCCTGAACATGGACAATCAGGTGGATGGCCGCGCCAAGCTGCGCATCACCGTAGAAGTGCGCGACGCCACCCAGCTGTACCAGCTTATTGAGGCCATACGCATGCTGCCGCCCATTTTTGAGGTGGTGCGCGATACAGAGGCCGACGCCTCGTAAACAGGGTTTTGCCGACGATGTCGGCGCAGATTCCGCAAAGCAGGCTGATCATCAGTTTACGGCCGGTTGCACTCAGGGTGCAGCCGGTCTTTTTTGTTTGCCGAGGTGTTCTTTACGGCTGAATTTGCTCGTGTGACGGTGTTTTGTTGCGTATGCAACGATTTGTGTCATTTATTTTTACCAAAGTTGCCGAGTGCCGTGTGAGGGTAAGCTTTATTGGCTGTGATGTTTTGCACAAAATTTTATATTGAGAACGGGAATAAATATAATACTGTTTTTTGCTGATTATGTAGCTCATGGCATCTGTCGTAAAGATTATATATTTCAAAAATCACATATAACAATTAAATTAATGCTGTTTTTATCTTTGTGGAATAGCTGGTATGGAGTTGTATTATCGTTTATTTTTTAAAATTGATATGGATTACTGAAAGCATTAGACGTAAATATGTAACAAAAAACATCTAAACTGATCTAAATAAATCTGTAATTCACCCGAGTTTTATATAACGGAGTATCTATGGCGGTTAAGCGCAATATTTTGGGTAAATCCTGAACGAGGATGGAATTATGTTAAAAATTTCAACGATGCAAAAATTGTCTGGCCTCAGTCTGCTTTTATGCCTGTTCACCGTTATGGTTGGTCTGTATGGTGTAAAAAGCTTGAATAACTTGTCTTCTTCTGTAGAAGCACTCAGCTCCGTTCACATGAAAGGTTTGAACCTGACCCGGATGACAAATATAGAAGTTTTGAGAATTGTGCGCGAAGAAAAAGATCTGATCATCAGCACTACGGATGAAGATAACCGCACGGCTCTGGACAATCTGCGCAAGGAAAATGCCATACTGGACAAATATCTTGCAGACATGCAGCGCTATTTTATAACCGAAACCGCCCAAAAATTGCTTGCAGAGCTCAATGAATTAATCAGGGAATGGCGTGGCGTGCACAACAAGATTGTGGAGTTGGGCAGCTCAACAGACCCGGCCATGAATCAACAGGCGCAGGAGCTTTCATCCACCAAGGGACGGGTGCTGGTAAGAAAGCTTGCCGATCTTCTCACCAGCATTGGGGAAATGAAATTGGAATTTGCGGAATCTCAAAGCACCCAAAGCCTGCGCGATTACGAAACTGCAAAAATGGTAACCATAGCAGGCGTGTTGCTGTCGGTCTTGGTGGGGCTTGGTCTTGGCTATGTTATTTCGCGCAACATGCTGCGCCAGCTTGGCGACGAACCGGCATCGCTGGGCGAGCTTGCCTTAAAGATTGCAGGTGGAGATCTGGAGGCAAGGTTTGACCCTGCCCGCCCGGAAATTGGCGTTTTTGGGGCCATGAAGCATATGGTGGCGACCCTCAAGGGCAAAATAGCCGAGGCTGATCAAAAAAGTCAGCAGGCTCAGGAAGAATCTGAACGCGCCCAAAAGGCCACCGCCGAGGCAGATGAAGCCCGCCGTCAGGCCGAGCGCGCCAAGGCCGAGGGCATGCTTCAGGCTGCGCGCCAGCTTGAGGGCGTGGTGGAAATTGTTACCTCTGCGTCTGAAGAGCTTTCTGCCCAGATCGAGCAGTCGAGCCGTGGTGCAGATGAACAGTCTGGCCGTGTGCGCGAAACCGCAACCGCCATGGAAGAAATGAACGCCACTGTGCTGGAGGTGGCCAGAAACGCCCAACAGGCGGCAGATGTATCAAACAATGCCCGCAAGCAGGCGGTTGAAGGCGCGCAGATAGTGAACGATGCCGTTAAGGGCATCACTACCGTGCACTCGCAGTCGTTGGCCCTCAAGGCAGATATGGACGCCCTGGGCAAACAGGCAGAGAGCATTGGGCAGGTCATGGGCGTCATTGCAGATATTGCCGACCAAACCAACCTGCTGGCGCTGAACGCTGCCATCGAGGCCGCCCGCGCGGGCGATGCCGGGCGCGGTTTTGCCGTGGTTGCCGACGAAGTGCGCAAACTGGCAGAAAAAACCATGACCGCAACCCAAGAAGTGGGCCGGGCCATCAAGGAAATTCAGGAAGGCACAAAAAAGAACATCCAGAGCGTTGAACAAACGGGCGAGTCCATCGAACAGGCCACCAAGCTTTCGGAGCAGTCTGGCGAATCGCTGAAAAATATTCTTGAATGCGTGCAACTTGTGAATGATCAGGTACAGTCCATTGCCACGGCCAGTGAGCAGCAGTCTGCTGCCAGTGAAGAAATCAACCGTTCGGTGGAACAGGTTTCTACCATTTCTGCAGAAACGGCTCAGGCCATGGAACAAGCCTCCAGAGCTGTTACCGATCTGGCCCAGCAGTCGCAGGCGCTCCAACGGCTTATCGGTGAAATGAAAAGCCAGGGATAGCCCAAACAAGCGCACTTTGACTGCCAGAGGCCGCCCCACGGGCGGCCTCTTTTATGTTTAGTGCTGCGTTCAGGTCCGTATTTTGTGCAATGTGCCAGAACTCGATTGATCTGCCACAAGGCAGACCGTAAGGTAGTTTCAGGTTTCCAGATGCCGCCTGTGTGCGGCAGCCCCGAGGGTTTTTGTTGTACAATCGGCCTGACAGGCAAGGGAAATTTATGAGCGAGAACGATGCCGCGCCACAGGTTAGCCTGCGCGAAGCCTTTTGGTACTGGTTCAAGCTGGGTTTCATCAACTTTGGCGGGCCTGCGGGGCAGATCGCCATGATGCACAAAAACTTGGTGGATGGCAGGGAATGGATCAGCGAAAAGGTATTTTTGCGGGCGCTGAACTTTTGCATGCTTTTGCCGGGGCCAGAGGCGCACCAATTGGCAGTGTATATTGGAT
Organism: Deltaproteobacteria bacterium; assembly: GCA_009929215.1. Taxonomy (GTDB): domain Bacteria; phylum Desulfobacterota; class Desulfovibrionia; order Desulfovibrionales; family Desulfovibrionaceae; genus Desulfovibrio. Next base: position 28,767 of record SAAX01000016.1, on the reverse strand, counting down.
GGCGGCTCAACGGCTATTGGGGCGGAACCATCGCCGGGCTGTGTTTTCTGTTTCCCTCGGTGATACTGATGCTCTTTCTCGCGTGGCTTGCCGCCGCCAAGGGGCAGGTTCCCATGGTGGCAGGAATTTTCCACGGTATTGCCGCAGCCGTGGTTGCCATTGTTATTGAAGCGCTCATCCGGCTTTCAAAAAAATCGCTCAAGCATCCGGCCCTGTATGCTTTTGCGGGCGGCTCGTTTGTGCTGGGGCAGTTCTTTGGCGTGTCCTTTCCGGCCATTGTGGTGCTGGCCGGTGTGGCTGGCGTGATGCTTGGCAAAGTGCGGCCAGATATATTTTGTCAGAAAATGCCGGGAACCAACGAATGTATGGTTGAAGCGCAGGAATCGTTCACCCATCTGCCGCCCCTGTCGCATCTTTTCAGGGTGGTGGGCATCTTTGTGGTAATATGGCTGGCTGTTGTGCTGCCCGTTTTTGCCACCAGGGGCATGGCAGACATGCTGTCGCAGATTCCCGTATTTTTTTCCAAGGCCAGCTTTGTGACCTTTGGCGGCGCGTATGCTGTCATTGCCTATATCGTGGAGCATGCCGTCAATTTGGGCTGGCTGACAGAAAAAGACATGCTGCTGGGCCTTGGCCTTGCAGAAACCACTCCCGGCCCGCTGATTATGGTAACGCAGTTTGTGGGCTTTATTGCCGCATGGAACCAGCCCGGCAACCTCACACCGCTGACAGCGGGCATAGCGGGCGGGCTGCTCACCACCTTTACCACCTTTTTGCCCAGCTTCATGTTTATATTTGCGGGTGCCCCTTACATTGAGGCCATCACCGCCAACAAAAAGCTCAATGCCGCGCTTACGGGCATATCTGGCGCAGTTGTTGGTGTTATTCTCAAAATAGGTGTGTTTTTTGCTTGGAACACGTTTTTTCCCGCCACAGGTTTTGACGCCTTTGCCGTGGTAATTGCGCTGCTCTCGCTTGTGGCCTTGGTGCGCTTTAAAATTTCCATGCATGCCCTGGTGGGCCTGAGCGGGCTGGCCGGTTTGCTGTGGCAGTTGATGTGGTAGAATAAACACCTGAAACTTTTGACCAGCAGGGGGCACTATGGGTGCGACAGTTACTCCGCAGGAATTTGCAGCGTTGCTCCAAAATAAATCTGCCACAATTTGCGATGTCCGCCGCGAGGCAGACTATCAGGCAGACCCGCGCACCATTGCCGGGGCAGAGTGGCATAATCCTGAATACATTGACCAATGGGCCGCGCAGCTGCCCAAGGACAAACCCGTGGCCATCTACTGCGTGCGCGGCGGCTCGGTGAGCAAGTCTGTGCACGAGGCGCTCACAGCCAAGGGCTTTGATGTACAGTACATGGAAGGCGGCCTTGCCGCCTGGGATGCTGCCCCAAAATAGTTGAGCGCAAAGCAAAACGCCGCTTCCGGCTGGCGAAAGCGGCGATGTGGCGCACCGGGAAGGGATCGGCGCGGTTAACGGAAGTGTGGGTTAGAAGCTGTACTGGAAGACAACCTGGGCTTTCCAGGCATCCTGCTTTTCAAAGCTACCGTTGCCAGCGCCGTTGTTGTAACCGGCCTTTTTCCAGGTGCTTTTGTCCATCATGTTGGCAACGTAGCCAAGTTCAAGATTCACACTCAGGTTTTCGTAGGCCTGCCAGGTATTCACAAGGTTGAATTCCAGCAGACCATCGTTGGTGGTCAGGTAGGGGCCATCGCCGCCGATGCCTTCGTTCCACGAAGAGGCAGAGGCCATGTATTTGACCATGGAGGGCGCGTTTGTGCCGCCCCAGTAAGCTAAGCGGAAGGTGTGCGTGACGTCTTCCATAAAGCTCATGTCTTTCAGCTGTGCGCCAATGCCCCATGTGCCCGCGTAGCTCATGGTCCAGTCGCAACCCCTGGCAACAGGGCTCCACGAAAGGTTGCCGTCGCCAATAAACGAGGTAAAGTTGCCCGCTCCGGCAATGGAAGGCATGCGCTCGGAACCGTTTTTGACGTTGCCGTCGTCGCCGCTGGCATACCAGCCAAAGATGCCGGGGGTGGCCCAATCCATCTTGTATTCCACAAGGGCCTTGGCCAGCCAGCCCTGACGGCCCGTGCTGGCACGCACGGTTTCTTCGCCGCGCTTGAGCACATCGTAGCGGCCCATGGCCTCGGAATAGCCGTAGTTGATGTCAAATTCGATGTGCAGCGGGTCGAAGATACTGAGGGAAACAGGCAACCCCGCCCAGAACAGCGAACCATACTGCTTGCTGGTGGTGGAAGCAGTCAGCGGCGTGCTGCCCGCATAGTTGAAGCCAGGGGTCAGGCCGGGCAGGGTAAGGCCCAGATTGCCGTCGTTGGTTGACCACGGCTCGGCATTGTTGACCGCTTCAAGACCGCGCAGGGCGTTTTTGCCGCGCATGCCGTACATGGCCCAGGGGGTTACATCCACACCGTCAAACGACAGGGGCATGGAAAGCATGAACAGGTCGAGGTTGTCGAGATAATTGGCTTTTTCCGTGCTGGACTGGTTGTTGTTCAGGTCGATGTAGTTGTTGCTGAAGTTGTCGTTGACGGGGCGCGCCCACATAAAGGTGAGGCCCACGTTGTCGTTGAACTTGTAGTTGGCGGTAAGGGCCGCGGCGTCGGCATCCATGACGGCAGAGCCGCCCGCCACGTTGGGCAGAGTGGTGGTTTGAATACCCATGCGCAGGCGTGCTTCAGTCTGGGGAATCAGCCAGTCGATGTAGGCGTTTTTAACTTCCACAACGCGGCCATCCGCGCCAAGCGCGCCGCCCTCGTCAGATTTGCCCCAGTTCTGATCGCCTATTTCAAAATACACCGTGCCGGAAAGGGCCTCGGAGGCCACGGCATCCAACTGCAAGCGCACGCGCTGCGAAGCGCCAAACTGGTCCTGGTTGTTGGTCTTGGTTTTGTTGCCGGCATTGTCCCTGGTGGTCTTGCTGAGGTTGCCGTCGCCCACGCCAAAGCCCACCAGCCATTCGCCCTTGGCTTTGAATTCTACGGCCTTGGCCCCCCCGGCCACGCCCATCAGCATGCCCGCTGCCAGCAGTGTGACCATGCATGTTTTTTTAAAGCGGTGCAGACCATTCCTTTCTTTTGAACTCATTCCTTACTCCTCCATAAAGGGTTTGTTCGCTTGCCGTGGCGGCCACAGCCAACCACAGCGCGCTTTATGCGTGCGGTTGATCAAGGCCGCAAAGCATCCTGCCGATGCTTGCGGCACCGTACCAACGGTTGATCAGTTTTCCGCGTGGTGCTGGTGTTTGTTGTGGCCGCATTTGCAGTTGGCGCAGTTGCCCTTGCATACGTGTTTTTTCTTTTGCACGATAAGCACGCGGTTGCCGGTAACGGCCATGTCAAAACCGCTCTTGCCCTTGAAGACAATGCGCTCTGTGCTCAGCCCGCCCAACAGCAGCGAGGTTTTGAGGGCATCTATGGCAGAGGGGTGGGGGTCGGCTACGTGTCGCACGTCGATGAAAATTCGTTTGCAGTTGGCCTGATTGCACTCAAGAAGCTGAATGAGTGCAGTGGCCTGCGGCGGATCAAAGCGGGATGAAACAGATATGTGCAGGTTGTCGTGGCTGAAACGGTGGGAAAGTCCAGCGTGGTCGGTAACTACCGGATGTTGATCCATATTATTTTCTCCGCTTGGCTGAATGTGCATGGCGGAACACTGGCACAGGCAGAGCTTTGTGTCAATAAAAATGAAATTACTTTTCAAATTCAATTTTCAATATGCTGAAATAAAAAATAAAGCCCGCATGAATTCTTGTATTCCTAAACAAAGTACGCCTAAAGCGAGCTTTATGGGGCAAATGGCTGGGGGGGAGGTGTATATGCTTGCAGGCTGTTGCGCAAAAAAACGCGGCGGGCGCTTCAGTGAAACGCCCGCCGCAGTGTGCAGAAGGTATATGGTTTGGCGCTATGCGGCCTTGATGCTGCCGTCTTTTACATGGAACAGGGCGGCCTGCGGCTCTGCCTTGCGTAGCAGCTCGGCCATGTGCGGCTGGCAGGTAAAGTAGAGCAGCTGGTGGGCCTTGCCCTGGCCGCCGCCGGTCAGTTCCACAAAGGCGCGCGCTGTGCGCTCGGCCCGCTGCGGGTCAAAGTTGACCAGCACTTCGTCCATGATGACGGGCAGGGGCGCTGCGTGCAGGGCGTGGTTTTTGATGTAGGCAAGCCGCAGGGCCAGATAGGCCTGTTCGCGCGCCCCACGGCTGAGGTTTTCGGGCTGCATGGGCTCGCCCTGCGCGGGCAGTATGGCAAGGCTGGCGTCTTCCAGCGAGGCATTGATGCCGCGCCAGCGCTGGCCTGTTATGCGGGTAAAGATGCTGGAAGCAAGGCGTATGACTTCTGGCTGGCGTTCCTGCTCAAAGGTGCGCTTGGCAGTTTCAAGTATGCTTCTGGCAAGGGATATGCGGCTCCAGGCAAAGGCCATGCGCTCCATGTCTTCCACAAGGGCGGCCTCTTGCTGCAACAGCTGCGAGAGCTCGTCGGTGCGCGAGAGCGCGTCCACCTTGTTGCCCAGATCGGCCACTTTTTTGACAAGGTTTTCTTCCTGCTCCTGTATGGCGGTGAGCTCTTCGCCAATGGCGGCGTTGCGGCGCTCCTGACTTTCCTGATCTTCGTGGCCAAAGGAATCGATAAATTCCTGCAAGGGGGTTTTGTCTGCCGCCAGCCGCAGGGCGTCTTCCAGATCCTGCCGCCGCAGGGTGAGGGTGCGCAGTTCCTCGTGCAGGGCAGCCTGACGCAAAAATTCCTCGGCATCGTGCGCACCGGCCATGGCAAGCAGTGAGCGTTCCGCACCACGCGCGCTTTCAAGGGCGGCCTCTGCGGCGCGGGCTTCGTCTTCCATCTCCGTCACTTCGTTGTCGAGGCTGCTGCGGTGGTTGTGGGCCTGCGCCATGGCCTCTGCCGATTCCAGCGCGGCGTCGAGGCTCAGCAGCCAGTCTGGCTGGTTGTCCGCATTGTGCAGCAGGGCAAAGCCAAGCTGGGCCAGCAGTGCCTGCAAAGGATCGCGCAGGGCGCTCAGTTCTGTGCGGCTCTGATTGAGCTGCGACTGGGCGCGTTGCACGGCGGCCTCGGCTGCCAGACAGTTTTCCATGTACTTGAGGGCTTCACGCACGGTTTCGGGGTCAAGGTCTGTGCCAAGCCCAAGGTCTTGCAGGCAGGCGGTCCACTGGCTGCGGGCCTCGTTGAGCCTTTCCTGCGCCACGCGCAACTCTGCGCTGGCCTCTGCCTGACGGGTGCGGGCGCGTTGCAGCTCACTCTGCGAATTTTGCAGTGCGGCCTCGGCCTTGATGCGCAGCTCGCGGGCAGCGTCGGCCTCGCGGCACGACTCAAGCACCTGACGCACGGCCTCGGCCAGGGTGTCGGAATCTGCATTGGCGGGCAGGCGCTCGGCCACGGCGGGCACAAGGCGCATGCGGGCTTCTGTCTGGTGCAGATCGTCGTCGAGAGAGCGCAGCTCGCCCTCTGCTGCCGCCACAGCGCCAAAGGCAAGACGGGCGGCTTCTGCGCGGGCAAAAAAGGCCGAAGCGCCTTCTGGCGAGGGAACATTGGCCACATGCAGGGCCAACATAAATTCGTGCCAACGGCGGCGGGTCTGCTGCACAATGCCTTCTACCTCGGCACGCACTGCCTGACGCTTGCTCACCTCGGTGCGGGCCAGATCCATGGCGTGCTTGAGCTCGTCCATGTCCTTGCGGGCGCGTTCTTCTTCAAAGCACTGTTCGCGCTCGTGTTCAAGCAGCACTTCGCGCGCTTCAAGCGTTATAAGATCCATACTCTGCACGCCCGCCGCAGCGCAAAGCTGGCTGGCCTGTTCGTCCAGTTCCGCAACATGGGCGGCGCAGGCATCGCGCCTGCCGAGCAGCTGAGCCTGTTCCTGCTTGCGGCGTTTGGCCTCGGGCCCGTTGTGGGGTACGCCGCCCGCCAGAAAACCCACGCCGCAGAGCAGCATGAGGTAGCCAGACCACAGGTTCACGGGCAGATCAAGCCCCGGTGAAAGGCTGATGCTGGTGATGCCCATGCGCCAGTAGGCCAGCAGCATGGCGGCCCCACCCAAAAAGAACGCAAGGCCCAGCACCAGCAGGGGAATGTTTTTTACCCGCGAAACGGGCGGCTCGTTGGCAATGCGGGTGTTGAGCTCGTCCAGCCGTTCGCGCTCGGTGACCAAAGTGGCCGAAAGGGCGCGCAGCTTGCGCAGGGCAAGGGTTTGACCGTCCAGGTCTTCGCGGCTGGGGCCGTTGGCGTGGCGCTGCTCTTCGCGCAGGGCCTCGGTGCGGGCCTTGACCGCAGCCACCTGTTCCTCGGCCTGTCGCACCTCTTGCGCGGCATCGTCGCACTGGTGCATTTTTTCCTGCACCTCTGCGGCAAGGACAAGGGCTTCCTCCTGCCGGGCAAGCAGGGAATCGAGCAGGCCTTCGGCCTGGCTGCTGTCGGCGGGGCCGTTCACAACCAGCCGCAGGGGATTGAATGCCCGTGAAAATGTGGTTTTTGCCTCCTGCACGGCGCGCTGGCGCAGGGGCCGCTGGCGGCGGGCTTCTTCCTGCCGGGCAAGGGCCTGGCGCAGGCTGTCGCGTGCGTCGTCGTCCAGCGCGGCTGGCGGTGCGGGCAGCAGATCAAGGGCCGCCGTATTGGTGGCAACTTCGCGCTCTGCGCTTTCTACCTCGCGGTTGCCCTGGGTCAGGCTGTCCACGGCTGCCTGATGGGCAGATGCCGCCGTGCGCATTTCCCTGCCCTGACGTTCCAGATCTTCGCGGGCAAAGAGCGAGCGGTCGGTGGTGCGGATGCGGTCGCATGTCCAGTCTGGCCCCAGACGCGAAAGCTCGCGGCTCAGGTCTTCCTGCGCGCGCAGCAGGGCTTCTTCCTGCGCGGGCAGGGCTCCCAGTGCCTGACGAAAACCGCTTTTGCGTTCGGCCATGCGGCGCAGGGCGGGCAGGGCATCCAGCAGCGGTCGGTTGATTTCAATGGAGTCGCGGCGCTGGCGCAGACGGCTGAGTTTTTCCATCTGCGCGGCCCACTGGCGTTCGCAGCCTTCGCGGGCTTCCTGTGCGCGGGCCAGCCGCTCCTTGCCGTTTTCAGGAAAGGACGCGCTGATTGGGTTGAGGCGCTCAAGGCGCGCACCGGCCATGCGCCATTCGTTCCACTGCAACCAGACGCCAAGACGGCGCTCGAGCACGCGGCGTTCTTCTTCAAGCTGCACCTTGCGGTGGCGCAGACTGGTGAGGGCCTCGCGTTTTTCGGCAAGGTCCATGGCCATGCTGTCGTAGCCCGCGCATTCCTGTTCAAGCAGGGCCTTGCGCTGGCGCAGCTCGGCAAGCTGGCGCAGGGCGGCATTGAGGCTGGGCTTGCTGCCGCCGCTTTTGAAAATTTCGTCGGCCTGTTTGTCCAGCAGCTTGAGCGCCTCGCCCGGAGAACGCAGCCCCGGCCCAAAGCTGGCGCCGTACAGGGCATTGCGCACACCCTCGTCGGTGAGGCTGTTGAGGTCTTCCAGCTCGGTAAGGCTGAAGCCGAAAACATTGCGGTACACATCGCGGCTCACGCCAGAGAGCATCTGGCGCAGCATGTCTGGCTCCAACGGTTTGCCCTGGGCATCGGTGAGGGTGAGCACGCCGCCGTTGCTGCCGGGCCGCCGGGTAAGGCGCAGCAGACCGCGATCTTCAGCATACAGATCCATGCTGCCGCCGGGCTGGCCGCCGCGCAGGGGGCCGGGAATACGCTTGTATTCCTTGTTGCGCGGGTCGGGATAGCCAATGAGCATGGTGCGCAGAAATTCCAGGCAGGTGGATTTGCCCGCTTCGTTTTCGCCCAAAAAGATGGAAAGCCCCGGCGACAGATTTTCAACACTCACGTCCGAAAAAATGCCGAAACCGTCCATGTGGAAGGACTGGATATACATCAGCGGGCCTCCAGAAGATCGGTGCACAGGCGTTCGGCCTCTTCGAGCAGGGCTCGCATGCGCTCATCGTCGGGTTGGGTGAGAATGTGGCGCAACTGCCCGTGTTCATACAGCTGCTTGAGGGCGGGGGCGGCCACATCGTGCAGGGTTTCGCCGCCCTGGGCCATGCGGTCGGCCAGGCGCAGGGCCTCGCCCAGCAGATCTTCGCGCTGCAAATACTGCGCGCGGTCAATGGCGGGGCTGGTTTCGGCCAGCATGTCCTTGAGCCAGACACTGGGGGTGGCGGTTTGCAGGTGGGCCAGCCTTTCGGCCAGGTCTTCCTGATTGACGGTGTCGCGCAGGGCGGCATCTAGGGGGGTGCGGCCACGCAAAACAACGCGGGTGATCAGGGCATCGCAGCCGGGGTCGGTGGATTCTGCGGCCTGTTCAAGGGCGGTGGTCATGCGGCGCTCCACCTCGTTGAGGTCGGCCACGTCGTCCAGATCAACCTGTACCTTGGCCCACTGCACAGGCCCCAGACGCACAAAATCTTCGCGGCAGGCAAAGGTGCCGTCCGCCTGCGGGCTGGCCGTAACGCGCAGGCAGCCGCGCGGGCCGGGCTCGTTGATGTGCAGGCCCTGCGCATTGCCGCTGTATGCCACAAAGGGCGTTGCGCTTAAGGTTGCCCGTTCGTGCACATGGCCCAGGGCCCAGGCGTCGAGCCCGGCGTTCTTGAGGTCGTCCAGCGAGCAGGGGGCGTAGCGGTCAGTCTTGCTCTGCCCCTCAACGGTGCAGTGCAGCACGCCCAGCTGAAAGCACTGCTGCTGGCTGCGCCGGAACATGCGGGCAAGATTGCGGCCTTCCTTGATTTTTTCGTGGCTGATGCCGTGCACCACGGCCACCACCTGACCATTTTTTTCAATGGTGTGGCTCTCGGCTTCCGGCCCAAAAATGGTCACGTTGCCTGGCCACTGAACGGCAGCAAGGCGCGAAGAAAGCGGATCGTGGTTGCCGTGGGCCAGAAAAACCCGCACCCCGGCATCGCGCAGGCGGCGGCAGCCGTCGCACAGCTTGAGCTGGGCTTTTACACTGTGGTTTTCCTCATTATAGATATCGCCTGCAAGAATGAGAAAATCCGGCTTGTCTGATTCACACAGCCGGAAAAGGCGTTCCATGGCCTTGAATGTGGCCTCTTGCAGCAGACGCGCCAAATGTGCGCCCTGTGACGCCGAGCGGGAAAGACCCTGAAACGGCGTGTCCAGATGCAGATCGGCGGCGTGAATATAGCGGATGCCGTCCATGCGAAAGCCTCTTTTATGGATTTGAGGAAAAAATATCGCTGAAATCTAGACTTTTTCAATATAAATGACAAGCGCAGCGCCCAATTATGATGCCTGCCATACCCTGCGGCGTAGCTTGCCCATGCAAAACGCCACAAGGGGCTGGCCATCGTGTGTGAGATGACCAGCCCCTTGCAGTGTAAAAGCACAATATGCGCAAATTTTTGTGTTTACTCCTGCACGGCGGGGTTGCCGTGTACAGGCAGAGAACCGTTGCGGATAAAGTGGTCCACAAGGCCAAAAACGGTTTCGTTGCCGCAGAAGTTGCCAGCGGCAATGGCGGCCTTGTAGGCGGGCAGGTTGGCCTCGAACTTTTGCAGCAACTCTGGCTCAAGGGTGAGCATGTCGGCCTGCATGCCGTAGTTCAAGCGCTCTATGTACAGGGCGTTGAAGCGCTGTTCCACCATGGCCTTGAGGGGCAGGGTAAGAATGGGCTTGCCCAGGTGCAGGGCCTCGCCCATGAGGGTGTGCCCGCCGCCCTGAACAACGTAGGAGCAACCTTCGAGCAGCCGCAAAAAGCCTTCTTCGCTCTTGCGCATAAAGACCACGTTGTCTTCCTGCCCTTCGGTGCGGTCATAGCCAAAAACATAGCAGGTCTTGCGCGTGGCGGCGCGCAAAAAGTCCACAAGTTTGCGGTGGGTTGAATTGCTCTGGTACACAAGCACATGCCCGTCGTCACGCGGGTTGAGGGCAAGCACGCTGTCGCGCAGAATGGGCGGGGCCACGCGCGCCTTGTACTGGGGCAGCACCGGCGGCGCGTAAAAGGAAATGATCAGGTTTTCTGGCGTGGGCCTGAAAAGATAGCGCGGGGTAAGGCCCTGCACAAAGGTATCCCACCACATGTTGGGCGGCAGGTTGTGCTGGCAGCAGGTGATGATGTGCTGGTGGTCGAGGGTAAGGCAGGGTATGCCCGCCTTTTCTGCCGCGCGCGGAACAAAGTATTCAAGGTCGGTCATGCAGACATCGGGCTTGAATTCGTCGATCAGGCGAGAAACCTGATCGATATAACGCTGCCTGTGCCACAACAGGGGAAGGGCGCGGCCAATGGTTGCCGCCATGTCCACCTTGTAGTCTTTGAACACCGTGCCCAGATTGGGCAGGCGGCGCACGGGAAATTCCGGCTCAAGAATCTTGGGCGCGTCGTCGTCTGCCACAAAAAGAAATTCGTGCCGTGAAAGGCGACGGGCAATGGTCAGACCGCGCATGGCGTGCCCGTGGCCTGTGCCGTGAATACCGTATAGTACGCGCGCCATGGTTCTCCTTTGCGCCTGCCGCAGAATTGGCGGCGGCTTTGCGGCGGCAAGCCTACCAACGCCGGGCGTGAGCGTCAATTACCTGTCTTGACGGCTGCGGGCCTGTTCTCTACCATCGTCCATATTGTCGGCTGCCAAGGCAGACGGCGGGCGCAGCTGCGCCAGCGGAGCACACATGCACGAGCCCAGCACCGGGGCGAGCCTTGCGGGGCCGCTCTGCAACGTGACCATTCCTGTTTTTAACAGGCCCGCAGCCACAGAAAGCGCCGTCCGTGCGCTGGCCCAAACCTCACGCGAGGTTCCGTTTCAGATCACCGTGGTGGACAACGGCAGCGAGCCGGAGTTGGTAAAAACCCTGCTGCGTCTGCGCGGCGAGGGGGTCATAGACAATCTTTTTTTGCTGCCGCGTAACATGGGCGTGGCCTGTGCGGCCAACGTGGGCTGGGAGCTTGTGCCCGCGCCGCTGTACATGAAGCTTGATAACGATACTGCCATGATGCGGCGGCACTGGCTGCGCGATCTGCTGGCCCTGTGGAGCCACGGGCAACCGCTCTCGAACCTTGGCGGCGCGTTTAACCGCGAAATGCTGCGCAAAACCCCCGGTTGCCAGCAGACCCCGCACGGCGAGTTGGGCCTGTGCGTGGGCAATCTGCCCGGTCAGGCCGTGCTTGTGCCGCAGGCTGTGGCGGAAAAGCTGGGCTTGTGGAACGAAGAATACGGTCTCTACGGCGGCGAAGACGGCGATTATGGCTTGCGCATGCAGGCTGCGGGCCTGCCGCAGTATTATTATCTGGGGCCGGAATATTTTGAAAATATCAGGGAAGACGACGACGCCCGCCAGACCTACGCGGCGCGCGGCATAGACAAGCGCAGGCTGCACAGGGAGCTCGTCATCAGAGACAATCTGTGCATGGGCAAACTGTTTATGAACAAGATTCTCTACAATTCTGGTCTGCGGTCGCTGGCTCCCATGCGGCGTTATGTTGTGGACGATGTGGACAGCCAGGGCCGGGTGCGGCTGGTGGAGAGGCGGGAATACAAGGAGTTTCAGCGCGATTTGGCCCATGTGGCGGCCGGGCTGAACAATCGTTTCAGAGATCATATCATGTCTTATCAAATGGATGCAGACACGGCAGAATCCATGCGGCAGGTGCTTGCACGGCATGCCCAGGCTGCAAAAAATACTCAGGGGCTATAATGAACGCACGCAAAATCAGGGAAGATCTGGGCCGGGCCAAGGCCTGCTGCTCGCGTCACGATACGGAAAGAGCGCTGTTTTTGACCATTTCAGCCCTTAAAGAACTGGGCGGGCAGAGCGCGCCGCTGGATTTGCGCGGCGATTTTCGCACGGCTTTTGCCGAACTTGCAGCCGACCCGGATCTGAAGGCAGCTGGGGTTCCGGCGCTTGCCTATGCGCCGGGTGCGGAAAAAGAGGTGTTGCAGCAGCTTTCGCAGGTATACCGCACGCTCAAAGGGCAGGAAAAGGAAGAAGAATATCAGTCTGCCCTGCAACGCAAGCTCAGCCTCGACCATTGCTTTAGCGACGGAAAAAAGTTTTTGTCCGCAGGCAAGCCCACAGAGGCAGACGCCTGCTTTGTGGAAGCACTCAAGCACTACAAGGACGAAAAGGCCATTTTTGGTATGATGGCCAGAGCCATGATGGACGCTGGCGAATATGTGCGCGCCATGGGGCATGCCCGTAACGGGCTTAAGGAGTTGCCCAATGATGCAGAACTTACGCGCATTATTGAGGAGTGCACCCGCCTGCGTCAGTAGATATTAGGCGCGATTTTTGCATTAATTGACGAAAACTTGGCGGCGGCAAAAGCTGCCGCAAGGAGTCGTCATGAACAGCCAGAATCGCGTCAAGTCGGTTCCCTATATGGCTTTGAGCGCCGCGCTGCTGTGTTGCGCGCTGTTTTTTGCCGTCACGCTTTGGCGTGGTGAAAGCCTGGGTAACAGCGGGGAGCTTGCCTACACCCCCGGTTTTGATGTACGTGCAGACGTTGTAAGCGCTGTGCGGGTCGTGCCCCTGGCGGGTGCAGTGCTGCGTAGCCCTAGCGTAACCATGGATAAAAATACCGCTGTTTCGCTGGCTTATTAGTAGTGATGTGTTGTCCAACAATGGCAGTGGGGCTGTAAGCCCGCAGCCATTCTTCACTTGTTTACCCGCAAGCGTGAACTTGTCTTGCGCGGTTATGTCTTTTTGCGTGGAGAAAAATGATCAGCACGCTTTTTAGTTCGTCATTAAAATGATCTACACGTGCGGGGAGCGGGTCTGCCCTGTTTTTAAAATTACAATTAGCTGTAATTTATGTATTAGTATTTTTAAACCATACTAAAAAACTATGTTGTATTGACTTTCTTCATGATTGTATCTATATATTACAAGATGCCCGTTTATGGCGGGGAAAAAGCCTTTTTGTTCACACCGCAACAGTGCCATGTTTAGCTCTTCTTTCTTCAGTAATTCTTTCGGTGGCGAGATGACCGACCCTATGTAATCGGCCACAGTGCTACACATTTTTTAAAGGATACGCTTGCCTTATGAATTGGGACTGGGACAAACTACAGGAAAAACGGCAAAAACAAGGTTCTAATCCTCCTCCACGTCAGCCTCAGGACTATGAAAATGACGACATGGAGCAGGAGGACGAAGCCCCCCGCGCCAAGCGCACCCCCTTTAACAACGGTCGCGGCCCCGGTAACGGCGGTAGCGGCGAAAATCCTTTTGCCAAAATCGCCCGTATGCGTTTTCCCAATGGGCGGGCCATCTTTGTGGTTGTTTTTGCCATACTGGGCCTATGGCTGCTTTCTGGCATATACATTATCAACCCCGATGAGCAGGGCGTTGTGCTGCGTTTTGGCAAGTACAACCGCACCGAGGGCCCCGGCCCCCACTATGCGTGGCCCGTCCCTATCGAATCGGTTTACAAGCCGCAGGTAACCCAGGTTTTGCGCGGCGAGGTGGGCTTTCGCTCTGTGGGGCAAACGGCCACCTTCCAACAGGGGCAGGTACGCACTGTGCCAGAAGAAGCCTCCATGCTCACGGGTGATGAAAACATCGTTAACGTGCAGTTCAGTGTTCAGTACAAAATCAGTGATCCTGTGGATTACCTGTTTAATGTCACCGCACCGGCAGCCCTTGTGCGTAATGCTGCCGAGGCGGCCATGCGCGAGGTTATCGGCAACAGCCTGATTGATTCTGCCATTACTGACGGCAAGCTTAAAATTCAGGGTGACGCCACCCACCTGCTGCAAACCATACTTGACCGTTACGGCGCTGGCATCCAGGTGCTGGCCGTGCAGTTGCAAGACGTGCACCCGCCGCAGGAAGTTATTGACGCCTTTAAAGATGTGGCCAGCGCCCGCGAGGACAAAAGCCGCATAATCAACGAGGCCGAGGCCTACCGCAACGAGCTGCTGCCCAAGGCCAGAGGCCAGGCTGCCGCTATGGTGAACGAAGCCGAGGCCTACAGCGCCACGCGTATGCGCACGGCAGAAGGTGACGCCTCACGTTTTGATGCCCTGCGCATCGAGCACGACAAGGCCCCCAAGGTTACAGAACAGCGGCTCTATTATGAAGCCGTAGAAGAAATTCTTTCTAACGCAGGCGAAAAGGTAGTTATGGATAATCCGGCCGCTGGCCGTGCCTTGCCCTACCTTACCCTGCCCGGTCTCGGCGCTCCTGCATCGCCCAAGACGCTGGAGAAGAAATAATGAGCAAAAATCCATTGGTGCTGACGCTTGTTGCTCTTGTGCTCTTGATTATTGGCACTCAGGGCTTTTTTACCGTGCATCAAACACAAAAAGCTCTTGTATTGCAGCTGGGTGAACCGCTTTCGCAGGTTTATGGACCCGGTTTGCACTTTAAAATTCCTTTTATCCAGAATGTGGTCTACTTCGATGCCCGCGTGCTGGATTACGAAGCGCGCTCGCGCGAGGCCTTTACCGTAGATAAAAAAGCCATTGTGCTCGACAACTACGCGCGCTGGAAGATCATTGATCCCTTACAGTTTTACCGCACCATGCGTTCTATCCCCGGAGCGCAGGCACGATTGGACGACGTTGTCTATTCACAGTTGCGGGCTCTTGTGGGTGCGTACACCCTTACAGAGGTAGTGTCGTCGCACAGGGCAGCCATTATGAAGGAAGTGACCAACAAGGTTTCCGACCTTATGCATGGCTACGGGGTTGAGGTGTTGGACGTGCGCATCAAGCGCACCGACCTGCCGCCAGAAAACCAGCGCGCGATTTTTGGTCGCATGCGGGCAGAACGTGAGCGGCAAGCCAAACAGTACCGGTCAGAAGGCGAGGAAGAATCGACGCGTATTCGTTCTGATGCTGACCGCCAGCGCGCAGTTATCTTGGCAGAGGCCGCGCGTGCTGCACAGGTTGAACGGGGGCAGGGCGATGCCAAGGCGGCAGCGGCATATGCCCAGGCCTACAACAAGGCTCCCCAGTTCTACGCGTACCAGCGCTGGCTTGATGCCATGCGTAAATCACTAAAAGAGAACAGTAAGTTGGTGCTTTCTAACGAAACGCCATTGCTCAATCAGCAACGTTGATGCGTGGGTCACATCCACGCTAGGAGTCGAAGAGTTATGCCCGGTTTTACAGAGATATACGAGCGCATCAAACTGGCCACCAACAGCCGCACGCAGGTTGAACTGGCCGAAGTGCTGGACATCCGTCAGTCCAGCATATCTGATGCCAAAAGGCGCAATTCCGTGCCCGGTGACTGGTTCATGAAGTTGTTTGAAAAGTTCGGGCTCAACCCCGACTGGCTCAAGCAGGGCGTTGGCCCCATGTACCTGCGCACCGAGCAAGGCTATGTGCCCGAAGACGCGCCTGCCGCGCTTGCCGAAACTGCTGCCCACTATGGCGATGCCATGGCCCGGGGCGGAATCCATTCGGTCTACGACGCCAAGTGCGTTTACAACGATGACGCTCCTCGGCCCGCACTCGCCCTAGCGGGAAAAATATCACTGCCTCTTTCGCTCACGCGCGATGGCCTTCAGGTTTTGCGTGTGCGCGGTGCCAACATGGCCCCTCTGATTTTTGAGGGCGCGCATGTGGGCGTGGATACTTTGGATACTGATGTGGTTTCTGGCCGCGTGTACGCCATCTTTGCCCCCAATGAGGGCGTGGTGCTGCGCAGGGTCTTTTTGAACAGCACTCAGGACGGCTATGTGCTGCGTTCAGAGGCTGCGGCCTTTCCTGAAACCCAGCTGGCGGCAGGCCTGCTGACCAAGCGTATGCTTGGCCGCGTGGCGTGGGTGCTACAGGAAGTATAGAAAATGATGCAACAGTCGGCATTGGCAGGCCATATTTTGTTTAAAAAAGTATGGTCGGTCTGTAGTATTGCGGGGTGTGTGTTTTTGTGTGCCTGTAGTGGCGCGCAAACTGCCGCTTCGCCCGCACGCGGCGGCGACGGCATTACGTCATACGATCTGCCGGCTTCACCCGTGGCGGGTACGCCTGCGTACACAACGCCGTATTCTGCGCAGCCAGTTTCGCCTCAGGGCTCTCAGGGCACTGCTACCCCCGGTTATGCCGGGGGTAGTGCTGCCCCTACCTACGGTCAACCCCAGGCCCAGCCCTATGGGTACACCGCGCCTGCCCAGAACGCGGCCCCCGCTTACGCGCCCCCGTCTGCGCCCGCCCAGCCTCAAGCTACGGTCGGGGCAGGCGTGATCGCACCCGCGTGGAAGCCCCTTGCCGCACGGCTTGCGGCAGATGGCCTTTCTGGCCCGCGTGTGGATGCGCTGCTGGCATCGCTCAACCCCACGCCCACGCAGTCGCCCATGGGCAGAAAAATGCGTGAGTTGTATAACCGCAAGTTTTTTCCCAAGCCTCCGTCTACCACTCCGGCAGCCCAGTATTACAAGGGCGTGCTGACCGAAGCCAATGCCCGGTTGTGCCGTGATTTTGTGGCGCAGAACAAACGCGCCTTTGATCAGGCCAGCGCCCGCTTTGGCGTGCCTTCGTCCATCGCTGTTTCGCTGCTTTTTGTGGAAACACGGCTGGGCAAGGTGCTGGCCGATGTGCCCGAAAACGCCTTTTACACCCTTGCCAGCATGGCCGTGACGCGTCAGCCCTCAGATATCCCCGAATGGCTGTCGCGCATGCCCGGCTACGAGGAACATCTTGACTGGTTTGCCGAAATCATGCCCAAGCGGGCCGATTGGGCCTACAAGGAAGTGAAGGCCCTGGTGGAGCATATGCTGCGCGACAACATTGATCCGCACCATTTGCCCAGCTCCATCTACGGCGCGGTGGGCCTGTGCCAGTTCATGCCTTCCAACATCTCCACCTACGGGGCGGATGGCGACGGTGACGGCAAGGTTGACCTGTTTACCATACCCGATGCCGTGGCCAGCTTGTCCTGCTATCTGGCAAAGCACGGCTGGCAGCCTGGCCAGCCCCGTGCGCGGCAGCACCAGTTGTTGATGGCCTATAACCATGCGAGCATTTACGCCAATACCATTCTGGCGCTGTCAGACATGGTAAACGGCGCGCCCTCGCCTGAAACTGCGGCCAAGCCCGCCGTCAAGCCTGCCCCGGCAAAGCCCACCAAGGCGAAGGCCGTTCCCGGCAAGTCTGCCAAGCCAGCCCCGGCCAAGGCTGCCAAGCCCTCCACCTCAAAGCCTTCTACCGCCAAGTCTTCTGGCAGCAAGGTGTCTGGTCAGTAGCCTCGGCCCTGTATTTTTTGCACATTGCTGAAAGCCATCCCCTTGCCCCCAGGCAGCGGGATGGCTTTGTTTTATGGGCGACGGCTTTCAATCCGCAAGTGGGTGGGGCCAATCTTGCCATCGCGGTTTTGCAGTGGCATACTTTAACAATGAACACACCTTCCACCGCACAGCAACCCCTGACAGAAGGCAATCGTCCCCTGGCCGATCTGCCCCCCTTGCCATCGCTCTGTCGTGCGGGCGCGCAGCGGCCAGTGCCCAACGATGCAGCCTGCTTTGCCCTGTGGGACAAATACGCCATGCTGCCCAACATCCGGCGGCATTCGCTGCTGGTGGCGCATGTGGCCACGGCTCTGGCCCAGCGGGCAGCCGACATGGGCTTTGCAGTACGCGTGCCAGAGGTGCGGGCTGGGGGGCTGATGCACGACATTGCCAAAACCTACAGCGTCAGGCACGGCGGCAGCCATGCGCAGATTGGCGCAGCCTGGACAGTGGCCGAAACTGGCAATTATGCCATTGCCCAGGGGGTAATGATGCATGTCTGGTGGCCGTGGGCCTTGCCCCAAGGGCCGGAAATCTGTTCCCTGCCTTTTTTTGTCATCTACGCCGACAAGCGCATACGCCACGACAGCTGCGTTACGCTAGAAGAGCGGTACGAAGACCTGCTTGAGCGTTATGGCCGCAACGCGGCCTCACGCGAGGGCATTGGCGTGGCCTATAGACAGGGAAAAAATATTGAAAGCGCCCTTGAGGCGCAGCTGGGATGGACCCTACATGAAAATTCTTTTAATTGCGGGCGGGTGGTCGACTGAGCGCGAAGTTTCGCTCAACGGTGCGCACGCCATGCAGCAGGCGCTGGTTGAGCGCGGGCACGAAGTAACGTTTTTTGACCTGCTCGCGGGCTTTGACAGCCTGCTGGAAACAGCAGCGGCGCACGAATTTGCGCTCATCAACCTGCACGGCGCGCCCGGCGAGGACGGCCTAGTGCAGGCCATGCTTGAGCGCGTGGGCTGCCCCTATCAGGGATCCGGCCCTGCTGGTTCGTTTCTTGCGCTCAATAAAAGCGCGGCCAAGCAGATTTTTCGTCACGCCGGTTTGCCCACGGCAAACTGGGAATTTTTGCCCTGCGCCCCCAAGGCGGGCTGGCAGCCCTCGCTGCCGTATCCCCTGTTTGTCAAAAGCAATACCGGCGGCTCTTCGCTGCGCATGGGGCGCGCTGCCAACCAGGCTGAGCTTGACGCCGTGCTGCAAGGCATTTTTGACGCGGGCGATGAAGTTATCATCGAGCCCGTGCTGGCAGGGCGCGAGGTAACTTGCGGCATTCTGGGTGAAACGGCCCTGCCGCCCATATTGATCGAGCCTGTGGCCGGGGATTTTTTTGACTACGAAAGCAAGTACGCCAAGGACGGCGCGCGCGAGATATGCCCCGCGCCCATAAGCCCGGCCCTTACGGCACGGGTGCAGGAGCTTGCCCTTGAGGCCCACAAGGCCCTTGGCCTGCGCGGCTACAGCCGGGCCGACTTTATCTTGGGCGCGGACGACAGCCTGACCATACTCGAGGTCAACACCCTGCCGGGCATGACAGCCACCAGCCTTGTGCCGCGCGAGGCCCGCACCGTGGGCATGGATTTTGGCCAGCTGCTTGAAAAGCTCATTGAGCTTGGACTGGCCGACCACCACCGCAACTGATATCTGCACGGGCCGCCTGTTTTGCCCTGGCGCAAAGTGGCGGCCCGTGCAATGCTTCTCGCCGCTGCTGGCATGCCCAGCCGCAGCCCGCATGCAGCGGCCTTTGGCCGCTATCCTTTTTTGTCTGCGCTGATGTTGGCTTACCCCGACAAGCGTATATTCTGGTGACCAATGGCACACAGCAAGGCTCTTGCGGGGCATCTGGCGGCTCTGTTCTGTATTCTTGTGTGGGGAACCACATTTATTTCCACCAAGGTGCTCTTGCGCGCATTTTCGCCGGTGGAAATCCTGTTCTTCCGCTTTTTGCTGGGCTACGCGGCCCTGTGGTTGGCTTGCCCCCGCTTTTTGCGGCTGACAGACAGGCGGCAGGAGGCGCTGTTTGCCCTCGCGGGCTTGTGCGGCGTAACTCTGTATTTTTTGTTGGAAAACATCGCCCTCACCTACACCTTTGCCTCAAATGTGGGCGTGATTGTGGCTATCTCGCCATTTTTTGCGGGTCTGCTGGCCTTTTGGCTGTTGCGGGCCGAGCGGCCGGGATTGAATTTTTTTCTGGGTTTTGTGGCGGCCATGCTGGGCATTGCCCTTATCAGCTTCAGTGGCAGCACCCAACTGCGGCTCAATCCCTGGGGTGATGTGCTGGCCGTGCTGGCGGGGCTTTCGTGGGCGGGGTATTCCATCCTCACGCGCAAGCTCATGGCTTTTGGCTACAACGGCCTGCTGGTTACGCGGCGCTGCTTTTTTTATGGATTGCTGTTCATGCTGCCAGCGTTGCCCTTTATGGATTTTGCCTGGAAGCCCGAACGGCTGGCTGATTTATCCAACGCTGCCAATCTGCTGTTTCTTGGGTTGGGGGCTTCGGCCCTGTGCTTTGTGGCCTGGACATTCGCCATACAGCGCCTGGGTGCGGTAAAAAGCTGCGTGTACATCTACCTTGTGCCGGTGGTTACGGTCATCACAGCCGTGCTGGTACTGCACGAACGCATTACCCTGATGGCCGCCGCAGGCACAGCCCTGACACTGCTGGGACTGGTAATTTCGGAAATGCGCAGCTTCAATGTGCTGAAAAAAGCGGAGCCCCTACGCAATGAGCCATAGGGGCCATTAATAGGCAGGTCGTCGACCTTGGTGATGAAGAGGCAGCTGGCCTTTGCGCAGTAATATGAAGGGGTAAAAACTGTGCTTTATGGAACACACGCGTCGTATCTTTTTTATGCAAAAGATACTGTCATTCGACTTTAAGTTTATTGCATAAGGCCTGAATGGGGCACAGCTTGCCACCATTGAGCAGGGATTCGCTGAACTTCTCTCCGAAACAAGAGCCTGATGCCTCAATATGGAGCGATAAATAAATGCATTGATAGCGCCGCTGGATAACAGAAGCGTAATGACAATACGTTGCTGACAGGCAGCGCTGAAACCCCTGAGAGATCAGTTTTTAGCGGCGTGCATGAAAGCTAGTATATTTTTAGTAAATCAAGATAGTTGTCTAGCATCTTGAGTCTGTTTGTGCTGGCTTTGCCAATCTTGCGGCTGAGCCCAGCGCAAAGTGTTTCGAGAACCAGTTGAGCTCCTACAAATGAATTGAAAAATATGGGGCTGGAAACATCTACGGTAAAAACAACAGAAGCCATGGCTGCAACTGGAGCACTTGGCCGGTCGGTAATTGCTATTATGCTTGCGCCTGAATCTCTGGCCATTTTTGCCGTAACTTCATCAAGTTTTGAATAGCGTGGAAAGCTGAACACCAATAGCACATCATTTTCTGAAATATTCAGCAAATTATCAATTTGGCTGGCAGCTGGAGTGCTTACAAATTGTACGTCTGGCAACATGCAATTCAATAAAAAGTAGGTATAAGACGCCAACCCAATATTGGCGCGCGAGCCCATCACATATTTTGTTTTACTGGAATGTATGATGTTGATGGCTTTGTCGTACGCTGTCTGTTTATTGTTTGAAATGGTGTTGTAGATATTGTTTTGTGAGCTGATAGCAAACTCTTCAACAAAGTCAGCATCTTCTTTTTCCAGGCTTTTCAGTAGTCTTTCATAAGGAACAGTGATGTTCTGTGAAATCTGACTATATTCCTTTTGAAAGTTGTCTCTCAGGTACTTCTGAAAATCCGTAAACCCTGAAAACCCAAGTTTACGAGAAAACCTGATGACCGTCGCTTCACTGACCCCAGCTGAAAGCGCGATATCCGTAGACGTCATAAAGCAGGCCGTTTTTTCCTGATCAAGAAAAAAGTCCTTCAATATTTTTTCGGTCTTGGTGAGCTTTTTTTCATTTAGCAAGTTTGCAATACAGCGCATGACTAACCTCAAGGATAATGGTGGCGCGCAGAACCATGCGCAGAGTGGCTGTCTTTGCCCCGTTGCTTGTTGGCAAGCAGTGGGGCTGGCGGCTTGACGCTATGGGGATTATAGGGGTTCTACAAAACCATTCCTCACCATTCTATCGGCAACGGCGTGCGTGGGGTTGCCCGGAAAACAGACATTTTTTGCTCTGGGGCGCATCTTGGAGGCGCAGGATGCACGCGGCGCATTTGTCAGTGTGCCAGGGAAATTTGGGGGTGCGCGCCGCTACGAATGGTGTATTGAATACCCTGATGCGCAGATTTATTTGAACGTTTGTGCAAGGCCAACAGCATAACTGCCGCCGTACCGTCCGCCCTGAGATTCGTGATTTTTTGTCACGAAGCCTTTTTTTATGCCCAACCCATTTGTCACTGACCTTTGCATGGGGGGCGCCCCATTTATGGGGGTATATATTTATTGCGATGTTAAAACAGTAAGTTATGGAAGTCTGTAGACTTTGGGTTGCGCTTCAATCAGCTTGTTTTTCTTCCTCCAAAATATTTTTTTGGAGGTTTTTTTATTTTGGCAGTTGGGATTCAAGAATCCTAAATTTTCAACAGGATACTTTCTCGCAGGTATCCAAAAGGTATTAGACCATATTGTGTAACTAGAAGCAATTCCAAGTAAATAAATACCCCTGTAAATATTGATACCACGTTGACACAAACTGAGACTATATGTATTTGCTTTCTTAATTCTGAAGAATTTTATTTTTTTATACGATTAATGAAGGAGGATATGCATCTTTAAATGAAGCAGTGGGTATGAATTCGGCCACAGAACACTTTTTATTACAATTGGTTAACTGGAGGTCTTATGAAAGTTGGTAGCGTTAAGGAAATCAAGAACAATGAATATCGTGTGGGCATGACTCCGGACAACGTCAGATCCTATACCCAGGCCGGGCATCAGGTGTTGATTGAAGACGGTGCCGGCATCGGGTCTGGGTTTACAACCGCCGAGTTTGAAGCCGCCGGAGCAAAAATCCTGCCTTCTGCAAAAGAAGTGTGGCAGGGAGCGGACATGATCATCAAGGTCAAAGAGCCGCTGAAAGAAGAATATCAATATTTTCGCGAAGATTTGATTCTTTATACCTACCTTCACCTTGCTGCTGATCGCCCCCTGACCGACGCAATGCTCGCTTCCGGCATACACGGCGTTGCCTATGAGACCCTGATGGAAACCAATGGCTCCTTGCCCTTGCTGGCTCCCATGAGCCAGATTGCTGGCCGTCTTAGCATTCAGGAAGGGGCAAAGTATCTGGAAAAGCCCTTTGGCGGGTCGGGAGTGCTGCTCTCTGGCGTCCCTGGAACGCCGCAAGCCAAGGTCTTGATTCTGGGTGCGGGCGTGGTCGGCACCAATGCCTGCAAGGTCGCCGTGGGAATGGGCGCTGACGTGACCATGATGGACTTGAACCTTGAGCGCCTTGCTTACCTTGACGATATCTTCGGCGCGCGTATCAGAACGCTGTATAGCACACCCGGCAATCTGGAGCAGGCCATTGCGGACGCCGACCTGGTCGTTGGTGCCGTGCTTATCCCCGGCAAGGCTGCTCCCAAGCTGATCAAGCGTGAATACCTCAAGCTGATGAGGCCCAACAGCCTGATTGTAGACGTGGCTGTTGATCAGGGCGGCTGCTGCGAGACGACCAAGGTCACCTACCACGATAATCCTACATATGTTGTTGACAACGCAGTGCATTATTGCGTGGGCAACATGCCCGGCGCAGTGCCGAGAACATCCACAATCGCTCTGACAAACGCAACGCAGAAATACGGTCTGCAAATTGCCGCAAAAGGTCTTGAAAAGGCCTGCCAGGATAACCCCGTGATCTATTCCGGCGTAAACACTTATGCCGGAAAATGCACATGCGAAAATGTGTGTCTTGGCTTCAATCTGCCGTTCACAGACCCCACGCAGGTTGTTAAATAGCTGAAAATATTTTTTATTTGTATAAGGACTAGCCGCATGCTGTGACAAATAGGTGCACTGAGAATCCCCTCAATCTTGGTGCACCTATTTAAGACACTACCGCCAGGTATGCGTGGGCAGTGCTGTGAGTAACAGCGAAATTTGTTTTCTGGCGCGAAAAAGGATATCACCACTTATTCTAAGAAAGGCCAGGTATATATGGGAAATTTGCTAGATGTATTGAAACAGATCCAGGAAATCGTTTGGGGCCCCCCGACCATGATCCTTCTTTTGATTACCGGATTGTATTATACGCTCCGCTTAGGGTTTTTACAGTTTATCCACCTTCCCAAAGCTATCCGCTATATTTTTGAAAAGGAAGAAGGCCACGGTGTGGGCGATGTGTCTGCATTTGCATCGTTGTGCACCGCTCTGGCTGCAACCATTGGAACCGGCAGCATCGTTGGCGTGGCCACAGCCCTGCGTGTAGGCGGGCCGGGTGCGTTGTTCTGGATGTGGGTTTCAGCCATTCTTGGTATGGCCACAAAATATGCAGAAGGCGTGCTGGCCATCAAATACCGCTCCATCGATGAAAAGGGTGAAGTGGCTGGCGGCCCCATGTACTATATTGAGCAGGGCATGGGCATTAAGTGGAGATGGCTTGCCAAGTTGTTTGCATTTTTTGGCGCAGTGACAGCACTGATGGGGTGCGGTACGTTTCCGCAGGTCAACGCGATTACAGAATCAGTCAGCCATGCCTTCAATGTGCCCATTCCGCTGGTCGGCGCAGTTGTGACCATCGCCACCGCCGCTGTTATTATTGGCGGCATCAAATCAATTTCCAGCGTGGCGGAATTTATTGTGCCCTTGATGGCGGCCTTTTATGTTGCCGCTTCAGCCTATGTGCTGCTTAATCACGCCTCGGCGCTTCCCGATGCATTTTCCCTGATTGTTAAGTCCGCGTTTGAACCCTCGGCTGTCGCTGGCGGTGCTACGGGCACTGTGATTGTCTCTGTGATGACCGCAATGCGTACCGGTATTGCTCGCGGCGTGTACACCAACGAAGCAGGACTCGGCAGCGCTCCGATTGTAGTAGCTGCAGCCAAGTCCAATTCAGGTGTGCGGCAAGGCCTGATCTCCATGACGGGTGTGTTTTTTACGACCATCATTATCTGCACCATGACTGGGCTGGTTATCATTACGTCTGGTTTGCTGGAAAGTTCTACGCTTGACGGCGGTATACTTTCCAATGCCGCGTTTAATGCGGGCATGTCTGGCGACATGGGGATGTATGTGGTCTCTATCGGGCTGATGTTTTTTTCTTTCACAACGATCATTGGATGGAACTATTACGGCGAAAGGTGTGTTGTATACCTGACAAATGGGGTAAAACATGTAATGGCCTACAAAATTCTGTATATTTTGTGCGTAGCCGTTGCTCCCTATCTGTCCATCAGACCCATCTGGTATATGGCCGATATTACCAACGCCCTCATGGCCTTTCCCAATCTGGTGGCATTGCTTGTGCTGAGCCCCATAGTCATAGCGGAAACCAAAAAATACTTTGATGATGCAGATGTGTCAGAAATAAAGTTGGAGGCAAAAAAAGCCGATTAAACCCGGCTTGGTGCTGCTCCAAGAGAAAAGGGCATTCCTATCCGTGGCAGGAGCCACAAGCAGGAATGCCCTATTTTATGATCGTTTACAGAAAGTATTTGCTGAGCAGAGCACTATTTTGCGCTCCTTGGCACCTCGCACAGCAGACCGCCGCAGTGTGTCACGCGCCGCCTTCACTCCACTGGTAGGGGATAGAAGGATCGTTGGCGGGCAGCCGTTGGCCTTCTGTCGGGTCGTGGGGGATGTCGGCACAGTTGCAGATAAGCGCCGGGGCATCGCCCATGGCCGTAAAGCCGTACCATACGTTTACGGGAATACGCAGCAGGCCGTAGTGCTCGGGGCGGCCCAGCGCCAGCTCGCACAGCACGCCGCGTGTTTCAGAATCGGGCCTGTCGTCGTACATAACAATTTTCAGCAGGCCAGAGGGCACGGCAAAGTGCTGGGTCTGGCGGGTGTGGCGCTTCCATGCCTTGACGTGGCCGGGCAGCACCTCTGAAAAGTATATTTCGCCAAAGCCCTTGCTGAAGTCTGGCAACAGGGGAGAGCCGGGGCGCAGCATGTGCATCACGGGCCCACCCTCTGTGGGAATGATTTTGAGGGGATGCAGCAGTGCGCCAGCAATGCCCACATCCTGTGCAGTTGTTTCTGCCGTATTCATTACTTTACCCATGCCTGGTTGCGCTGCTCGGCGGCGTTGACGTAGGCCGCGATCTGCCCAAGGGTGAAGTCGAGCATGCTCGGGGGCTGCTTGCCATCCTGCCCCTTGTAGAAGCAGTGGTACCATTCGGCCGTGTAGCGGATGGTTTCGTCAAAGGTCAGCGTGGCCTTCCAGTTGAGGTGGGCCAGGGCTTTGTCGCAGCAGAGCTTGAGCAGGGTGCATTCCTTCATACCGGCCTGGCCATTTTTGTCCATCTCGCTGCTAAAGCCGGGCCAGTGAATGGCCAGAGCTTCCACCACTTCGGCCACGGTATTGTTGACGTCGGCCGCAGGGCCAAAGTTGTAGGCCTGGCTGCGCAGGTTGAAGGGCTCGTTGAGGCCCAGCAGCAGCCGTGCGCCCAGCCACAGGTAGCCAGAGAGCGGTTCCAGCACCAGCTGCCAGGGGCGCGTGGCCCACGGGCTGCGTATCTGCACCGGCTGACCCGCTGCCCACGAACGCGCGCAGTCGGGCACGATGCGGTCGAGCGCCCAGTCGCCGCCGCCAATCACGTTGCCCGCGCGCACGGTGGCGCAGGCGGGGCCTTCTTTGAAAAAGCTTTCAAAGTAGGAATGGGCGATGATTTCTGCACAGCCCTTGGAGGCGGAGTAGGGATCGTGGCCGCCAAGGTGGTCTGTTTCGCGATAGCCCCAGACCAGCTCGTCGTTGCGGTAGCATTTGTCAGAGGTAATCATGACCACGGCCTGCACGTTGGGGCAGGCGCGCACGGCCTCAAGAACATTGAGGGTTCCCATCATGTTGGCTTCAAAGGTCAGGGCGGGGTCTTCGTAAGACTTGCGCACCAGAGCCTGCGCCGCAAGATGAAAGACCACGTCGGGCCGGAACTGGCGCATGGCCTTGACCATGGCCTCGCGGTCACGGATGTCGCCGCGAATGTCGGCCTCGAGGTGCGCGCCAAGGTTCATGGCGTCGAAGTGCGAGGGGGTGGTGGGCACGCAGTCTGAAAAACCGCCGACCACAGCGCCCATCTGGGTGAGCCATGCCGCAAGCCAAGAGCCCTTGAAGCCCGTGTGACCGGTAACAAAGACCCGGCGTCCTTTATATGCGTTGGCAAACATGTTGGTTCCTCACTGTGTTTTCGCGCGTAGACTGACGCGGAAGGGGAGTGTGCAGCTGTTGAAGCGTGCTTCGGCCACGGGCACGCCCGCAGCCGAAGCTTTGTGATTTTGTTGTTGGCAAACAGCCTGTTAAATCCAGAATGCCTTGCCAGCGTCCCACATTTCGTTGAGCTTGATGGAGTCGCGCAGGGTGTCCATGCACTGCCACTGGCCGGGGTGCGGATACATGGAAAGCTGCCCCTCTGCCGCCAGCCGCTGCATGGGTTCTTTTTCCAGATCGCAGGCTTCGTCTTCGGTGAGGTAGTCAAGAAACTCGTGCTTGAAGACGAAAAATCCGCAGTTGATAAATTCGTCCAGCACGGGCTTTTCTTCCCACGAAAGAATTTTGCCGCTCGCATCTGTGCGCACCGTGCCAAAGCGCGAGGGCATGCGCACGCCCGTAAACGTGCCCATGCTGCCCGACTGCTTGTGGAATTCTATAAGCTTGTTCAGGTCGATATCGGCAACGCCGTCGCCGTAGGTAACCATGAAACGGTCGGTGTCAATGTGCTTGGCCACGCGCTTGAGGCGGCCACCTTTTTGCGTTTCCTGCCCGGTGTCGCACAGGGTTACGCGCCAGTCCTCAATGGGATTGGGGTAGGTGGTGATGTTGCCGCTTTTGAGGTCAACCGTAAAATCCGTGTTGCGGATATTGTAGTCGTGAAAATACTGCTTGATGACCTCGCCCTTGTAGCCAAGGGGCAGGATAAAATCCTTGAAACCAAAGCGTGCGTAAATGGACATGATGTGCCAGAGCACGGGCCGACCACCGATCTCAACCATGGGTTTGGGCTTGACCGAGGTTTCTTCGCGCAGGCGCGTACCCTTGCCGCCGCACATGATGATGACTTTCATTATAAGCCTCCTGCCGCCGCGTTTCATGGGCATATTCCGTTCGCGGCGTGTGGCCCATGTGTAGCAGAAGGGCGCAAGGAAAAAAAGCCCCGCCAGGGCACTTGTTGCGGCAAGGTAGGCACTTTGCATTTGCCGCTGTGCGGCGTAGACTGCGTACAAGGCGTTAAACCCCGAACTTTGTGTGCAAGAGAGGTATTTATGAAGTTGTTTCGTCGAGCTTTGCTGTTGCCGCTGGTTGTCTTGCTGGGCGCACTGGTTGCAGCCTGCGTTACCTCTGGCCCGCAGAAGGCCCTGAACGATGTGGCTGATGCCCTGAACAAGAATGACGGCGGGGCCTTTTTGGCGCAACTGGACATGAAGCCTTTTGCAACCAACCAGATAAAAAATATGACCCGTGAAGATCAGGCGCTCAACGCCCTTGATTCCATGGGGCGGCTGCTTGGCCTGGGCGGTATGGAAGATCTGCTCGGCAGCGTTGTGGATATGCAGGCCCGGCTGCAAAAGCAGTATATGCGCGGCGTGAGCACTGGCGAGCTGGTGGCGCAGTGTGCCAAGGCTGATACCCCGGACTGCCCGTGGGTTCCTGAAAGCCTCAAGAGTGCCAAGGTGGTTGATCTTGGTGACGGTGCGGCCATTGCGCAGGTTACCACCCCCGCCCGCATGACCAGCTGGCTTGCGTTGCGCAAGGTTGGCGAGAAGTGGCTGGTGGTGGGGCAGGCTGTGATGGAGAGTACAGCCCGCGAGTATGCTATGCAGAAGGCTCCGGCGGCTCCGGCCAAGCCTGCGCCTGTGACGCCTACGCCGCGTGATGTGCCGGAAAAGGCGCCTGTGCCGGGGAATCACGCTGACAAAGACGGTGTAAGCAAGATTTAGGGAAAAGAAGAGAGTAAGAGCGTTGCGGCGCGGGGAGAGCCTGTCAGCCGCATTTACGCAACCCGTCTTTTCCGCCCTGAATGCGTCAGCGCCGGGATTTTGATGCTCACGTACATGAGTACGCTGCGCTCAAAATCCCGGCGCTTCCTTTTCAGGCCGAAAAATGCGTATTTTGCAAATTCGCCCAACACCAGCCGTCGCCCTCGCTGCGCTCTGGCGAGTTTAAGGAAGGCGATTCCACGACCAGCTTTTGATCACGAACGCTGAAAGGCAGAAAAGCTATGAGTGGCTGAGGGGCGGTTGGTTTTTGCAACTTGTGGTTGGGTTGGGGAGAGCTGGAGAAAGGCAAAAGAATTTGTTCTTTGTTCCGGGGGCAAGAGCCTGTCAGGCTGATTTACGCAAACCCGACTTTTCCGCCCTGAATGCGTCAGCGCCGGGATTTTGATGCTCACGTACTTGAGTACGCTGCGCTCAA
>SAAX01000151.1 GCA_009929215.1 Deltaproteobacteria bacterium | reverse complement strand
TGTACCACAACCAGATGCGCAGCGGTGCGCAGCAAGCGCCGAGGAGGTAGGTGATGGGTGTCCAGAACTTTACACCGGGGCCGTGGGGCTTTGAGTCTTTCGCGCTTTCGGAAGAAATCAAGTCTCTCAATAATCCGCTTATTGCGACTGTTCAATCGCGGCATTGTGAATCGCCCGAAGAAATGCGAGCTAACGCGCAATTAATCGCAGCCTCGCCAGACATGTACGCAACTCTGAGCATGGCGCTTGATGCATTGCAGAGGGCTGACAATTATGGCGTACCCGGCCTATGCGCATTGATTGAGGAAGTCTATGATGTGCTGGCTAAAGCACGAGGCGACTAGCCATGTGCCGCCATATCGCAGACTGCCCCACGGCTGGGCCTGGGTGTGCGCAGGCAACGAGATGCCCGGTGAGTCAGGATGATAATTACGTTGGCCCCCTACATGGGGGCTTTTCTTTTAACCACGATGGAGAGCAAGACCATGTCACAAGCGGAACAGCTTTCGGCGCAGACAGGCCGTGCCGCGAAACCTCCTTTGTCGAACAAGACATTTGAGGACGCTTTCGGCTTCAACCCTGCACCTTTCTCACTGGAAAGCCTCGTGAGCAGCAAGCTTTTTTCACCACAGAAGGTCGTAGTCTACGGCGTTCCCGGTGTTGGCAAGACCACATTCGCGGCAACATGGCCCAAGCCAATCCTGCTGCGAACAGAAGACGGCGCAGGGGCTTTGGATATTCCAACCTTCCCACAGATCGCGCAGACAACCGAAGATTTGCAGGAAGCCATTGCAGCTCTGACGCGTGGCAATCACGACTTCAAAACGCTCATTCTGGACAGCCTCGATTGGGCAGAGCCCCTTGTGTGGAAGCGCGTTTGTGAACAGGGGCAGAAGGAAAACATTGAAGATTTCGGCTTTGGCAAAGGCTACGTCAAGGTAGATGATAAATGGCGCGGTCTGCAAAACATGCTGGATAATCTGCGCCAGAAGTGCGGTATGCACATTGTCTGCATTGCCCACGCCGTGCCTGTGACGTTTGACCCACCTGATTCCGACTCATACCAGCGATACACGCTCAAGATGCACAAGCGTGCGTCTGCGCTGTGGACTGAGTGGGCCGAAATGCTTCTCTTTATCAACTATAAGAGCCGCATCGTTGAAGCAAAGGACAGCGGCAAGTCAAAGGCCAAGGGCACTGGCGAGCGCGTCATATACACGCAGGAACGCCCCGCTTATCAGGCAAAGACCCGCTGGCCCCTGCAAGATGAAATTTACATAGGCAACGACCCCACATGGGCCGAGTTCCACAAACAACTCCATGACGCAAGCGAGGGCGCATACAATGGCAATTGATTTCAGCCGCGAGGAAGCACAGAAAGAACGTAATTATGGCCCTGTGCCTGCTGGTAGCCGGGTACTGGTAAAGCTGCACCTTGAACGTACCAAATATCCCAGCCGCGAAGACCCAGACATTGCCGAAGCTCAAAGCGGCCTGCTGCAACTGCCCTGCAAGATTGAAGTGGCAGAAGGCACATACGCTGGATGCTCATGGTTTGAGAACATTACGTTGCAAGTTGGCATGCAGAAAATCAGGCTTACCGAAGGGCAGGAAACGGCGGCAAAACGCGGTGGTTCCATGCTCAAGGCTATCATCGAATCTGTACGCCGCATTGACCCTGCCGACACAAGCACGCGGGCCGATTCCCAGCGACAGATCAACAAGTGGACGGACTTTGACGGTATGGTCTTCCCGGCCCGCCTTGGCATCAACAAAAAGGGATATGTCGGCAAGGACGGCAAGACCTACTGGAACAACAGCCTTGCCCGTATCGTTGCCTGCACTGACAAGGAATACAACGACCTGATGCGCGGTGGAGAGTTCATCACAGACGGCCCCACACGCGGCGAGTCCACAGGCACAGATATTCCGCATGGCGGTAACGGACGGCTTCCGTATGACGACAGCCCGCCGCCCAGCGAAAGAGATTCAATTCCGTTTTAACACCCTCCCCCACATTCACCCTACACGACAGGCGGCATCTGGATGGTGTCGCCTGAAATTGTGGAGTGAC
>SAAX01000150.1 GCA_009929215.1 Deltaproteobacteria bacterium | reverse complement strand
CTACCGCGAGTTTCAATGTCGTCATAATCTTCGCCAAGACGGATGAACAGGAAGTCTTCGTGGGGCAAGTTGTCCATGAGCTTGCCAACAAAGGCTATTTCATCAAATTCATCATACCACTTTTCCCCCTCCCACAGAAAAACAACGGAGCCTGAGCCTTCATCGATTTTGCTAGGCTCGCCACCGATGAGTATTTTGATTGCTGCAAAGTTGCCGGGATTGTTCTTTTCTGCCTCTGCAAGAGCTGTTTTTAACTGATCCATGCCATTTTTTGTCAGGCACAGAGCCACGTCAGAATAATATCCCATGTAGATCTCCCGAAGTTCAGTTTATAGGCGAAATGCTCAATTTTTCGAAAGGTGAGCCCGTACGCTCGCAACGGGCCAGCAAGGTGTCCACGTCGATGTCGCCCTGGTGCTTAGAGTGAAAAATTTCGGTCAACTCCTCCCGCAGAGCATCCTTGTCCAAAGTGGTGCGGCCTGCTGCCATTGACATACGGAAGCGGTAGTTCCCTGTGTCTACCCAATCCCGTGTGCCAGCCTGGCGGTGAACCAGCTTAAGCACCGTCTCCACTTCTTTGATTTCCCTTTCTAAGGCAGTGCGCTGCTCCTTTAGGGCAGCCAGTTTTTCTAGAGCTGGTTCCCATTGGGGCATTTGCACGCCCTGCGGGAATTTAGGGCAGTCACCGTTGTGTTCGCAGTAGGAGCACAACGGGTAAAAGCCCTGAGCACAATCAACCTGTGCCAGGGTTATGTGTCCGGCGCGAAATGCTGTTAGTTCGCCCCAAAGCTGGGCCGCATGGTCAAGGGCCGTATCGAGCATGGCCTGATTGAAACCATAGGGGCCGAACGCTTTAACCTCTTTCATGGAAAGGCAGAGCAACCATGCCTCTACGCTTGCCTCGGCAGCCGTTGCGGGCAGTTGAAGGCCAAAATGGGCACGGCAAAGTTGAGGGAAGGTCATCTTCTCATGCAAAAGCGTACCGTCCTCAGCGCGAAGGCTGAAGACGGGCTTGCTCCATGCTTTTACCAAAAGGCCGATTTGCCCGTGCAGTTGCAGCAGATGGGAATCGTGCGGGGTGTCTGGCAGCTTGTCTGTGCTTTTCACTTCCAGAATGCGAATGGCATTAACGGGAGCGCCCCAGACCAGCACAAAATCAAGATGGGCTTTGATGGGCACGCCCTGATGCTGCCAGTTGATCTCAAGCTGGGGCAATACATGCAGGCCCAGGGATGCTAGAGCTTGCCCAACCCCGGATTCGAACCAGTGCCCGCGTTGCAACGTAAGCAGGCGTTCCAGGCTATTTGTGGTGGGGAGCACCTTTCTGGCTAGTGCCGCCCGGGGGCATTCCCAGTGTTGGCCGATATCACTCATTCCCACATAGCTGGAGCGGTCGCCCAGATGGGCGAGTGTGTCTTTGTGGGCAACGGCTTGCAGGCCTTGCCGAATTAACGCCCGTAATCCTTCTGTGCGGTTCTGTTCCATGGTTTAGTCTCCATAAAAGCGAGAGGGCCGCCATCAGGCAGCCCTTTCACTCAGTGCTTTGTTTTTTGCTATGCAGCGTCAACATACTTCCACCACAATTTCCTCTGCGGGTTCCAGCGGAAGCCCGAACCGGTCAGTAATTCCTTTTTGGTCTGCGTATTGCCGGTGGCAATGATACAAGGTCGCCCGTCCTGGGCGGTAACCTGCTGGTAGGTGACGCCCTCAAGCGGTGGAAGGCTTTCAAGGCAGGCTGACGGGCGATTTGAGGGGGCTGAAATATTGTTTGTGGTGGATGGGTTGCGTTGTTGCCCCTTTTGTAATTCAGGGGCAGTTATTGGCAATTTGGGCCGTGTGGATGATTTTTTGCCATTTTTAGCACCCTCGCCATCGTCATCTTCTGTAACCATGCCCAACATGGCGGTTAGAGCGTAGCGCCGGGCGTATGTCATTGCCGATCCCATCCCTTGCGGGTCGGCCTTCGGCAACGGGACAACAGCAAGAGAGCTTTGCCACTGACCAGACTCTGCATGGGTCAGCTTGGTAACCAGCCCTAATGTGTTAGGCTGTTCCACAGGCACAGGATACTGGCACAGCCAGATG
>SAAX01000015.1 GCA_009929215.1 Deltaproteobacteria bacterium | reverse complement strand
CCCCCGCCTCTCTTAGGTGGAGAATTCGCTATTATGGATTGCGGACTGCCATGCCCCCTATCATGTCACGGAAAAGTGATGCTAGTGGTTTGTGTTCTGCAATGCGGGCCTAGCCCTGCAAAGCGAACGCATGGTCGTTCTGCATCCGGTCCGGAGCTCCACTTTGGAGACCGTCCGGTTTACTGTTCCGGCGCATCAATGATGCGCCTCACAAGAGCCAGGGCCAGCAAGGCCGGAGACATCCTGGGCACTTCGGCTGGTCTGCGCAGCTGTCGCTTCACAAAACCCGCCATGTCCAGGGCCATATCCGCATCAGTTACTGCTGCGCGGCAGGCCTTTTTATTTTCTTCCAGTACAACAAGATACCGCTCAATTAGCTGCAAGTTCCGACTTCGGGTCGGATCTTCAGCCATTTCGGGCGGCGAGGTTCCTGTCTGAAAAACGTCACCGATATGTTGCGACATGACCATTCCTCCATGAATGGATCACTGCTTCCTTGCAAAGGGGTTGGCCCTGTCCGCCTCCTTGTTAGTTGTACCGACTCCCCTTCCCCACCTGTCATGAGGCTTATCGGCACAACAGGTTCAATCTTTAGGGCAGTGCACCCAAATATGGGCTGTACAAGCCATTTTGTGCAAAACATTCACAAACAATAAATCATATCAACCATGTAAAAGGGCCACAAAAAA
Source organism: Deltaproteobacteria bacterium (assembly GCA_009929215.1). GTDB lineage: Bacteria > Desulfobacterota > Desulfovibrionia > Desulfovibrionales > Desulfovibrionaceae > Desulfovibrio. Next base: position 45,997 of record SAAX01000015.1, on the reverse strand, counting down.
ACTGTTGCTTGCAAGTAATGTCGCACACAGCTACCATGCACCAACTCACATGCCTGACGAGGAGAAGCTATGCCAACACCCATATTGCACAAGGAAAGCCTGATTCCAGGCAAAACCAGCAAACTGGTGCTTCATGCGCCGCAAATCGCGCAAAAAGCGCGCCCCGGCCACTTCGTCATGCTGCGCATGAGCGAACAGGGCGAACGTATTCCGCTCACCATTGCAGATACCGACCGGGAAAACGGCACTATCACTATAGTTTACTTGGTCATGGGCAAGAGTACCGCCATGCTTGAAGCCCTCGGCGCCGGAGACTCCATTCTCGACGTCTGCGGCCCCCTTGGCCACCCCACCCATATCGAAAAACGCGGCACGGTTGTGTGCGTTGGCGGCGGCACCGGCATTGCTGCCATGCACCACATCGCCAAGGGCCACGCCCGCATAGGCAACAAGGTTGTGGGCGTTATTGGCGCTCGCAGCAAAGACCTGCTGCTTTTTGAAAACGAACTCAAATCCTTTGTGGACGAGTTGCTCATCTCTACCGATGACGGCAGCTACGGCCACAAGGGTCTTGTTACCGAACTTTTGCGCAACAGGCTTGAAACGGACAAGGACGTGTTTGAAGTGGTTGCCGTGGGCCCCGTGCCCATGATGGCCGCTGTGGCCGAAACCACCCGTCCCTTTGGCGTTAAAACCACGGTCAGCCTCAACCCCATCATGGTTGACGGCATTGGCATGTGCGGCGCCTGCCGCGTAACTGTGGGCGGCAAAACCAAGTTTGCCTGCGTTGACGGCCCCGAATTTGACGGTCACGAAGTGGACTTTCCTGAACTGCGCCGCCGCTTGGCCGCCTACCGCGAACAGGAGACAGTTTCCATTGAAGAATATCGGAGAGTCAGCCATGGAGAATAGCAAACCCAAAAAGACCGTGGCCCCCCGCGTGGATATGCCCTGTCAGCCAGCCGAGGTGCGCCGCGCCAACTTTGAAGAAGTTGCGCTTGGCTACACCAAGGAAATGGCCAAGGCAGAGGCCAGCCGCTGCCTTCAGTGTAAAAAGCCCCTGTGCGTTACCGGCTGCCCGGTTGAAGTGCCCATCCGCGACTTTATCCATCAGGTAGCCGAGGGCAATATGGATGCGGCCTACCGCATCATCAAGACCACCAACAGCCTGCCCGCTGTTTGTGGCCGCGTGTGCCCGCAGGAACACCAGTGCGAAGGCAAGTGCGTGCTCAAGGCCAAGGGGCAGCCCGTGGCCATTGGCCGTCTTGAACGCTTTGTGGCCGATACCTACATTGCCACCACCGCCTGCGAGCAGGTAACCGGCACCAATGCCTGTGCCCTGCCCCTTGGGGCCAAAAAAGTGGCCTGCATCGGCTCTGGCCCCTCGGCCCTGACCTGTGCTGGCGTGTGTGCCACTGCGGGCATCAAGGTGGATGTGTTTGAAGCCCTGCACGAACCCGGCGGCGTGCTCATTTACGGCATTCCCGCCTTCCGTCTGCCCAAGAATGTGGTTGCTACCGAAATCAACGGACTGCGTCAGGCAGGGGTGGACTTCCACCTCAATTCCGTGGGCGGCCGCACCATTGATATTGCCGACCTGCGCAAGGAATACGATGCCGTGTTCATCGGCGTGGGCGCTGGCCTGCCCGTCTTTTTGGGCGTACCCGGCGAGAACCTCGTGGGCGTGTTTTCAGCCAACGAATACCTCACCCGCGTCAACCTTGGCCGCGCTTACAACTTCCCCACACAAGACACCCCGGCTTACCCCGGCAAACACGTTACCGTGTTTGGCGCGGGCAACGTGGCCATGGACGCGGCCCGTACCGCCCTGCGCATGGGCGCGGAAAGCGTGCACGTTGTGTACCGCCGCACCCGCGCAGAAATGCCCGCCCGCCTTGAAGAACTGGAACATGCAGAGGAGGAAGGCGTGCAGTTTGCCATGCTTTCCGCGCCGCTGCGTTTCAACGGCGATGCGGAAATGCGCTTGCAGTCCGTAACCCTGCAACGCATGGAACTGGGCGAACCCGATGCCTCTGGCCGCCGCAGGCCCGTGGCGGTGGAGGGCTCGGAATACGACCTGCCCACCGATCTGGCCATTGTGGCTCTGGGCACGCGCTCCAACCCCATTCTTCTTGAGGCCACGCCAGAGCTCAAGCTCAACAAGTGGGGTTATATCGAGGCCGACGAGAACACCGGCGAAACATCCATTCCCAACGTCTTTGCGGGCGGCGACATCGTCACCGGGGCGGCCACGGTCATTCTGGCCATGGGCGCGGGCCGCAAGGCAGGGCAGGAAATTGTCAAAAGAATAGCGGGCTGATAACCGCCAGCAGCATATCAAGGGGGCTCCCGCGCGGGGGCTCCCTTTTTTCACACCACGCGCGCGCCGCACAGCATCGGTTTGCCCTACCCGCTGGAGTCGGCTTGCCAGACGCACTGTTCGCGGTCATAGTTGCAAAAATGGGTTACGGCATTTTCAGCCATATTCAGGAAAAGACATGATTCTCGCAGACCTGCACACGCATACCAAGTATTCGCACGGCGGCAACACGCCGGACGAAATGTTTGCGGCGGCCCAGGCAAAGGGCCTTGCCTACATGGGCTTTACCGAGCACTCGCCCCGGCCTGTGGGCTTTGACTACACCCACGAATACCGCGAGCAGCTCACCCGCCATCTGCCCGACTACGAACGTGAGGTATGCGCCCTGCGTGCGGCCAATGCCAACGGCCCGTGCCGTGTGCTTTTTGGCATGGAGATGGACTGGCTTGAAGGTCAGGAAGACTATACGCGCGCCTCGTGCGCGGCCTTTGATTTTGATTACCTGCTGGGCAGCGTGCACTTTATCGGGCACTGGGGTTTTGACGACGGCGCAGACCCGTGGAAGGCTTTTTCGCAAGAAGAATGCGAAAAGCAGTATCAGGCCTATTTTGAAGCATGGGAACGCATGATTCTTTCCGGCCTGTTCAACATTGCCGCCCACCCTGATCTCATCAAAATTTTTTCGGTAGAGCAGTTCCACATCTGGCTGGCCAGGCCGCAAAGTCAAGCGCTGGTGGGGCGCGGGCTTGCCGCCATCAAAAGCATGGGTATGAGCATGGAGATATCTTCGGCGGGCATTCGCAAGCTCTGCCGCGAGATTTACCCCGCGCCGCCCATCATGCTTATGGCCGCGCAAATGGGCCTGCCAGTCAGCTTTGCCTCTGACGCCCACGGCACAGAAGATGTGGGCTACGGTTTTGCCCGGCTGGCCTCATACGCCCGGGCCTTTGGATTTACCGAGTATACCATTTTTGACCGGGGACAGCGCATCGTTCTGCCACTGTAAAGCAACAACCGCCTTAGAAAAAACGGATTTTTTATGTCCGACATTATCGTTTCCATCGACGACGTAAGCCTTTTTCTGCCCGGCGATTCCAGCCAGAAGCACGTTTTGCACAACATCAGCTGGCAGGTACGGCGCGGTGCGCACTGCGCCTTGCTGGGCCCCAATGGCTCCGGCAAGTCTACCCTGCTGCGGCTCATGCGCGGCGAGCTGTGGCCCGCCAAGGGGCGCATCCAGTGGCACGGGCCAAACGGCGCCGAAGATTCCCCCCTGGCTGGCAGGGCTATGACCGCCCTAGTTTCGCCCGCCCAGCAAGAGAATTACCAGCGGCAGGCATGGGATCTCACAGGCCGCGACCTGCTGCTTACGGGTTTTGAAGATACGCCCCTGGTCTACACCGACAGCACGGCCTTTCGGCGGCAGGCTGTGGACGACATGGCCGCCCGCCTTGATGCGGAAGGGCTGCTTGACCGCACGGTTCCCACCTTTTCGCAGGGGCAGCTGCGCCTGCTGCTGCTTGGGCGCGCCCTGCTGCGCGCGCCCACCCTGCTTTTGCTGGACGAATGCGACGAAGGCCTCGATGAGCGCTACCGCCAGATTTTCTTTGAAACTCTTGGCGAATATGCCAGCCGCAGCACTGTGGTGATGACCGCGCACCGCGCGGCCAATATTCCCGACTGGTGCACGGGCCGCCGTTATGTGCGCAACGGGCGGCTGCTTACAGCGCCGCCTGCGGGAGACGCGCCAGACGAGGCAACCCAGGCTTTGGGCAGCGATGCTGCCACCAACGATGAACCCGCACACGGCAGCGGCCATATTATGCTTGATCTGGACAATGCCACGGTGTTCATCGACAGGCTGGAAGTGCTGCGCAACATCAGCTGGTGCATGCACCAGGGCGAAAACTGGCGCATCACCGGGGCCAACGGCTCTGGCAAATCCACATTTTTACGCTTGCTGGCGGGCGACGAATTTGTGGCCGCTGGCGGTAGCCTTGAGTACTGGCTGCCCAGCCAGAGCGGCCATGTGAACACACTTGAGGCCGTGCGCAAGGGCGTACGCCTGGTTTCAGACCTTTCGCAGGCCCTCTACGGCTATTCGCTCAACGCGCTCGACATGGTCTGCACAGGCTTTGACAACAGTATTGGCGTGTACCGCCGTTTTTCAGAGGCTGAACGCACAGAGGCCAAAAGCCGCATGGCGCTCATGTTTCCCGAAGAATCCGCCGAAAGGCTCGAGCAGATCGGGCAGCAGTCCATACGCCATCTTTCCACGGGTCAGTTGCGCCGCCTGTTTCTGGCGCGTGCGCTGGTGGGCGGGCCGGATATTCTGCTGCTGGACGAACCGTGTTCCGGCCTTGATGCCGCAAGCCGCGCCCAGTATCTGCACCTGCTCGACCAGTTGGCCGCACAGGGTATCCAGATGATCTTTGTTTCGCACCATAATGAAGACGCCCCCCTGTGCATAAACAGGGAGGCGCATATGGAAAGCGGCAGGCTGCGGGTGGTGCTGTAGGTTCTAGCCCTTGGTGGAGTCCTTGTGCTTGCCCATGCGTGCACGCACAACTTCGATGGCAACGGGAAGCACCGAAATAATGATGATGCCGTAGACAATCAGGCTAAAGTTCTGCCGCGCCCATTCCAGATTGCCCAAAAAATACCCGGCAGAAACAAGCCCGCCCACCCACAAGATGCAGCCCGTGATGTTGAACAGAAAGAACGTGGGAGGATGCATAAGGGCAATGCCCGCCACAAAGGGCGCAAAAGTGCGCACAATGGGCACAAAGCGCGCCAGCACAATGGCCTTGCCGCCGTGGCGCTCATAAAAATCGTGCGCCTTGAGCAGGTGGGACTTCTTGATAAACCTGTTCTCGCGCGAAAAAATGGCTGGCCCCACATGCCGCCCGATAAAATAGTTTACTGCGTCGCCCAGTATGCCCGCTGCCAGCAGCACGGCCATAACTTCGCCATAGCCCAGCAGCCCGGCCCCGGCCACCACGCCAGAAGCAAACAGCAGTGAATCGCCGGGCAAAAAGGGCGTTACCACAAGCCCTGTTTCGCAAAAAACAATCACAAACAGTATGGCGTACAGCCACAGGCCATACTGGTTGGCCAGCTCAAACAGATGCACATCTATGTGCAAAACAAAACTCACAAAAGAGCTCAACAGTTCCATAAAGGTATATCTCCCAGGGGGCGCTTTGGCGCGCTTCGGTGTGCTCTTGTACCCCAAGGCAGCTTGTGGCACAACACAGCCATGCGCCTATTCACCACCCTTGTCCTTCTTGCTCTGCTGCTGGTTTCTTCTGCGGCCCATGCCGCCGACACATATATGGTGGGCTTTCGCACCCTTGGTCAATGGTCGCCCGCCACCGGTTTACGGCTCGACGTAAATGTTTGGTATCCTTCTGTGCGCCCGCCACGGGATCTCAATTACGCCCCCTGGGAAATTTCCGCATCGCGTGCGGGCAAGGCTGTGGAGGGGCGGTTCCCTTTATTGCTGCTTTCGCACGATACCGCGGGAACGCGATTTTCGTACCACGATACCGCCGCATGGCTGGCATCGCTGGGTTTTGTTGTGGCCGCGCCCAACCACCCTGGCGACAACATGGACAACATGGACAAGCTGCTGACATGGCAGCAGCTTGAAAACCGCGCCCACGAACTTTCTGGCAGCATAGACCTGCTTTTGCACGACCCGGAAGTGGAGCCCAGTGTGGATGCCACACGTATTGGCGTGGTGGGCTTTGGCGTTGGCGGGGCTTCGGCCCTTCTGCTGGGCGGCGCGCTGCCCGACTGCGAAGGATGGGCAAACTATTGTTCGCGCACCACGCCCACAGATATGTACTGCAACCCCTGGGCGCGTGAGCGCATGGAAGCGCTATGCAAGCGCCTGCCTCTCACACGCAGCCTTGCAGATACCCGTATTCGGGCCATCGCCGCAGTTGCTCCGGGCTTTGGCATGCTGTTTTCGCGCCAGTCGTTCCACTGGTTTTACCCTCCGCTGCTGCTCGTGGCTGCCCCCAACGATGTGCTCAACGCATCGTCGCTGCACGCGCGGCGCATCTATGAACTCATGGACAAAAAGCCCCGCTGGCTTTCGCTGCCCCAGGCAGACACGGGTTCACTCATGGCTCCCTGCCCGGAATCTCTGGCGCTGGAGCTGCCGGAACTGTGCCGTTCTGTTTCCGCAGAAACTCGCACGGCCATCCACAAGCGCATGACAGAAGCTCTGGGCGATTTTTTTCTGCACTATCTTGGCAATGCGCAAAATCTGCCGCAGATTCCACCGCCGCCCGACCTCACTCCACAGCCGCACAAGGTCGCGCCAGAACCTACGCCGCAGCCTGCGCAAAAAGCCAGGAAGCGCCGCGCAAACTAGGTCTGCAAAGGCATATTGCAAGCGGCTTTGCAGCAGCCTTGACAATTGCTCCGCTGCTCACTAAAGGGTTTGGCATAGCGGTAGGATATTACCGTAACGCCGAATTTTCCCATCCGGAACAGGATACTATGCGGAACACAATATATTTGTTCTGTTTGCTGCTTGCCACCCTGGCCCCCGTGGCCGCATTGAGCACGGAAAACCAGGGGCAGGCTGACCAGCAGCAAGGCTGGGTTGTCATGCCCGCTGGCGCGCGCCCGGCCTATTTCGGCATTCATGGTGGAACCATGCCCGTAAGCCTGCTGGTTTATGGTGATGGGTCATCACTGGTGACCTTTGTGGGCCGCACGGGTAATGATTTTATCGATATGCTGCGGCGGGCCGAGGTTTCCATGCCAAGCCTGCTCAATGCCACCTCACAGCGGTCGTCTGCCGGCAAATCTGTTTCGCCTTCTGCCAACGCCACAGCCGTGCTTATGGCAGGGTCTTCATCCAGCAGCTTGCCAGTCTTTAATGTCAGCGGAGAGGGCCTTTCGCGCATGGATGTGCCCCCCGGTCAGCTTCAGCCCTTTGGGCTATCCGACAAGGCGCTTTCTATCGAGGGTGAAGTAACAGCCCCGCAGCGCCTTTCTACTGTAAAGCAATACCGCCTGCTTTTTCAGCCGCAATATCTGCAACCCCGGCGCAACCAACGGTAGCCCCATTGCTTCAGGCACCCCATCCCTCTGTTACTTTGTGTCTTCAGTTCTTTAACTGCTGATAAGGTGCACTTGCGCCACTAGCACTCTTTTTTCTTGCTTACATATTGTTATTTCCACTTTTGAGCCTGCGTTCACCAAGCGCAGGCTTTTTTTGTAGCCAGCTATTGATTTGACTGTTTATAGAGGATAAGCTATCTTTTAGTTGAACAATTCGCCTCAGGAGCAAGCTATGTCTCTTTCAGACCATCTGGATCGAATTCAACAGATATGCAGGCAGGCAGCGCACCAGCAAAACTGGTCACTTGAAAATATTTTCTGTTCCGGCCTATTGGCCCTCAAGGAACACCGCGCAGAGTATGATACAATTATAGACGACAAAAACCCTTTTTATAAGGAATTTACCAGCTGCTCACAGCAGGATGCCCTTGGCGTTGACGAGCTGTTCTGCATGTTTGAATGCATCGTAATATTTATCCGCATGCGCCAGATGGCCAAACCCCACACGGCTCTTAGCGCCACCGAACAAGAGGTGCTGGAATATTTTGAAACCAGCGATGAATGGCTGGACAGCGACGATACCTTGGTCAGCCAATGGTACTGGAAGCACCTTCCAGAGAAATGCCGCAGCCATTAAATTAGCTGGTGGCGCTCTCTGGGCAGGCTTGCTAGCCTGGAGGAGAGAGCACATGCCTTGCTCTGCAGGCAAGACACACTGCTTTTACAATTATCACACAGCATTGCCATGACCATGTCATTTAAAAAGGCCGCCCAACATCGTTGGGCGGCCTTTTTAAATGACAAACCTGAGGCGGCTACGCCGCTTGATTCCTAGAAAACTCCAGGATTGAGCATCACCAGCACGGTGCAGATGATACCCACAACGGTGCCGTAGAGCATGAAGGGCCAGAACGTGCGGCGCAAAACCTCACCTTCACGGCCAGAGAGGCCCACAACTGCGCAGGCGGCCACAATATTGTGCACGCAGATCATGTTACCCATTGCGCCACCTACAGCCTGAGCAGCAACAATGATCTGGCGGGGCAGATGCAGGGCCTGAGCCATGTTCCACTGGAATTCAGCAAACATAAGGTCAGAAACCGTGTTAGAGCCGGTAATAAAGGCACCAAGGCCACCCACAAAGGCAGCCAGCACAGGCCACACAGAACCAGCCACTGCGGCCACTGCCTGGGCAAGAGCCAACGGCATGGAAGGCACATCAATGGGGTTGGTAGCAGAACCACGGAAAATGGACACCAGAGCCACGGCAAAAATCAGAGCGATGGTTGGCGACTTCATCTTGCGCAGGCTTTCACCCCAGGCGCGGGAAACTGCGGCCTTGGGCATCTTGTGCAGCAAGATGGTCATGAGCGACACCACAATAAAGAACGTGCCGGGCAGGTACAGATAGTCAATGGAGGCATTGACGCCCTTGAAGTCAAGAATATTGACAAAGTTCAACTTGAAGCTCAGCAACCAGGCCTTGAGGCCCAGAGCAGGAATGCGCGACAGCACCAGCAGAATGCAGATCAGCACATAGGGCAACCAAGCCTGAAACTGGGTCATGTGGGCATGAAATTCAGTCTTGGTGCTGGGGGGCACGGAGCCGGTCCAGCTTTTGTCCCATTCGGTATGCGGAGCAAATTCCCAAATAGTTTTAGGAACGCAGAAGCCCTTTTTGGTACCCCACACCACAACGCCAAGGCCAAGCAGACCAGCAAGAAGAGAAGGAAATTCGGGGCCAAGCAGCCATGCGCAGGCAAGGTAAGGAACAAGGAAGCACACGCCAGCAAAAACGCAGAACTTCCACGCAGCAAAACCTACAGACCAGGACTTTTCCTTACCGAAAAAGCGGGTCATGAAGCCCAACATGAAAATGGTCAGAATAATGGCCATGGGGGCATGCATAAAGGTTGCCCACTGGCCAACAGCCGCACCAAAACCGTCATAATTCTGGAAGGGCAGATTGGGATTGGCGGCAACAGATTCCGCCACAAGATTTTTGAGGAAGCTGAAGCCAACGATAACAGGCGTACCCACTGCACCAAAGGTAACAGGCACAGAGTTGAACACCAGACACACTACGGCAGCGGCCATAGCGGGGAAGCCCAGTGCCAGCAACAGGGGTGCGGCAAGAGCAGCAGGAGTACCAAAACCCGCAGCACCTTCGATAAAGGCACCAAACATAAAGCCAATGATGATCGCCTGAAGGCGGCGGTCACGGCTCACGCCCTGCATACCGCACTGAATGGTCTCCATGCCACCGCTTTCCTCAAGAGTGTAGAGGATAAGGATGGCACCAAAAACGATAATCAAAACACCAATTGCCACAACCACACCCTGCAACGACAGGGCAAGCAGATAGGTGGGCGACAGCTTCCAGCCCACAAGCCCGCAGATTACGCACACCAGCCAGGCCAGGGGCATGGCTCGGGTGGCAGGCCATCGCAAACCAACCATGAATACAAGTGCAACAAGAATGGGGATAATAGCAAGAAGTGCCAACATTCCAATAGACATGATACCTCCGCAGTTGCGAAGTAGTGAGGTGCTACCACTTCTAGCACCACACCACCCAAATTTTCACCTCGCCGCCTGGCAGGATGATATTTACGCAATGTTGCCTGCATTGCGCGACCAAAAGCCAGCCATGACAAAAAAGAGCGACACGACTGACACCCCTAGTAAGTGAGGACAGTTTTTCCACAGATTCTCACTGTACCCACATGCAGATTCTCTGTGGATGGGGAATGAGATTCCCCATCTACAGAAAAGATTGCTCACTAAAACTATTTTTTCAGGTTTTCGGCCAGCAGTTCTGCAATGTGATCGACCTTGATCTTCAGACCCTGCTTTTCAGCGCCGCCACGGATCTGCATAACGCAGCCGGGGCAGTCAACCACCAGGCGGTCAGCGCCAGTTGCCTTCATGTTGGCGATCTTCTTTTCCAGCAGCTGGGCCGAGATTTCGGGGAACTTCACAGAGTAGCTGCCGCCAAAGCCGCAGCACACTTCTTCTTCCTCGCAGGGCACGTATTCAGCCGCATCGCCAATAAGTTCACGGGGGGCCTTTTTCACACCCAGGCCACGGCACAGGTGGCACGAGGCATGGTAGGTGACCTTTTGGCCAGACTTGTTAAAGTCTTCGGCCTTGAGGCCCAGCACGTCGTGCACAAAGGAGCTGAAGTCGATGATCTTGGCCGCAAAGGCCTGAGCTTCCACGGTCGAGAAATCGCTGTCGAGGATTTCGGGATAGTGGTGCTTGAGATGACCGGCGCAGCTGGCGCACAAGGTGATGATGTAGTCGTAGTTGCCGCCACGGAAGGCCGCAATATTCTGCTTGGCCACGTCCATGGAGGTTTTGCGCTGACCCATCATTTCGAGGGGCAGACCGCAGCACGACTGTTCCATGGGGAAGTCCACGGCCACGTTCTTGGCGGCCAGAATCTTCACGCAGGCTTCCAGTTCTTCAGGGTAGATGAAGTCCTGGGCGCAGCCGCTGAAGATGGCCACACGATAGGTGGGGTTCTGCACCTTGGGGGCCAGTTCGGGCCAGCGGTCGCGGAACGACTTGTTGGCAATGGCGGGCAGAGCCTTGAAGTTGTGCTTGCCAAGGAAGACCGCAGGCAGGTGGCGCTGGAACTGCGCACCACGGGTAAAGGGCTTCTGGGCAAAGCTGGCGAACTTGAGCAGCTTGTGGAAGAGCTTGCGGTTCTTCATCACGGCTGAGAGCAGATTGGCCTCGATGGGCGCGCCCTGCTCCACGTTGAGGCGCGAGCGCACTTCGCGGATAAGGCGCGGCAGGTCAATGCCGCCAGCGCAGACATTGGCGCACGATTCGCAGCCCATGCAGTTCTGGCTGAGAATGCGCGCACGGTCTTTGCCGTGGAAGAAGTAGGTAAGAATCAGGCCAATGGCACCAATGTAGATGTAGCCCATCTTGTGGCCGCCCACCAGGCGGTACACGGGGCACACGTTGGCGCAGGCGCCACAGCGCACGCAGCGGAACACCTGCGAGAACAGGGGATCCTTGGCCATTTCGGTACGGCCGTTATCAAGGAAGATAACGTGCAGAATCTTTTTGTTGTCGGGGTTGGCCGCACAGGGGCCAGCGCCGCACATCCAGGTAACATACGAGGTCAGACGCTGGGCAGTGGCGTTGCGGGGCAGCACCTGAAGGGCCACCAGGGCATCGTCCAGCTTGGCAACCAGCTTGTCCAGACCGGCAATGGCAACGTGCACGCGCGGCAGGGTGGTAACCATGCGGGCGTTACCTTCGTTGGTAACGGTAGACACCGCGCCGTTTTCGGCCACGGCAAAGTTACAGCCGCTCACGCCCATGTCGGCAGCGATGAACTTGCGGCGCAACTGCACGCGGGCCACTTTGACCAGACGCTGCACGTCCGAATCCTGCTTTACGCCGGTAGCCTTGGTGAAGTCGTCGGCCACCTGATAGCGCGAAAGGTGGATGGCGGGCATAACCATGTGCGAAGGGCCTTCGTGGCGCAGCTGGATAATCCATTCGCCAAGGTCGGTTTCGTCCACGATCAGGCCATTGCCTTCCAGGGCGGTGTTCAGGCCGATTTCTTCGGCGGTCATGGACTTGGACTTGACCACCTTTTTAACTTTATTTTCCTTGGCAATGCGCACGATCAGGTCGTTGGCTTCCTGAGCGGTGGCGGCACGGTGCACATGCACGCCGCGCTTTTCTGCCTCGGCCTTAAACTGCGCGAACAGCTCGTCCATGTGCTGGCAGGCGTAGTCCTTGGCATCGGCAATCTGCTTGATCAGCGCCTTTTCGTCCACTTCCTTGAACACGGCTTCGCGGTTGGCGCGGTAGGCCACGGCAAAGGTATCAAGGGTACGACGCAAAAATTCGTCGTTCAGGGCCTCGTCCAGTTCCTTATGATAGCCCGATGAGCTCTTGAGGGCGTCATGCATGGGTTAGTCCTCCAACAAAATGATATGCAGTTCCAGCGGCCCATGCACGCCTACGGCGGCCACACGCTCGATGTCGGCGGTACGGCTGGGGCCGGTCACCAGGGTGGTGTACGTGGCCGTGCCCTCGTTCATGCGTTCGCGCAGCAGCTGCGCCATGGAAGGCAGATCGGGGTAGATGGTGGACTTGCGCAGCATGAGCACAGAAACTTCAGAGATCATGCCCGTGAGGCGCACGTCTTCGTTGTCTGTGTTGAGCATACAGGTACCGCTGGCGGCAACGCCCAGCTCAGCGGTGGAAACACCCACGTCGATACCGGCAAGGTAGTTGCGCAGGCCTTCGCGGATGCACAAAAAGCCCTTTTCTTCGCACGCGGCAGCCAGTGTGGCGTAATCGGCATCACTCAGCTGAGGTGCGGCCACCACGCGCTGCACGCGGGTGGGAACCTTGTTGGGGCTTAGGGGGCCCTGCTCTGTGCCGGGCTCGTCGGCCAAAAGTTCGGCTGGCGCTTTGTTGGCGCACACGTCCACAATGTACTGCAAGGCGGCTGCCATGCTGGGCACTTCCTGAACCACGGCGGTAACAGCCGCAGCCTTGGCGGAAAAGGCTTCTACCAATTCCTGATGTGTCATAAACAACTCCTTTTTCAAAAAACGCCCAGTTCGCACACCATGCAGCATCGCCACAAAAAAATGCTATTGCAGCAGACAAACCTCACCCTCATGAGTTTGGTGCTGATATACCTGCGAACGGCGCGCAGCGCCCATAGCGTCAGGAAAACCCCCACGGTTCTTCATCAGTTGGGCATTCTGGCAGAATAACCGTTGGGTTAGGCAGCGTCGGCGGGGAATAACCACAGATCCCCCGCCGACGCGCCAGGCTACTTCAGGCTTTCGGCGTACAGCTCTATGGTGTGCTTGACACGCACAGAGTCGTGGTTGTGCGAAAGCACGTCTTCAAGCTGCATCATACAAGCGGGGCAGCCAGCAGCCACAATCTTGGCGCCGGAAGCCACCACGTTGTTGCGCTTGCGCTGACCAATCTTGCGCGAGTAGTCATAATGGAAGAGGTTGAACGAACCGCCGCAGCCGCAGCAACGGTCGGCCTCGGCCATTTCCGTAACCTTGTAGGCGGGGTTGGCCGCAATAACGGTACGGGGCTGGCTGACCACGCCCAGCGATTTCTTGAGGTGGCAAGAATCGTGGTAGGTCACGCTTACCGCGTTATCCTGGGCCTGCTCGGCGGCTTGCACCTTGAGCACATCCACCAGGAAGGCGTTGATGTCCATGGCCTTGGCCGCAAGTTCATCGACCTTGCGTTTTTCAACAGAACCGAGGCGGTGCGCGTAGCGGGGCCACAGTTCCTTGACCGTAGATGTGCAAGAGCCACAGGGGCTCAGAATGTAGTCGAAGTCGCCGTCTTTAAGGGCTTCCACGTTTACGCGCATCTGCTCCACCATGCCCTTGGCATCGCCGGACGAAAGGGCCGGAATACCACAGCAGGTGAGATTTTTGGGCATAAACACGGCCACATTATGGTAACGCAGCACCTTCATGCAGGCTTCGGCCATTTCGATGTACATCTTGTCGCCCACGCAACCGGGGAAGAAAGCCACCTTGAGCCCGCCAGCGCGGCGGGGCTCGTCAAGCGCGCCATAGCGGGCGTGCAGGGGCTTTTTTGCCAGGGGGTGAATGTGGCGGTCGCCCAACATAAAGTTGAGCAGGGGTGCGCACACGGTGCCCTGGGCGTCGTTGCTCGAGCCAAATATCAGGCCCTGCATGGGTGCGCCCACGCGCATGGCAAAGTTAAACAGGCCGGGCTTGGTCAAGAATGAACGGAAGATCATCTTTTTGACCGGGTGCAGGCCAATGAACTCGTTTACGATTTCGCGGGCTTCCATGAAGACGTCCATAATCTGGACGCCCGGAGGGCAAGACGCCTGACAGGAACCGCACAAAAGGCAGCGGCCAAGCTTGTCGGCAACAGCCTCGGGATCCTTGATCATTTCATGGGCCAGGTTATCAATAAGGGCCAGTTTGCCGCGGGCCACGTCGGCTTCCATGCCAGTGGCACCGAACATGGGGCACACGGCCTGGCACATGCCGCATTTCATGCAGGCAGTGATCCTGTCGTCCAGGGCCATAAGGCGCTGGGCCAGTTCGTGCATAGTACTCATGAAACGCTCCTGGAGCGGTTGAATTTTTGCTCTTGCTCGGCAGTGTCAGCCCAGTGGGCAACCGCTGCCGAATGACACGGGGGACAGCCCCCGAATCGCTGCAATGCCAGGCTGAGCCTAGATGCCCACCAGTTTGGTGGAGTTGAGCAGCCCCTTGGGGTCGAGAGCCCGACGCAACCGCTGCGAGAACAGAATGGTTCCGCGCGAGGTTTCCTTTTCCATCCACTTGGACTTGGCCGTGCCAATGCCGTGCTCGCCCGAAAGCGTGCCCTTCAGCTTGATGGCCGTATCAAACATTTCGTCGATGGCTTCTTCCACACGCTTGAATTCGTCGGCGTCGCGCTTGTCGCACAGGAAGGTGGGGTGCAGGTTGCCGTCGCCAGCGTGGCCAAAGGTACCCACTTCAAGGCGGTACTTGGCAGCGATGTCGTTGACAGCCTTAACCATGGCAGGAATCTGCGAACGCGGCACGGTGGCGTCTTCAAGCACGGTGGTGGGACGGGCGCGGGCCAACACGGGCAGAGCCATGCGGCGGGCTTCCCACAGCTTGAACTTTTCGGCGGCGTCCTTGGGCACGTGCACGGCGGTGGCGTGATTGGCCTTCAGCACTTTTTCAACGGCTTCGGCGTCGTCAGCAACCTGGGCGGGGTGGCCGTCCACTTCGATCAGCAGAATGGCACCGGCTTCGCGCGGCAGGCCTGCCTTGGTAAAGTCGTCAACGCGCACGATGGTGTTGTTGTCGAGGAATTCAAGAGTACAGGGCACAACGTGGGCGGCGATGATACCGGCAACGGCGTCGGCGGCATGCTGCACGTCAGAGAACACGGCCATCAGGGCCTTGGAGGCCTTGGGCGGCGGCACGAGCTTGAGGATGGCTTCAGAAATAACGCCCAGCGTACCCTCAGACTGCACCATCATGCCGGCGAGGTTGTAGCCGGTAACGCACTTGACCGTACGCGAACCAGACTTGACCACTTCGCCCGTGGCGTCGAAAAATTCGATGCCCATGAGGTAATCCTTGGTCACGCCGTACTTGAGGCCGCGCAGACCACCGGCGTTTTCGGCAATGTTACCGGCAAGGGTAGACACAGCCTGAGAACCCGGATCGGGGGGGTAGAACAGGTTTTTCTTGGCCACGGTGGCGGCAAATTCGGCGGTGATCACGCCGGGTTCAACCACTGCGTAAAGATCGTCGGAATTGATTTCAATGATGCGGTTGAGACCGGTGGTAAGAATAACCACGGTTTCAGTTTTGTCGGGAATCGTGCCGCCGGAAAGGTTGGTTCCCGCGCCGCGCACGGTCATGGGAATGCCGTTGTCATACAGTTTTTTCACACACTTGCCGAGCTGTTCCTTGTCGGTAGGACGCACCACCAACGAGGGCATGACCGGAGGCAGAACCGCCGAATCATACGAGTAGCTCATGCGGTCGGCTTCGGAACTGAACACGTTTTCCTTGCCGATCATGTCTTCAAAATCTTTAATCAACGCCTGGCTTGCCATAAGGCCTCCTTAAAAGTCCGTCATCAACGTCTTTATGGTAAGGCACAGACCTCGCGCCCCTTGCGCGGGCCTGATAGTGTCAATTCTCATACGGTTGTTTGAACAGTCGGTCAACTTTTTTACGAGAATGAAGACCTATAGCGTTGTTTGACAAGTTTGCAAAGGGCACAAACCAAAAAACTTTGGTATCACAGTCTGACCTTTGCAAGCTGGCATAGCGCTCTGCGGCAGTTTACCTGCAGCCAATGGAACCAACGCAACAAGGCAATCTGAATTGTTACAGAGAGTTAATAACGAGACTGGGAGAGTAGAAATACAGAACGCAGAGGGGTATTTACAGCGAGCGGCCAAAAAAATATGTGAAAAAAAAGATGACCGCTCGCGCAGCAACAAACAAATACCTGCAAAAAATCTGATTTATCAAATCAGGTTTTAAAAGCTAACGCCCGGACAAAACAGATATTCTTTGCCATTGCCCAATATCATGCCAGCGGCCGTGCAAAGGCCTGCCCCCACGGCCTGAGCAAAAGCCAAGCCCTGTCAGATCAGCACCACATTGCGCAGTTTTTTATCGCGTGACAGCTATTTTTTAACCGTGCTTTTTTTCCAAAAGAAAAAATGCCCCAGCGCCATACCGCCGTGCCCAACAGCATAGCCCAGCAGCAAGAACACAAATATGCTGTGCATGGTTGCGGCAGTGTGCGAAATTTCACCCATCTGCCACGAGCGAAACAACCACAGCCCTGTGAGCAAACTCATGGTCAGTGCGCCCATACCAAGCCCCTGCACCACACAGGCCAGGCCCTTGGGTCGGGGCGCGATGATAAGCTTGCCGCTACGTATGGCGGCCACGTCCTTTTTCAGCTGATCCATGTCGCCCCAAAGATAGGGGTAATAGTTGCGCGGCCCGCGCGTGCCCAGCCCCAGTGCCATGAGCCCAAAACCCAGCACGCACAGCACAAGGCCCATAATCGCATGAGTCATGCTCAAGCCCGCCAGCCGTGTCAGCACCTGCACGGCCACAAGCACCACGACACTTGCGTGTAAA
Source organism: Deltaproteobacteria bacterium (assembly GCA_009929215.1). Lineage (GTDB taxonomy): Bacteria > Desulfobacterota > Desulfovibrionia > Desulfovibrionales > Desulfovibrionaceae > Desulfovibrio. The sequence continues at coordinate 28,930 of SAAX01000015.1, read as the reverse complement.
AGGCGCAGCACTGGCGGCTGAAAAAATCCCAAAAAACGCCATAACTGACCCAACTGTGATGCAAGCATTCCTGTTACGCCCATGATGTCGCCTCCTGTATTTTCAGCCGTGCACTGGCTAGCGCCCTGCCCTGCCGCTCTGCGGATTATAAAAAACATGCGCCGCCCCAAAGGGCGGCGCAAAAGTTCTTAGCGGTGGCACGCGCACGAAAGCATGTGTGCCATTTTTTCTTTCTTGGTTCGCAGATAATTTTCGTTTTCGGGGCAGGCTTCCATTTCAATGGGAACCCGCTCAATAATTTCTATACCGTACCCCGAAAGCCCCACAATCTTTTTGGGATTGTTGGTGAGCAGGCGAATCTTGTGAATGCCAAGGTCCACCAGCATTTGGGCGCCCGTGCCGTAGTCGCGCAAATCAGGGGGGAAGCCCAGCTTGCGGTTGGCTTCCACCGTGTCGTAGCCCTGATCCTGCAAGGCGTAGGCTTTGATTTTGTTGGCAAGACCGATGCCGCGCCCTTCCTGACGCATATAGAGCAAGGCGCCACGCCCTTCTTTTTCAATCTGGCGCAGGGCCGCACCAAGCTGACCGCCGCAGTCGCAGCGCAGCGAGCCAAGCGCGTCACCGGTGAGGCATTCGCTGTGAATGCGGGTGAGCACCGGTTCTGGACCAGAGAGATCGCCCTTGACCAGAGCCAGATGCGTACCGGGTTCGTTATCACTTTCGTAAGCAATAACTGTAAAGTCACCAAAGCGGGTGGGCAGGTGAGCCTGGGCCACGCGACGCACAGAAACCTGGCCACGGTCAAGGCGGTAACGGATCAGGTCTTTGACAGCCGCAATCTTGAGGCCGTGTTCTTCTGCAAAAATTTCCAGATCGGGCATGCGGGCCATGGTGCCATCGTCGCGCATGATCTCGCAGATGACCGAGGCGGGCTTGAGCCCGGCCAGGCGGGAGAGGTCAACGCCGCCCTCGGTCTGCCCGGCGCGCGAAAGCACGCCGCCAGCTTTGGCCCGCAGCGGAAATATATGGCCGGGGGTAACGATATCGTCGGGGCGCACATTGTCAGCCACGGCGGCCAGAATGGTGGTGGCTCGGTCTGCCGCAGAAATGCCCGTGGTAACGCCTTCACGCGCCTCGATGGAAATGGTGAAGTTGGTTCCAAAGCGCGAACCATTGCGCTGGGTCATGAGGGGCAGTTGCAGCTTGTCAATAATTTCGGGGGCCATGGGCAGGCAGATAAGACCTCTGCCAAATTTGGCCATAAAATTGATAGCTTCCGGGGTCACATGCTCGGCTGCCATGGTAAGGTCGCCTTCATTTTCGCGGCCTTCGTCATCCACCAGAATAATCATCTTGCCCTGCCGGATATCGGCAATGGCCTCGTCAATGCTGCACAGTGGCATGTTGCTTCCTTCATTGCCCACCGGGGGCGTGAATTTTTTTACTTGATCCAAAGTTAGGTACGCAGGCCAGTTCTGTCAACCACAGGCCAGCCGCATGCTTCAGTCTTCTGCCATCATGGCAATGCCGGGGATTGCTGCCCCGCCTTTGCAAGGCGCGCTACTTGCCCTGCGCGGGCTTGAGCCCCACCTCTGCCAGCAGATCCTTGATGGAACGGCCCAGCAAAAAAGGCAGCATGGCTGCGGGTATGCCCGCACGCTCTACACAAAGCTCGCGAAAGGCGGCGTCTGTGCGAGCGGCCTCGCCCAGTTCGGCCACGGCCTGTTCGCGCTCGCTGCCCTCAAGCGGGATTTCGTGATTGGCACTGCGCTCTACCGCAAGGCCCTGGCCCTGCGCCGGATAAAAGCCCAAACGGTCGGCCAGTTCAAGGGCTTCGCGCACAGAAACCTGTTCTTCGTGCGCGCTCACCAGATCGGGCAACAGCCCTATGACCGCAGCACTCAGGCCGCTGAAACCGGGTATCCCACCTTTCAGGGCATTGAGCGCCGCAAAACGGCCCATATGCCGCCCCTTGGACAGCAATTCTTCCAACGGGCCCGTATCCATGCAAAACAGTGCCTCACACTGGGCAGGGCGCTGCGTGTAGATGCCACAGCCCACACCCTCGCGGTAATACAGGCAACGCCAGGGGTGCACCCTGCCCCCTGGGCCTGCAATCTTGATGCGCTCCCCTTCCAGGGGCCGCAGGGCCTTGCGCGAATCGTCGCGCGCCCATTCGCCCGCACGCAGGCACACCAGCGATTCAAGGGTCAGCGTGCCAGAAACAAGCAGGGCCGTGTCGCTGAGCATCAGCGTGGGCCCGCCACGCAAACAGCAGGTGCCGCAACGCCTGCACGATACGGCTTCACCAGAATCGCCAGATGCGGCGGAAGGGGGAGAAAAAGGCTGATGCTGCATGCTCATGGGGCCTCCAGGCTGGTCTAGTGAGATTTGGGCAGGGGCTGCCCATCGTGGCCACTCTCCTGCGCTTTCTGTTTAAAGCGCGTGCCCCAAAGGCGTCCCAGCCTGCGGGAGAGTTTTTCCATATAATAATAGTATACGGGCGTAATGTAGAGCGTTACCAACTGCGAAAAACACAACCCGCCCACCACAGCCAGCCCCAGAGCGCGCCGGGCATCCGCCCCCGCACCCACGCCCACGGCAATGGGCAGAGCGCCCATAAGCGCGGCCACTGTGGTCATCATGATGGGGCGAAAACGCACATGGCAACCCTGCGTGATGGCGTCGAGCGGGTCAAGGGCGGGATTGTGCTTCTGCGCTTCAAGAGCAAAGTCGAGCATCATGATGGCGTTCTTTTTAACAATGCCCAACAGCATTATGATGCCCACAAAGCCGTACAGGTCTAGCTCCATACCAAAGAGCCACAGGGTTGCCAATGCGCCAAAGCCCGCCGAGGGCAAACCCGAAAGAATGGTAAAGGGATGGATGAAACTTTCGTACAAAATGCCCAGCACCAGATAGATAACCACAATGGCCAGCATCAGCAGCCAGCCCATGCCCTTGAGCGAGCTCTGAAAAGCCTGTGCCGTGCCCTGCGATTCGGCGGTGACGGTATCGGGCAAGAGCGGGCGCGCCGCAGCCTCCACCGCCCCCACTCCCTGGCTGAGCGAAACACCGGGACGCAGGTTGTACGAAATGGTCACCGAGGGGAACTGCCCGTTGTGGTTGACCGCAATGGGGCCAACCCCCGTAGATAACTGGGCCAGGGTATCCAGCGGCACAAGGTCGCCGCTCTTGGAGCGCACATACAGCCGAGAAAGGGCCGAGCGATCTTTCTGAAAGGGCTTTTGCAATTCCACAAAAACCGAATAGTCGTCGGTGGGCGCGTAGATGGTTGAAACCTCGCGCGAACCAAAGGCCGTTTGCAGGGCCAGCTCTATCTGCTGCGGGGTAACGCCCAGGGCAGCCGCACGGTTGCGGTCAATGGTAACGCGCAGTTCCGGATTTTTGAGTTGCAGGTCACTGTTTACGTCCTGCAATTCTGGCAGCTTGCGCAGGGATTCCTCGATGCGCTGGGCGCTGCCAAAAAGCGCCCCCATGTCCGGCCCAAACAGCGTGTACTGGTACAGAGCCTTGGAGGCGCGGCCACCAATGCTGATGGAGGGCGGCACGCGCACAAATACCCGCATGGAGGGCGAGGTGTTGAGATCCTTGCGCAGCCTTTGGGCCACAGCTTCGATACCAGGACGTTTGTCGTGGCCTGCCAGCCGCATGAGCAGGATGCCGTTGTTCATGCTCTGGCTGCCACCCACAATGCCCACAATAGAATTGTAGGCCGCCACATAGCTGGACGACTCCAGCGCAGGGTCAAGGCTATGCTGCGCGCGCACCATGCCCTCAAAGGACACCCCCTGCTCTGCCTCTGTGCTGGCCTGCAAAAACCCCATGTCTTCGGTGGGCAAAAAGCCCTTGGGAATAACCATGCCCAGCCATGCCGTCAGCACCAGCAGGACCAGCGAGGCAAAAAGCGTGGTCCGGCGGTGGCGCAAAACCACATCGAGCGAACGGGCATACAAATCCGCCAGTCGGTCAAAACACCGTTCGAGCGTTCCGTACAGCCCGGCCACGGCAACCTTGTGCCCGGCCATGTTGTGTGCCTGCGCCTTGAGAAAGTAGGCGCAGAGCATGGGCGTGAGCGTGAGCGAAACCACGCCCGAGCTCAAAATGGCGGCTATGATCACCACGGCAAATTCACGGAACAGCCGCCCCACTATGCCGCCCATGAAAAGTACGGGAATAAACACCGCTGCCAGCGATAACGTCATGGAAACAATGGTAAAACCAATTTCTGCCGAGCCGTCAAAGGCGGCGATTTGCGGATCCTCGCCCATTTCCTGATGGCGCACGATGTTTTCAAGCATGACAATGGCGTCATCCACCACAAAGCCCACGGCCAGGGTAAGGGCCATGAGCGAGAGATTGTCGAGGCTGTACCCCAGCACCGCCATAATGGCAAAGGTCGAAATGACCGACATAGGCAAGGCAAGGCTGGGAATGATGGTGGCGGGCAGGTTGCGCAAAAAGATAAAAATGACCAGCACCACCAGAAAGACCGTGAGCACGAGAGTAAACTTTACGTCTGCCACCGATTCGCGGATGGATTCCGAGCGGTCGTAAAAAACCTCTACCTTGGCCGAGGGCGGCAGCTGTTTTTGCAGCGCTGGCAAAAGCGCGCGTATGGAATCCACCACCTGCACCGTGTTGGTTCCGGGTTGGCGTTCCACGGCCAGCATTATGCTGGGCACACCGCCGTTGCTCCAGGTCAGTTGTTTGTTCTGCTTGAAGCTGTCCACCACCTCGCCCAGATCGCGCAGGCGCACGGGCGCGCCATTGCGGTAGGCCACCACCGCATCGCGAAAGGCTCTGGCATTCATGAGCTGGCCCGAAGTCTTGATGGAATCGGCGTGGTGCGTGCCCTCCAGCGAACCCGTGGGCAGCATGCTGTTGGCGGCGGCCACGGCGTCGGCCACTTCATCAATGCCAAGACCGCGCGTCGCCAGTTCGTCCGGGTTCAGCTGCACGCGCACGGCGTACTGCTTCTGCCCGTAAATCACCACCTGGGCCACGCCGTCCACCATGGAAAGCCGCTGGCCAATGAGTGTGTCTGCGTATTCGTTGAGCACATACAGCGGCAGGGTTGCCGACGAAACGCGCAGATACAGAATGGGCAGATCGGCGGGGTTAACCTTGCGAAAGCTGGGCGGCACGGTCATGTTGGAGGGCAGACGGCGCTGGGCAAGACCAATGGCCGACTGCACGTCCAGAGCAGCTGCGTCAATATTGCGGTCGAGCGCAAACTGTATGGTTATGCGCGTGCGCCCCGTGGAACTGACCGAAGAAATGGAATCAATGCCCGCAATGGTAAAGAATTCTTTTTCCAGCGGCGTGGCGATGGACGAAGCCATGGTTTCCGGGTCGGCCCCGGCCAGCTCGGCCTGTACCTGAATGGTGGGAAAATCCACCGTGGGAAGCTGGTTGACCGGCAGATTGAGGTAGCCCGTGATGCCAAAAAACAGCATGCCCAGCATGATCAGCACGGTGGCCACAGGTCTGCGGATAAAAAGCGCGGCTATGTTCATGCGGCTCCCTCTGAGGGTGCGCGGTAGGCACGGTTTCCTTGCAACAGCAGAGCAGGATTTTTAAGTCTAACCAGAAAATCCACGCACCAGCAACACCAGCCCCAAAAGGCAGCACACACCACCTATCAATATGCGCAGGGTTGCAGTGGGCGTTCGGCGGGCAAGGGCCACGCCAAGGCCGAATCCTGCGGTTTCAAACAGGCACAGCGCTGGCAGCAGTTCAAAATCCACATGCCCAGCCTGGATGTTGCCCACCGTTCCAAACAGGGCGGTAACCACCTGATACGGCATGGCAAGGCCCACCGCCGTCATGGGCGAAACCCCGGCGGCGATCATCCAGGGTATGGAAAGCACCGGCCCGCCCGCGCCAGTCATGCCCGCCAAAAAGGCTGTGGATGCGCCGATGAAAAAAAATCCCGTGCGCCCCTGCCAGAATACACTGCCGCCAACCTTGGGCGGCCGCAAAACGCACGCCCCCGCAAACAGGATGATGCTTGCCAGCAGTATGACCAGAGGGCTTGCGTTGATGTGCGCATTGATCATGGCCCCCGGCAGGGCAGCAAGACCGCCCAGCATGTAGGGCACGGCCTGTGACCAGTCCACATGGCCCAGACGGCGGTACATGTAGGTTCCCGCCAGGCCGAGGGGCAAAAACGAAGCCAGCGCAGTACCCATGGCCTCATGCGGTTCAAGCCCGCTCAACAGAATCAGGGCCGGGGGTATCAAAATACCGCCCACGCCCGTAAGCCCCACCAACAGGCCCACCACAAGGCCCGTCACGCACAATACCGCTAACAGCATGACATCCTCAGAATAAGGGAATCCTGGCCACCGTGGCGCACAGCCAAAGGGTCAGCCCCCCACACAAGGCGCTATAGCGCAAGAGTTCGCAAAGTGCCAGCAGCCGCGCCTGATCCCAGGGCGCAGCCTCAGCCTGATCCGGCCCCAGCCAGGGCTTGGGGGTGAGCGTGCCAAAATAGACGGAAGGCCCGCCCATGCGTGCGCCGCACAACCATGCGCAGGCGGTCATGGACCAGCCGGAATTGGGGCTTGGCATGCCCACGGCCTGTTGGCCCACCACGCTCATACCGGGCCAGCGACCCTGCCATCGGTGTTTTGGCAGCATTTTAGAGGGCAAAAAGCGCAAACGGGCCACGCACCTGTCTGCAAGCCATGCCGCGCAGGCAGCAAGCCGGGCAGGAACAAAGGCCAGCATGTCGTCGCCGCGCGCTCCGGCCCAGCCAAGCCAGCGCCATTTTTCGGTCACATAGCCCCACATGGAATCGGTGGTGCTCACAGCCTTGTAGCACCACATGGCCACGGGGCCGCCCACAAGCAACCAGAAAAACGGGGCCATAAAGGCATCTGTAAGATTTTCAGAAAGCGTGTCGGCCAGCGTTTTGCGCATAAGGGGGCGATCCATGCTTGAGGTATCGCGGCTGACCAGCCACGAGAGCGCCGCCCGCGCCTCCGATTCTTCATAATTTTCTACACGGCGCAGCACCTCACGCCCGGTGCGCAGCAGGCTGCCCACGGCAAGCCCCGCCCAGGCCAGATACAGGGCCAGCAACCCACCCACCACGGGCAGGGAAACCAGCCCCCAGACCGCAAGGCCAGTAAGGCCCACAAGCACAACCAGAGCAACGACCCCGGCAAAACGCCCACGCACACGTTCGCCCTCTGGCCCGCCTGCACCCATAAAGTTGCGGGCGGGGGCCTCCAGTTTGTTCAACAGTTTGCCCACGGCACACACAGGATGCCGCCAGGGCAGATCGGGATCGCCCAGCCACAGGTCGAAAATCAGAGCCACGGGGGCAAGCCACCAGCATTCCCAAACGGAATAGGGGAACAGCTGCGCGAGGGTCATGCCCAATCCTCCATCAAACCCGTGCGGGCAAGGGCCATATACAGCACTATGCCCGCCGAGGTGGAAAGATTCAGGCTGCGCACGCGGCCTTCAATCATGGGAATGCGTATGCGATGGGGCGAAAGCTCCAGAATTTCTTGCGGCAGGCCGCGCGTTTCGGGCCCGAACACAAGGCAGTCCCCCGGCTCAAAGGCAAACTGGTGGGCCGGGGCGCTCACCTGCCCACTCTTGGCCGAGGTAAGCACCAGGCGTGCGCCCTGCTGCCCCTGCGCCGCAAAGGCTGCCCAGTCGGGCCACACGCGCAGCCGCACGTTGGGCCAGTAGTCCAGCCCTGCCCGCTTGAGGTAGCGGTCTTCAAGCTTGAAGCCCAGAGGCTCAATGAGGTTGAGCGTGGTGTCGGTGGCGGCGCACAGACGGGCGATGTTGCCCGTGTTCGGTGGGATTTCTGGCTCAAAAAGGACTATCTGCATGGTGGATATGGGTAATTGTGTGTTTTGGTTTGTTGTATCAGGCGCGTTGTCAGGATACACAGCTACAGTTTGCCGCTTGCCCAATAAGCATCCGCATGCCAGTGCGGCTTGTCAAACCATAATGTCTTTCTTCTTCAAGAATATTGTGGAGAAATGGCGGCGCATCAGCTTCACCCAGGGCAGCAAATCCCAGTTTGCCATAAAAGGGAGCATTCCAGGGCACATGGGTAAAGGTTGTGAGGTAGAGGGCTGGCACATTGCGCACCCGCAATGTTTCTGCAATCTGCCCAACCAGTGCCGTGCCGATGCCTTTGCGCATGTGGCCGGGGAGTACATCCATCTGTGCCAGCAGGGCGACATTTTCAACCATTTGCACAAAGGCATAGCCCACAGGAGATGCCTCCTGGGCAAGGGCCACCCAGAGCAAGTTTTTTTGAACAGCCTCAAACAATTTGCCCACGGGTGTAACATCTGCACGAATATGATCGGGTATGGAACCAGAAGGGAAAATACCCGCAGCGGCCACTTCTATGGCCGCCAGCAAGGGAACATGCGCATCTGTTCCCTGCGTTATTTTGTATCCTTGTGGAATTTTCATATCAGTCCGCTGCGCTGTTCAAGACGCCTTCCGGCAAACGAAAGTTTGCAGTTTTCCTAAAAAATCTGCCCCTGCGGGCCACTCCTGCTCATCAAGAATCCTTGCAACAGGCAACTGTGCCGCACGCAGCATTTCTTGATACTCTTCATGCAGGTACGCCTGCATGAACGAAGCATATTGCTGTACCTGTGCCGTAGCGGCATCCACGATAAAGTATTGTGAAAGAGCGCTGGAATCTGCGGCATTCCATTTATTTTCCTGCAAGCAGATGTGCGGTTTGTCGGAAAATAGTCCTCGTGCATGACGTTGCCAAGTGGCGGGGGCTGAACCAATGGTACGCACAGCTTCAAAAGAATGCCCTTCAAGCACAAACAGGCCGCCTTCACGCAGCATATCCGCACAGTTGTGCAATATTACACCTGCATCCTGACGTGTAAAAACATTGAACTCGCCAAATGTCATGATGATGCAGTCAAATTTTTGCCCTGAAGCATACGAACGGATGTCACACAAAACGTATTCAAGCGCCAGACCAGAATCTGCTGCCTGCTTCCGGGCATACTCAATGGAGGCGGGAGAAAAATCCACACCAGTGCAGTGATGCCCTGCCGCCGCCAATTTCTGCGCGTAGAGGCCCGGCCCACAACCCATATCCAGAATGCGTGACCCACGTTGTAACTGCCTGTCAATCCAGGCTGTTTGCCTGGATATATGATCATTGCGCCTGCTGGCCCAGTCGTGTTCCTGAGCCAGATGGTTTGCAAGCATCCTCTGGCTGAACTCCGGCTCATTCCAAGGAATTTTGGATCCTCTTGCGGCCTCGATATCTCGTGCGCTACATACGGCAAATTCAGTAAGATTCATAAACTTTCTCAGGCAACTGTTCAGACGCAATCCGACAGTCATCCATAATATTTGTTTGCAACGTGCGCTGCCCAATGGATTTTTCATCCCAGCGCATTGCTTCCTTCCAGTCTGTAGACGCCATCACACACCTATATTTTGTCTGCTGCGCGGAAACGCGTGCGATGGATACTTTTTTTCCTCAAATGCCCACATCCCGTTCAGGCACACCTGACCGTAGATGGATTTTTCTTTCTGCAATCGAGCAGCGGATTCAAAACTTGCCCGACCCCAAATTGACGTTGCTCTCCAGCGAAATTTTCACTTCCCCTGCATCCGTGAGCGGGTGCCGCGTGCGAGGGATTTTGTTCTCCGGCAAGGAAAAATATTGCCCGTGGAGGGAGTGTACATTGCGGTACTCGACCGACACCGGGCAATATTTTGACGCCGCCGGAGGGCAAAAGACCCGCACACCGCACCCGATCACCTAACCTATCCTGGCGGAGAGACCGGGGACTACCTGACAAACAACGCGAATATCGCGGCTGCCAAAGCCCGCATCATCCAGCGTGGCAAAAATATCGGCCTCGGTCACTTCCACGCGTGCACCGCTCTCGCCCGCCGCCTCCAGCCGTTCACGCAGCAGGTCGCAGACACGCTGGCGTGCTTCGTTGAGGCTGTACGACTTGCCGATGCGCTCGGTTATGTCCAGCGCGGGCACGGTCAGCACAAGACGGCCCGTATCGGCGTACAGTTCCAGCGCGTCTGTGGGCAGGGTCAGGGCTGCGCCCACGGCATTGGCCACATCGGCGTGCGCGGGCGTTTGCACCGGCATGCCCAGCGCCTGCGACAGGCGGTGGGCCACGCAGCAGGCAGGGCCGCCCACAAGCCAGGCATGGGTGGGCCGGGCCTCGCGCAGGGCCTTGAGGGCCGCCAAGGTGTAGATGGGCCGCGCGTTGACGGCCTCGGTCAAAGCCTGGGCTGCGGCGGCCACCTGTTGCAGGGCATCATCCACAGCCAGTTGGGCCAGCTCAAGGGCGGGCAGGCCGTGTTGTGCGGCCAGCGCGGCAATGCCGGATTCAGAGGCGGCCACATCGCCCGCCACGGCGTCTGCCAAAACATCTGCCAGCACATCTGGGCTGGCCGTGGTTGCGCCTGGGGCTGTGGCAGAAGAATTGAGCACGTTCAGGGCATCCAGCAGGGTGGGCCGCGTGCCGCCAAAGGCCACGGCTGGGCCTTCGCGCAGGGGGCCGACCTTGACGCGCCGCACGAGCGGCATATCTGCGCCCGCAGCCGCGTCCATCGTAATCAACGAATCACCGCCCACGCCAATGGATACCGTAGCCAACGCACGTACCAGGGTGCGCCGCCCTTGAAGCCGCATGCCGTCCCTGTCCACAACGGGCGAGCCGTCTACAAACAGGGCCATGTCGGTGGTGGTTCCGCCCATGTCGAGCAGCAGAGAGCAGCCCTGGCGCATGGCATCACTGCCGTGGCACAGGGCCAGCACGCCCATCACACTGGCCGCAGGGCCGGAAAGTATGGACTGCACGGGCTCGCGGCGCGAAAGTTCCAATGGCACGGCCCCGCCGTCTGCCTTGAGCAGACGCACCTGAGCACGTATGCCCGCACCGGCCAGCGCGGCCTCCACAGCATCCAGAAATTCTCCGTGCAGGCGGGCCACAGCGGCATTAAAATAGGCCGTTGCCAAACGACGGGGAAAATTGAGTCGGCCCGAAAGCCGATGCCCTTCGGTAACGGGCATCTGCGGCGCAGCATGGCGCACGGCATCGGCCATGGCCTGCTCGTGCGCGGCATTGCGGGGCGAAAATTTGCTCACACAGGCCACAGCGGCCACGCCTTCAGTCTGCCAGTTTGTTGCAGCCTCGTGCAAACCCTGAACCCGCAGAGGGCTGACTTCCACCCCACGGTGGTCGAGCCCGCCGGGCACAACACACACATGCCTGCCAAGGGTAAAACGGCGTGGATCAAGCCCCGGCCCGGCAGAAACGGCCAGCCCCACACTGTCTGCCCTGTTTTGCACCAGGGCGTTGACGGCAAGGGTTGCGCCCAGGGTTACGCGTGTTATGCGGCCAAAATCGCACTGGGGCGCAGCCTTGCCCATAGAAGCCTTGGCCAACTCGGCCAACACCTCACGCACAGAGCGGGGCAGGTCGTTGTGCCGTGTGCGCACCTTGGCGCAGCCTACCAGTCGCGCAACAGGGGCAGCCGGGGCGTCTGCCCCCTCTGCCATGACGGGGCAGGCAAGCAGCACCGCATCGGTATGCGTGCCCCCGGCGTCTATGCCCAGCACATATGTTTCGCTCATAATTTCGGCCTCATAATGCTTGTTAGCACCCCCGAACATACGACATCGCCAGCCGCAGGGCCAGCCCTTTATTACCCGCCCTGCCGCAGGGCCTTGCAACGTGCTGCGGCGGGCCAGCGCAGCGCAGACCCGTGCAATTGCGGATATTCTTTTCGGCCACAGGCGCAACTGCTTGCCATACGCGGCCATTTTCAGTAGATTTTTGCTCTTGCGGCAACCGCCGGGAGTGCCCCAGCGAACCGCATCAAAACAGCAGGCTACTGCGGAGGAAAGCCATGCCGAACACAAAGTTTATCTGGTTTGACGGAAAAATGCTCCCTTCTGAACAAGCACAGGTTCATGTGCTGACCCACGCCCTGCACTATGGCAGCGCCGTATTTGAAGGCATTCGCGCCTACGCCTGCGCCAATGGCACCTCAGCCGTTTTTCGCCTGGAAGACCACTGCAAGCGCCTAATTAACTCCGCTAAGATTATGCGCATGGAAGTACCCTTCACGGCCGACCAGCTGGTAACCGCCTGTGTTGAAACCCTCAAGGCCAACGAACTGCGCGAAGGCTACGTGCGTCCGCTTTCGTTTGTGGGCCACGGCGAAATGGGCGTCTACCCCGGCAACAACCCGGTGCAGACCATCATTGCCGCCTGGGCCTGGGGCGCCTACCTTGGTGCAGAAGCTCTTGAAAAGGGCATCCGCGTCAAGACCAGCAGCTTTGCCCGCAGCCATGTGAACACCAGCATGTCCAAATCCAAGGCCGCCGGTAACTACATCAATTCCATCCTTGCCAAGGTGGAAGCCAAGGAAGACGGCTACGACGAAGCCGTGATGCTCGACACCAACGGCTACGTTTCCGAAGCCACGGGCGAGAACATCTTTATCGTGCGCAACGGCGTCATCAAAACCACGCCCTGGACGTCCATTTTGGGCGGCCTTACGCGTGATTCTGTCATGACCCTGGCCAAAGACCTTGGCTACACCGTGGAAGAACAGCAGTTTACCCGCGACGAATTCTATATCGCCGACGAAGCGTTCTTTACCGGCACTGCGGCTGAAATCACCCCCATCCGCGAACTTGACCACCGCCAGATCGGCGTTGGCCACGCAGGCCCGGTGACCAAGCACCTGCAGAAGGAATACTTTGCCATCGTCAAGGGCGAAAACCCCAAGTACGAAGGCTGGCTGCACCGCTTTAGCGTGTAATACCAGGGTGGTGGGCTATGCCCGCCCTGTTTTGATAGATTCAGATTCTGTTTGGGCAGTTCCGCACCTGTGGAACTGCCCAATTACACCACCAGCCTGCTTTGCCGCAGTATGCGCCGCTCCATTTTGGGGAAAAGCACCAGCGGTAACTCAGACAAACTGCCTTTTCTGCGGGTGCGCACTGCGTAATCCGGGACTGCCCGACAGCCCGTTGGTCATCTTTCAAAGGCAACGAGCGCCATGAAACATCTCTCTCTCGCCGCACGGTACAGGCCGCAAAACTTTGCTCAGGTAGCAGGTCAGGACATGGTCAAGGCCGTCCTTTCTCGCGCTGCGGCCGAAGACAGGCCCGCAGCCGCCTACCTTTTGAGCGGCACGCGCGGCGTGGGCAAAACCACCATTGCGCGTATTTTTGCCAAGGCGCTCAACTGCCAGCACGCGCCGGGGCCAGAGCCCTGCAACCAGTGTGAGCAGTGCCGCAAGATCACCCAGGGCGTGCATGTGGACGTGACGGAAATCGACGGCGCGTCCAACAACAGTGTCGAAGATGCCCGCTCGCTACGCGAAACCATCGGCTACGCGCCCATGGAAGGTCGCTACAAGATTTTTATCATCGACGAAGCCCACATGCTCACCCGCAACGCCTTCAACGCCTTGCTGAAGACGCTGGAAGAGCCGCCGGAACGCGTGGTCTTTATCTTTGCCACCACAGAGGCGCACAAGTTTCCCATTACCATTGTGAGCCGCTGCCAGCACTTTGTATTCCGTCACTTGAGCGAAGAGGCGCTGTATGCGCACCTTACCGCCGTGCTGCGCAAGGAAAACGCCGCCTTTGAAGAAGGGGCGGTGCGCCTTATCGCCCGCCGCGCCGCAGGCAGCGTGCGCGACAGCATGTCGCTGCTCGACCAGACCCTCGCCCTGGGCGGTGAGGAGCTGACCGTGGCCGCCACGCGGCAGGTGCTGGGCCTTGCGGGGCAAGAACTGTTTGCCGAGCTGTTTGCCGCCCTGCACGGGCAGGACTGCGCCGCCGTAGCAAACCTCTGCACGCAGATTTTGCAACAGGGCGTGGACATCGGCTTTTTTATGCGCGAACTGGCGGGCAACCTGCGCAACCTGTTTTTGCTGCGCCAGAGCGGCCAGACCATTGTGCCCAGTCTGCGCCTGCCAACAGACGAAGCCGCCATGTGGCAAGAGATAGCACCCCGTTTTTCTGCCGCACACCTGCATGCGGCATGGCAAATGACTCTTGACGCGCAACGCGGCATAGTGCAAAGCCCCGAACCGGCGGCAGCACTTGAGCTCTTGCTGCTCAACCTTGCCCTGCTGCCGCAGCTGCTGCCCGTGGGGCAGGCCACGCCCGGCCCTGCTGGTCAGGGTGGAGGCGCACAGGGCGGCGCGCAGGTATCGGGCCAAGGAGCTGCACCGCAGCAGGGTCAAGCCGTACCGCCCGCTGCCCCCAGAATGGACGGGCATGTGGACGGGCATATGGACGGCAACGCGGGCATGCCCGCCGCCACTGCACAGCCAGTGCAGCCGCGCCCCAGAGATGCCGCCACGGCACAGCACGCCGCCAACGATGGGGACGATGCAGACTCTGACGAACCCGACGCGGCAGCTGGCAGTACCGTACCGTTCAATGCAGCGCCGCCAGCCAGCACTGCGCCTGCCCGCACTGAACCAACGCACCGCCCCTGGCGGCCCAATGCGCAGAATGCAGGCGAGGCACATCCCACCGGGAGTGCTGGACAAGCTGATAAAAAGGATTTTGGTTCCAGCTCATACACAGCCCGTGCCAATCAAGACGTGCCGGGCCAGAGCATGCCAGACCAGAACGCGCAGAGTCGGCCCGAGCAAGCCCGGCCCGAGCAAGATTCGGCAGAGCAACATCAGGCCGAGAGCGGTTTTGCAACTGGCGCTGGCGCAGCTTCTGCGGTAACAGGTGCAGCGGCTTCTGCTCCGCAAGGGCAAGCCACACCGCAAGGGCAGCCCGCACAGCAAAATCAGGCCGCCTGCAACTGGGCCGCGTTTTGCGATTTTTGCGCCAACAGGCAAGAAGCCGGGCGCGACATGCCGCGCCAGCATCTGCTGCGTGGCATCAGCGCAACGTGGAAGGACGGGGTGCTGCGCCTTGCGCCCAAGGCCGAAACACAGATGTTTCAACTTGAGCGCGGTCGTGAAGAACTGTTTGCCGCGCTGGCCGCTTACGGCGCGGGGCCAACGCAGCTTGAAATTGTAGCGCCCCGCCCCTACCGTCCAGAGGCGGAGCTTATTGACGAATTCAGCCAGAAGCCCGAGTTGCAGCACTGCCTCGAAGTGCTGAACGCGCGCATCAAGGGCTGCCGCCCGGTTGATCAGTAGGGTTAGTCTGCGGCACACAACAAGGCACATTGTTCCGTCTTCGTCCGGCCCAGCCGCCGAAATCGGAAGCATGCAACATACGCAAGGAGAAACACATGCGGAACATGAACGACATTCTGCGCCAGGCGCAGGTTATGCAAAACAAGATTGCCAAGCTTCAGCAGGATCTGGGCGAACACAGTTACGAAGCCAGCAGCGGCGGCGGCATGGTCAAGGCCGAGGTTTCTGGCAAGCAGGAACTGCGCAAGCTTGTCATCGACCCCAAGGCTCTCGAAGGCAATGATGTTGAAATGCTTCAGGATCTTATTCTGGCTGCCGTCAACGAAGCTGGCCGCATCGCCCGCGAAACCATGGAACGCGAAATGAGCGCCATTTCTGGCGGCATCAAGCTGCCCGGGCTCTTCTAAACCCATGCACGAAAGAATTCCCGAACCGCTCAAGGCCCTGGTAGAACAGCTATCGCGTCTGCCGGGCCTTGGCCCCAAATCTGCCATGCGTGCGGCCATGGCCCTGCTCAAGTGGCCAGAGGCCGAAACCCGCAGGCTTGGCCGTGGCATACACGACCTGCGCGACAACCTGCACTTGTGCTCGCGCTGCGGCGGGCTTTCGTCCACCGACCCCTGCGCGGTGTGCTCCGATACCGAACGCGCCCGCGATACCCTGTGCCTGGTGACTGAGTGGGACAGCATGCTCACCCTCGATGAGGGCGGTTTTTACCACGGCCAGTACATGATTCTGGGCGGCCTGCTCGCCCCGCTCGAACGCATGGATTCAGACAGCCTCGACATGGACAGGCTGGTAAAACGCCTGGCCGAAGGCGAAGTGCACGAACTGATTCTTGCCCTTGGTGCCACCCTTGAGGCGGAAAACACGGCTTCGTTCATCCGCCAGATGGTGCGCAGGCAGTTTCCTGCCGTGCGCGTGTCACGTCTGGCCCAGGGTATCCCCCTTGGGGCAGAGGTTAAATATATGGATAAGGAAACACTGCGGCAGTCTTTGCAATTCAGGCAAGACCTCGCCTAACTCCCCCTCACAATTCCTCCTCGCAATCCAAGCTGACCAGCTCGTCTTTTTTTCATCCAGGCATAAATTTTTCTGTAAATCTGCCGTATCAAGGGTAACGCAGAATTATCACGGTTTTGTCACGCTGGCGCCTTATCCCCTTGCTGCCCGCGATTGTGACGTGCGCACGTTTTCAAATCGCCCTGTTCTTCCGCCGCATTCACTAGACATCGATTACTTGATATGCCCTGCGTTTTTCTGCCACGAGCAACTTCATCGCAAACACACAGAAATATCAGCGGGATGGACTCTGTTGTTGCGCTGTTTTTGCTTTGCACAGGCCAACTGACAGCGCCCAGGCCACTTGGTGTTTGCCAGCAAATCAACGGCGCAGGATGAGGTTGCATATTATGAACATGACGTTAGCCTTCCGAATCATTTTTGTTTTCGTTGTAGGCCTTGCGCTTGCCTGTATTGCAATGCTTATAGGGTTTAACATGGCCCTTGGCGATACCCTCACTGGCGCAGCAACACTAAAAGCCCTGCTTGTCGGCGGCGGCATTACGGCCCTTATGGCCATTGCCGGGTCATTTTACATTTGCAGCAGGCTCTGCCCCATACGCAAAATAGTGTTCTACGCCAAGGCTATTGCCTCTGGTGACGCCAAGGCGAAACTGGAAATTGACCGTTCAGACTGCCTTGGGCATCTGGGCCAGGCCCTGAGCGAAATGGTCACCAAACTTGCGGGCCAGGCTCACTGGTACGAAAGCATACTCGACACCCTGCCCCTCTCCATTTCCGTCACAGACAACGACATGGTGTGGACATTCTGCAACAAGGTCGCTCTCACCAGCATGAGCAAAACCTGTCAGGAAGACGTGCTTGGCAAGCACTGCTCCGAAAAGCAGGGCAACATCTGCAACACCCCCCAGTGCGGCATCGAGCAGCTGCGCCTTGGTAACAAGCAGGTGATCAACCACATGCCCAACGGCAAAACCATGCGGATCATGCTCGACTTTCTTAAAGACCGCCACGGCAACACCGTGGGCCATGTGGAAATTGGCGAAGACATCACCGAACGCATTGCGCTTGAAAAGAAAGCTGACGAAGCCGCCCACAAGGCCCGTATGGACACCGTAAACCAGCTTGAAGGCGTGGTAGAAACCTTGCAGCACGCCGCCCATGCGCTCGACAAATCGCTCGCCGATGTGCGCGACAAGTCTGGTACGGTGGCCGACCGCATGTCCGAAACGGCCACGGCCATGAACGAAATGAACTCAACCGTGCTTGAAGTGGCCCACAATGCCGACGGCGCAGCCGATGCGGCCACCTCTGTGCAGGGCCATGCGCAGGAAGGCGCGGGCATTGTGCTGCGCACCATTAATAATATGCAGGATGTGCAGCAGCGCGCCTCTGGGCTCAAGGACGAAATGGGCACGCTGGACAAGCAGGCCCGCGACATTGGCGCGGTGCTTACCCTTATCCGCGACATTGCCGACCAAACCAACCTGCTGGCCCTCAACGCCGCCATCGAAGCCGCCCGCGCTGGCGATGCCGGGCGCGGCTTTGCCGTGGTTGCCGACGAAGTGCGCAAACTGGCCGAAAAAACCATGAGCGCCACCAGCGAAGTGGAAAAAGCCATTGCCGCAATTCAGGAAGGAACCGCCAAGAGTTCCACCACCGTTGATCACACGGTCAACTCCATTGAAGAAGTGGGCCGCATGGCGCAGGAATCGGGCCATTCGCTCGAGCTCATCGCCAACCTTGCAGGCGATTCCAGCAGCCGGGTTTCTGCCATTGCCACGGCAGCCACCCAGCAGTCTGCCGCTTCAGAAGAAATCAACCGCAACATCGCCGAGGTCAACACCCTGAGCGCCCGCATTGCCGAGGCTACCAATTCGGCATCAGGTCAGGTGCGCGACCTTACGGCGCAGGTCAGCATTGTTACCGGCATTCTCGACACCATACGCAAGGGCGATGCGCAGGCCGCCAGCTAGGCCGCTCGCCGCACTTGTGACAAGGATTATCAAAACCGTCGGAAGCAATTCCGGCGGTTTTGATGTGTTGGCAAAGCCAACACTAACGGAAACCAGGAGCAGGTCGTGGCTTTGCCACGCCGTAAAGCGACTGGTTTCCGTGCCTTTCCGCCCGGCGGCTTGCCGACGTTGGCGGCGCAAACCCCGCTCCGGGGTTTGAATGAATATGGACCGTCGGAAGCAATTCCGGCGGTTTTGTGTTCCTTTGGCCCAAAAAGCCTGTCGTTCAGTGCACAAACAACGGCATTAGCAAGTTTTTTGATTTTTTTTGCCCGCCCGCTCTGGACGATAACGGAGAAGGACTTACATATTGTGCGCACCTTACCAAAGGTGCTGATTTTTACGCGCACGCCGCCGTTTGCGGCCGCCCTGAGCCCCCTCGGAGGTGGTAGCGCGAAGCAGAAAGAAGTTTTCCTGAGGAGGATTCAGATATGTCCAAGATCATCGGCATCGACCTGGGTACTACCAACTCCTGCGTCTACGTAATGGAGGGCAAGGACCCCAAATGCATTACCAATCCTGAAGGCGGACGTACCACTCCTTCAGTGGTGGCCTTTACAGATAAGGAACGTCTGGTTGGCGACATTGCCAAACGCCAGGCCGTTACCAACCCCAAGCGCACCGTGTTCGCCATCAAGCGCCTCATGGGCCGCAAGTTTGAAAGCCCCGAAGTTGGCCGCTGGAAAGAGCATTCGCCTTACGCCATCGTTAAGGCTGCCAATGAAGATGCTGGCGTGGAAGTGGACGGCCGCACCTACAGCGCGCCCGAAGTTTCGGCCATGATTCTGGCCAAGCTGAAGGCCGACGCAGAAGCCTACCTTGGCGAAACCGTTACCGAAGCGGTCATCACCGTGCCCGCCTACTTTAACGACGCCCAGCGCCAGGCCACCAAGGACGCGGGACGCATTGCCGGTCTTGACGTCAAGCGCATCATCAACGAACCCACTGCGGCTTCGCTGGCCTACGGTGCGGACAAAAAAGCCAACGAAAAGATCGCCGTGTTCGACCTTGGCGGTGGCACGTTTGATATTTCCATTCTCGAAGTGGGCGACAACGTGGTTGAAGTGCGCGCCACCAACGGCGACACCTTCCTCGGCGGCGAAGACTTTGACCAGCGCGTCATCAACTTCCTTGTTGAAGAATTCAAGCGCGAAAACGGCATTGACCTGTCCAAGGACAGCATGGCCCTGCAGCGCCTGAAAGAAGCCGCTGAAAAGGCCAAGAAAGACCTTTCCACCTCCATGGAGGCCGAGGTCAATCTGCCCTTTATCACTGCCGACCAAAACGGCCCCAAGCACATGCTCATCAAGATTGGCCGCGCCAAGCTCGAATCGCTGGTCAGCGACCTTGTTGACCGCACCATCGAGCCCTGCAAAAAGGCTCTGGCCGATGCTGGCATGAGCGCCTCGCAGATTGACGAAGTCATTCTTGTGGGCGGCATGACCCGCATGCCCCTGGTGCAGGCCGTTGTGGGCAAGTTCTTTGGCAAGGAGCCCAACCGCTCGGTGAACCCCGACGAAGTTGTGGCCATGGGCGCCGCCATCCAGGGCGGCATCCTCACCGGCGACGTCAAGGACGTGCTGCTGCTCGACGTGACCCCGCTCTCCCTTGGTATCGAAACCATGGGCGGCGTGTTCACCAAGCTGATCGACCGCAACACCACCATACCCACGCGTAAAAGCCAGGTTTTCACCACGGCCTCAGACAATCAGCCCTCGGTGTCCATCCATGTGCTTCAGGGTGAGCGCCCCATGGCTCCCGACAACATGACCCTGGCCCGCTTTGACCTGGCTGGCATTCCGCCGGCGCCCCGTGGCGTGCCGCAGATCGAGGTGTCTTTCGACATCGACGCCAACGGCATAGTCAACGTGTCTGCCAAGGACATGGGTACGGGCAAGGAGCAGTCCATCAAGATTACGGCTTCTTCCGGCCTGTCGGAAGACGACATCCAGCGTCTGGTGCGCGAGGCTGAAACCCACGCCACTGACGACAAGAAAAAGCAGGAAGTTATCGAAGCCCGCAACCATGCCGACAGCCTGATCTACGGCACGGAAAAATCGCTGGCCGACCTTGGCGACAAGGCCGATGCCGCCCTCAAGAGCGACATCGACGGCAAAATCGTCGCTCTGCGCAAACTTATGGAAGGCGAAGACGCGGCTGCCATCAAGGCTGCCACCGAAGACCTGGCCAAGACCTCGCACAAGCTGGCCGAGCAGCTCTATCAGCAGCAGGCCCAGCAGACTGGCGGCCAGCCCGGCGCAGACGCCGGAGCCGCTGGTGCAGCAGGCGCAGGGCAGCAGCATGGTGACGACGTGGTGGACGCAGACTACACTGAAGTGAAGAAATAAGAGCTGGAGCAGCTCGGCGGCTCGCGCCCCGAACTTGCAACCACGCCTCCCCTGTACTAAAAAGGTCTGGTTCACTGAACCAGACCTTTTTTTGCGGCCCGCGCACGGCGGGCCTGCCGGTACTACAAACAGGATACCGCCATGACCATACGCCGCTCATTTGCCGTGCTGGCACGCAATATTTCGCTGCTGGCACTTCTTGGCTGCCTTGCCGCGTGTCAGATGCCCTTTGGCATGGGGCAGAGAGCCCCCGAGCCAAAATCCCAACCCGTTGCGCCCACAACCGCCACAGGCCCCTGCGTGGTGCTTGCCCTGCCTTCCACTGGCCCGTATGCCCCCATAGCGGGCAAGGTACGACACGGCGCCCAAATGGCCCAGCAAGAACTTTCCACAAACGGCATCAAGCTGCGCGTGGAAACCATCAATACCGAAGCCCCCGACTGGTTGCAGCGCCTCGACGCCCTGCCCCCGGCCTGCGCCATTGTGGGCGGCCCGCTTCAGGCCCGCAACTATGCCCAGGCCCGCGAACACGGCTCGCTGGAAAAAAGGGCTTTCTTCACCTTTGTGCCCTCCCTTGAGCAGGGCGACGAAGGCGCACGCGCCTGGCGCTTTTTCCCCAGCCCGCAAGACCAGATTGATACCCTCATCGGCTTTGCCAGCACGGGTCTTAACATCCGCACCTACGGTGCCTTCTACCCCACCGATGCCTACGGCGTGCGCATGACCGGCCTTATGGAACAGAGCCTTGCCAGCCAGAACATGCTGCTGCAGAAGGCTTCGTACAATCCCGCCGAACCCGCTTCGTGGAGCGAGGCTGTTGCGCCCCTCATCAAGGCCCAAACGCCGCAGGGCAGTAAAACCCCTGTGCCGCAAACATCTTTTGAAGCGCTCTTTTTACCCGATTCGTGGAAAAGCATGGAAATGCTGACCACAAGCCTGCTCTATAACGGCGAGGATCGTCTGGTGCTGCTGGGTACAACCCTGTGGGAGCAGAGCCTCTCTGGCAAAACCGTTGCCAATGCCGAAAAGTACACGCTTGCGGTGTTTCCCGCTGCGTGGAACCAGCAGCAGGCCCCGCGCACCCTTCAGGCCCCCGGCACAGACTTCTGGAATGCCCTGGGTTATGATTTTGTACGCTTTGCCGCATCCATGGGGCTTGATTCGCGCCTGACCACACCGCAAATCACAGCCCGTGCACAGCGCGCCTCCAAGATGATCTGGGGCATGGCCCCCATCTCGTGGGACAATGCCGGGATTGCGCACCAAAAACTCTTTTTGTTCGGCGTAACGGCCAACGGCATGACGCCTGTTGCTGCAGAGGCCTTCCAGCAGGAGCGCGCCCGCGTGCTACAACAGGCCGCGCTGCGCATGCAAGGCCTGCCGCCCGTGGACGCCACCGGCGCCCCCCTTGCTGCCCCGGCCGCAGGTGCAGAGGCTACCCCCGCCATGCAGGCAGGCCAGCCTCAGCCCAGCACGCCCATCATGAGCAACACACCCCGCCCCTCGTACAAACTCAGCCTGCCCGCTGCGCGTTGACCGCGCCCGCAGGCATTGCCATAAAAGGATCACACATGGCCGACAACAAAACCATCAACCTTGCAGAAGTAAGCCACATGGCCTCGCTTTCGCGATTGAGCGTCAGTGAAGAAGAACAGACCCTGTTTGCCCGCCAGATGGGTGACATTCTGGCCTATATGGACGTGCTGGCTCAGGTGGACACCAGCGATGTTGAACCGCTGTACAGCCCTGCCCAGCACCCCGGCCCCCAGCGCGAAGACGTATCGGCCCGGCGGCGTGAGCGCAGCGAAGTGCTTGCCAACGCGCCCGAAGCCGACGGCGAGTACTTTATCGTACCCCGTATCGTCTAGAGCATTTTCTGGCCTGGCCCCCGGCTGGCAGCCCCCGCGCTGCACACCAGCCGGGCTGCCACCCCACACGCACGCACAGCACGGCACTGCCACCGTGCAGAACATATTTGAGAACACCATGACCGACATTTGTTCCCTCTCGCTTACACAAGCGGCCCAGGCCTTGCAAAAAAAGGAAATGAGCGCCCACGACGCCGTGACGGCCTGCCTTGCGCGCATGGATGCCACAGAGCCCGCCATTGCCGCCATGCTTACGGTGGACAAGGACGGAGCTCTTGCCGCTGCCGCCGCGCTGGACAAGCAGGGCCCCGACCCGTCCAAACCCCTGTGGGGCGTGCCGGTTACTGTCAAGGATGCCCTCTCCACCAAGGGGCTGCGCACCACGGCTGGTTCTCGTATTCTTGAAAACTATACGCCCTTTTATGATGCCTATGCCGTGCAGCAGTTGCGCGAGGCCGGGGCCGTCATTCTTGGCAAAAACAATATGGACGAGTTTGCCATGGGTTCCACCACGGAAAACTCCTCCTACCACACTACCCGCAATCCCCGCGATACCAGCAAGGTTCCCGGCGGCTCCAGCGGCGGCTCTGCCGCTTCCGTCACTGCCGGGCAGTGCTTTGCCTCGCTGGGCACAGATACGGGCGGCTCCATCCGCCAGCCCGCCTCGCTGTGTGGCTGCGTGGGCCTCAAGCCCACCTACGGGCGTGTTTCGCGCTATGGCGTTATTGCCTATGGCTCGTCGCTCGATCAGGTGGGCCCGCTGACCCGCACGGTGGAAGACTGCGCCCGCGTGCTCGGCGTGATCGCCGGGCATGACCAGCGCGACGGCACGTGCGCCCCGCGCCCAGTGGACGACTACGTTGCTGCCCTTGGCAGCAAGAGCCTCAAGGGCGCTCGGCTGGGCATACCCAAGGAATTTTTTGGCGAGGGCCTTGCCCCCGAAGTGCGCGCCGTGTGCGAAAACGCCATAAGCATGGCCAAGGCCCAAGGCGCAGAGCTTGTGGAAGTGAGCCTGCCGCATACCGATGCGGCCATTGCCACCTACTACATTATCGCCATGGCCGAGGCCAGCTCCAACCTTGCACGCTTTGACGGCGTGCGCTATGGCCGCCGCGCCGCCGACATCAAGAATCTCGAAGATCTTTATGTGCGTTCGCGCACAGAGGGCTTCGGGCAGGAAGTAAAGCGCCGCATCATGCTGGGAGCCTATGTGCTTTCGTCCGGCTATTACGATGCATACTACCGCAAGGCCGCCCAGGTGCGCCGCCTTATCCGCGACGAGTATCTGGCCGCGCTCGACAAGTGTGATGCCCTGTGGGCCCCGGTTTCACCCGTTACTGCCTGGAACGTGGGCAGCCTGACCGCTGACCCCTTGCAGATGTACCTTATGGACGCCTACACGCTTTCGCTGAACCTTGCCGGGCTGCCCGGGCTTTCCATGCCGGTGGGTCTTGGTGCGGAAAGTGGCATGCCTGTGGGGATGCAGTTGTTTGGCAAAGCCTTTGCTGAGGGAGAGCTGCTTTCGCTGGGTTATGCCCTGGAGCAGGTGCTGCCGGGGGTTGGAGCGGCGAAGTTGTAGATTGGGTTGCAGATTTTTTTCTGAATTATGCGGGGGCAGGCCGAAAGGTTTGCTCCCTTTTTTATTGGCGGCATGGCTGCCCTACGGGCGCGGGGGCTCGCCCTCCGGCGAAGTTGGGACGCCTGTGCGGCGCGCAGCAAGGTGGGGCCGGTTATGGGGCTACGCCCCCTTCTCGGCCCCCCTTGCATCCCCCCCGAAGCACCCCCTAAGAGGAGTTATCAATTTCCTATGGGTGGCGAGGGCACGCGTCTTGCGCTACGGGAGCTTCCCTCCCTCGCTGCGCTCGCTCAGGTGATCTCCCTCCGCGACGCGTAAATGCCAGAGCACACTTTCGCTCTGGGCAAAGTCCGCTTCAGCCAAATACCGCCGATACTTTTGCATGTTCAGGGCATGGCGCTGCCCCTTTTCAGTCACCTCTAAAATTTTAATCATTACCAGACGTGACTGTTCCATATAGCAAACAACTACACCTCAGAGTCACTCTCACCTGCGGTCATGCTGATTAATTCAGCCGCAACTAGGTGGAGAAGTTGAGAGTCAGAATGATCCCATCCGCCATCAAAAGCAGGTCGTGGAGTCGCCTTCCTTAAACTCGCCAGAGCGAAGCGAGGGCGATGGCTGGTGTTGAGGGAATTTGCAAAATACGCGCTTTTCGGCCTGAAAAGAAAGCGCCGGGATTTTGAGCACAGCGTACTCATGTACGTGAGCATCAAAATCCCGGCGCTGACGCATTCAGGCTGGAAAAGTCGGGTTTGCGTAAATACGCTCGACAGGCTCTCTCCCCGAACCAAGGAACGTACCCTCTGTATTCTTCTCCACGCTCACAAAGTCAGCCGCCCCTTACAAGCCCTGAAAGGGGCTCCCATCGCATCCTCCGCATCAGTTTTCAAACCCAATACATTTATACTTGGCAAAAAAATTCAAAAAAGTTACCGTTTAGACAATCAAATTATTAGAATGTCATACCATGCGTGCACTTAGCCCACACAAATGCATGGAATGACAAAAAATACAAAAAATTGCATGTTGTTACATATACATAGGATTAGCCGCGCCACAGATGCTTGATCATTGAAAAAGTTAAACTCTAAAAAGGAATTTTTCTCTTAAAGAAACAAATAGCACAACCATTAAAACTGTTTTTTTCATTTAATAGACACCGCGATTTGATATTTACCAAAGGAGTAACAATGCTGCGTTCAATCATCACCGCTCTTTCTATTGTGCTGCTCAGCACATCTGTCAGCTTTGGCGCTGTAACCCTCAAACTTGGGCATATCGCAGAACCCGAAAACCCATACGGCCAGGGTGCAGACCATTTTGCCAACCTTGTTAAAGAACGCACCAAAGGCGAAGTAATAATTCAGGTTTACCCTTCAAGCCAACTTGGCAACCAGCGCGACCTGGTGGAAGGCCTCACCTTTGGAACCGTGGACATGACCCTGACGGGAACAGCCGTGCTTGGTAATTTTATACCTGAAGTGGCTGTCTTTGACCTGCCCTTTATCTTTAGGGATATCCCCCATGCCTACAAGGCGCTGGACACCGTTGGCATGGATCTGTGCAAAAAAGGTGAAGGGCGCGGCATGATGACCCTTGCCATTTGGGAAAACGGCGTGCGTCATATGACCAATAACAAGCGCCCCATCAAAACCCCCGAAGACATGAAGGGCCTCAAAATGCGAGTAATGGAACAGCCCGTTTACATCGAAATGATGAAGGCGCTCGGGGCCAGCCCCACCCCCATGGCCATGAGCGAGCTCTACACCGCCTTGCAAAAAGGCGTAATCGACGGACAGGAAAACCCCCTTGCCCACATTGCTACCAAGCGTTTTTACGAAGTACAGAAATACATTTCCTTGAGCGGGCATACGTATGCTTCTGAACCGCTGCTCATAAGCACCACCTCATGGAAAAAACTTACTCCTGAACAGCAACAGGTTATTCGACAGGCCGCTCTGGACACGCGGGACTGGCAGCGTGAACTGTGCCGCAACCTCGAAGGAACCTTCCTCAAAACCATTAAGGACAGTGGCAAGTCTGAAGTAAACGACGATGTGGACAAGGCCGCCTTTGCCAATGCAACCAAATCTGTGTGGAAACTCTATAGCGACAAGTTTGGCACCGCCAACATTGATGCCATTCAGAACGTGAAGTAATCAGGTTCACAGCGCGGGCAGCAACCTCTTGGGCTGCCCGCGCAACACTGCTTGTAAGGAATGAGCCATGTCTGCAATCATTCGATATCTGGAAAAGGTTCTGAAATTTTTAGTAATAACGGCTATCGGCCTTATGTTGCTCATTGTTTTTTTTCAGGTCATCAGCCGGTATGTGTTTAATTATACGCCCAGTTTTGCCGAGGAGCTCTCGCGCTATCTCTTCGTCTGGATCGTTTTTTTGTCCTTGCCTCTGGTGGCGCAAACTGGTGGGCATATGGCAATTGAAACGATCACATCGCGGATATCTGGCGTTAAACTGAAAATATGCAGAATATTGGCATCTATTTTTACCCTGGCATTCTTGGGCATCATGACCTGGCAGGGTATACGCATGGTGATGATTGCCAACTTTCAAACCTCGCCAGCCATGGTCATACCCATGTCATGGGTGTACGTTGTCATTCCTTTTGGGTGCGGCCTGATGGGCATTTTTGTGCTGATGGACTTCATCAAACTGTTGCAAACCCCCGCTGCGGAAACAAAATAAGAGGTAAGAATTATGACACTTTGGGTAATTCTCTCCTCGTTTATTCTGATTCTGGCAACGGGCGCTTCCATTGGCGTGGGGCTTGCGCTTTCATCGGCCATTGTTCTTTACGCCATCATTGACATGCCCCTGATTGTTGTTGTTCAGCGCATGTTTACTTCTGTTGATTCATTTTCGTTCATGGCTGTGCCGTTTTTCATGCTGGCCGGGGCCTTCATGTCGGCTGGGGGCGTAACCAAACGCATAGTTGATTTTTCTATGGCGCTGGTAGGTGCCCTGGCAGGTGGTCTTGCACTTGTGGTTGCTGTGGCCGGCATGTTTTTTGCCGCCCTTTCGGGCTCCTCTGCGGCCACCACCGCTGCCATTGGCTCTGCCATGATTGATGAAATGGAAAAACGAGGCTATCCTCGCTCTTTTGCAGCAGCCGTTGTTGCCAGTGGTGGCACGGTTGGCATTGTTATTCCGCCTTCCATCACAATGGTTGTGTATGGTTCCATTGCCAATACATCCATCGCCGACCTGTTTTTAGGCGGCTTTGCTCCGGGCATACTTATGGGGCTGAGCATGTGCCTTGTGAGCTGGGTTATTGCCAAAAAAAATGGCTACAAGGGCGAAGGGCAATTTTCGATAATGCGTGCGCTACGCTCATTCCGTGAGTGCTTCTGGGCGCTGATGATGCCTGTCATTATCTTGGGTGGCATCTACGGCGGCATTTTTACACCTACCGAGGCGGCAGCCGTGGCGGCCGTCTATGGTGCGCTTGTCGGCTTCTTTATCTACAAGGAACTGACGCTCAAAGACATTCCCAAAACATTGCTCAGCGCTGCATATAACACCACAATGATCATGTTTGTGGTGGGCGCTGCAAACGTTTTTGGCTGGATTCTGACCAATGCCCAGGTGCCGCATGCGCTGGCACAAAACTTCACGCACCTGACCAACAGCCCCATCGTGTTTCTTATGCTGGTAAACGTGCTGCTGCTCTTTATCGGCACATTGATCAATGCGTCTGCGGCGGTTGTTATCCTGACCCCAATCCTGCTTCCTGTGGCCTTAAGCATGGGTATTGACCCCATGTTTTTTGGCGTGCTCATGGTGGTAAACCTGGCTATCGGCTGCATCACGCCGCCGGTTGGCCTTGACCTTTTCATTGTGTCATCCATCACGGGCATTTCCATTGACAAGGTAACGGCCAAGGTTATGCCTTATCTGCTGATTCTCTTGGCGGACCTTGTGATCCTGACGTACATTCCTTCAATCATCACCTTCCTGCCGAATATGCTACGTTAGCATCGGCCTTCATGATTTACAGAATGGCTTTTACGCTTCCGAAAATTTCGGAAATGTAAAAGCCATTCTGTATGTGTGGGGGGGCCTGTGCGGCACACATTCCGCCTCACCGGCGTGGGATTATTCTTTGATTTTTGCTGCCCTGCGGGCGAGAAGCTCTACGCCTGATCGGCGTTTGGGACGCCTGCGCGGCGCGCGGCAAGGTGGGGCCGGTTATGGGGCTACGCCCCGCCAATTTTCTTATGCCAAACTCCGCTTTGCGGGTTTGGGCCGCCATCGGCGACGCCGTCGCCGGGCGGAAAGACACGGATATCAGTCGCTGACGGCGCGGCAAAGCCGCGACCTGCTCCTGATTTCCGGTCGTGTTGACTATGTCAACACTCCGCCCCCCCTTGCATCCCCCCCCCCGAAGCACCCCCAAAGAGAGTTTTCAGCTTCGGCAAGACGGCGAGGGCACGCGTCTTACGCTGCGGGAGCTTCCTTCCCTCGCTGCGCTCGCTCAGGTGATCTCCCTCCGCGACGCGTAAATGCCATAGTACCCTTGCGCTTTGGATGCAATTCCGTTTCAGCCCAATTCCAGCGATAAAAGCAGACCTCTAAAACAACTCGCTGAACTGATCACCACAACTGCGCACTGCCCTTTTCGCCCATCTACGGTTCTTTGCCTTAAATCTCTTTTCTCCAGCCGCCTACCATCAAAAGCAGGGCGTGGAATCGCCTTTTTTCTTAGTTCGATAGAACCAACCACCATTTACAGTTCGTGCCTTTCACTACCCGCCATCAAAAGCAGGTTGTGGAGTCGCCTTCCTTAAACTCGCCAGAGCGAAGCGAGGGCGATGGCTGGTGTTGAGGGAATTTGCAAAATACGCATTTTTCTGGCCTGACAAGGAAAAATCCTGT
>SAAX01000085.1 GCA_009929215.1 Deltaproteobacteria bacterium | reverse complement strand
AGACCGCAGCGCCAGGTCTTGCCCTTGCGCCACCACGCCACAGCAAGCATTCAAAAAAGCCCGTTAGGCACACAGCCTGACGGGCTTTGCGCGCATCAGCACGCCCGCGCGTCTTGGTGTGAAGGGTGGCGGGGAAACGCCACTGTGTCCCAATACAACGCCGTGCATGCCACCGCCATTTAATGGCAGTTTCTGCATTACACACGCATCATATAAGTGAGAAAAGAATGGAAATTAGTTTTGAACGCCCATATGGGTTTAAGCTTGATGTAATAGAGATTGATGAACGCACCCCATCATTTAAAGTTGAAATAAGCATTCAAATCGAGCACTTTATCCATAAGTGTAGCTATGCAGGAAAGTTATGGATAGAATGCAGGGAATGGGACAAGTTTATCCTTTCACTGAAAGATGATAAAATTGAATCTTCTACTCTAAAAAGCATTAGCAATGACTTTATATTATCTTTTACGAAGAATGTTAATCCTATAATATTTGAATGGCGCTTTTTTAGAGTTGACGTGCTAAAAAATAGTACATTTATGGAACACAAGTCAAATATTGATGAAGATACGTATTCATTGCTAAAATCAAAATTTTTAGAATTCCCTGTATGGTGGTAATGCTTCTCTAAAGGCTTTTTGAAAATATTTTCCCATTATATAATTGATCAAAGCGCAAAAGCTATAAGAAGGGAAAGATCAAAAAGCCGAGCTACAAGTTAGTCAAATTCTGGAAATTTATTGGATTTAGAGGGGCAAGGTAATGAATAGAGAAAGAAAATTGTTATTCGATTTAGCCTATTATGTCAGAATGAGATATAAATACATGCCGGTATATATAAATAAAAATGACGACTTATTTGAGATCACAATAACGCTCAAAAAAGAACTTATCTTTATAATATGGCCAAGAAATGAATTCACTCTCACCTTGTCAGACATGAAAATATCTTTAAATAACGCCCTAAACTTCTACGATAAAGAGCTAATTCTGGCTTCAGAATACGAAAATCTCTACCCGGGGCAAAGCGAAGATGATATTGATGCATAACAACCCATGCAATATAGCTAATATCATTTGGATTTTTCACTGAATCCGTTCGATCCGACCTAATCAGGAGAAGCGATGATTTCACATAGATATTTGCCGCTCAAGTTTGAAAAACTTGCTGATGAGGCGGGAAAAGATTGCATAATCGCATTTAAGCTTGAATCATTCCCAATTGTTTTGATAAAAAAACTTGAGGATGGAGAAGTAATTTATAATTTTTTTGAAGCAAAAGACAAAGTTGAGCTGCTACAAGAAGACTGGGAACTACTTATAAAGCAAGGTGAATCTCTCTAATAGCCACCCCGTAAACATGCATTTTATTTTCGCTGCTGCAATGCTGCGAATGCAGCTATTACCTATTTTCAAACAACCAGAATATTTTTTACTGACTTCCATTATTTTTCTGACACTGCCCTATGGCTGGCGAAACTCCCCAATATACGTAGCCAAAGACCTTTCCGTGACGAACTCTACCACTGTATTCACAGATAGATTTTGAAATGATTTAACTTCCCTTCCAGGAATTCAAAAATGATTTTTAAAAAATATATGACAGAAGCGATGCTGGATGAGTTTCTTATAGAAGAAAGAAAAAAATTTAATGAAGGTGTATACGGAAAAGAATTTTCAGATATTTTTAAGAATGCGTTTCCATGCAATACAAATGCAGTTCTATTAAATATTATTCCAGAGCAAGCTGAGGATATTTATAGAATTTTTTTGTCGCAAGAACTAATAGTTGACATAGAGATCCCCAGGAATAAGTCATTACTGTTACCAACTGTCATTAACTACATAGAAATGCAAGACTATTTGGAAAATCATAAAATTCATGGGATAGAAAAACGTTATATTTTGAAGTTGATCCGCAGTGCAAAGAAAGAGAAAACTGGAAAAATCTGACTTTTTGCAGCACAAACCTCAGCCTGAGGATATCAAGCGAACGTTCTCAATACGGGCCACAACTTGTCCGTAGCTGCCAGGCAATAGTTCATCCTTGTGCTGGAGTGAATGATTGAAAAGGCAGAAAATCTGGAGAAATGATTTATACCTGCCAGTAAGGTTGCAACTGGCTCATACGTCGCGCAATCGCGCGTGACACAGACTTCGGTCACAGCCCACAACACCTTGCAGGAGGGCACAATCGGGCATGAAATAACGGGCACAGGCTCCACCGAGATAACCGGCGGCGAGCCTCTACCCGCGCACGGCGCGACATAACCGTGGCAGCGCCGTTGCCTTTATGGAGCGCCACGCCAAAAGGCAGGACGATGACTTCTCCACTAACTACGGATTGGCCGTGGACAACAACCGTTACCATGACTGCGGGCAACGATTCTTCCGTCATTTTTGTTCAGCTTTGTTCATGCCAAAGGCAGTACGCTAGATATTTAAAACTAGAAAAATTGAGATAGATACATCAAACTCAGTTTTGAAGTCCATCACTTGAATAAAAATGGTGAAAATAATGCACAAGTCACTTATAGCTACCGTGCTGTTGATCGTGGCGGGTTGCGCCCCATACATGAATGGGACTGACTATCTTGCTACATTGGAGTACACGCAAATCAGTACTAATGACTGGAAAATATTTACTCCAGAGAAAAACGTATGGCAGTCAGAGTACAAATACAAATCTTTTCTTCCTCAATATTTTCCAGTTACAGACAAAGATGGCTTGCAATGGGGCGCTATCTTTAACTACTTTTATGCCACATATGCGAGTGATTCCAATCCACCTCTAGCTCTGTGGGTGGGATTTCCTGCGGCTCTTGGAGCCTGGAAATCCACAGGAGGAGATTTTTTTGGCAACCGAGTAGAATCCGCACCTACAAATACTGCTCCATCTTTATGCAAGAATAAATGTTTCGGCGTTGAAATTTCCACAAATGCTGTAGATATAGACTTTGATACACAGGGCGTATTTGTGATGAAGGAAAACAAAGCTATTCGAGGCGATTTGATTTCCTTAAACAAGGGCTATCTATGCAAGGATACTGTATACATGAATCATGGCACTTATAATTTATCAGAACCTCAAACTATCTCACTTATGCAATTCAAGCGTTATCCAAAAGATAAATTAGCCTATCCATCCTTTGGATTTAAATTTCCTTTAGATTGCTGGGATGTCGAAAATACAGAGCTAGTCATAACAGGCTTCACTTACAAGGGGAAACCCATTCCGCCCCTCAAAGTACGCATGAATTACATGAATCTGTCACAAGTGCCGAACTATGAGAGCCCGGCAGAAGCTCAGCAGAAATAGCGGCGTGCTCATCCATTTACTTCCACATGCTCAGCTCAAAATCTGGCGGGCTGGGCAAAAGCTTGACCGCCCCGCACATATCTCCATAATTTTCTTAAAGTTACATACTCTCATATCCTGCGCAGCACAAATATTGTAACTCTGCATCAATCCCTACGGCGTCCATTGCTCGCAATGTTCATCTCGCAATTCTGCATAACTGCGCACACTTGCTGAAAAACATAAACATTATATCTTAACAACATACCCCCTGACTGAGCTGTTGCCCACAAAAAGATTCCGATTGAATCTGTTTCAGGTTACCCATAGTATAAGAAAACCATGTTCCCCTTGGGCTCTGTGCTTAATTATTGTACTGCAATATTCCAGGCATTTTTTCTTGCCATTATTGGATATACTTATGAATATACGCACAAAAGTCTGCCTACCTCTCGTGGTCATTACGCTGACCGTGGCGCTACTATGCATTCTTGTTGTTACGAGGCAAGGGAGCCAGCTCAGCGAAACGAGCATGCAAACGCTCGTAGATTCTAAAATTTCCCAAATCGAACTGATGGTAAAGACACACGGTCTTCACGCCATGGAACTGGCGGCCCTTGTAAGCCGACTGCCAGAGGTGGAACAGGCCTACCGCGTGGCCTTTACTGGCAATATTGAAGACGAAAACAGCCCCCAGTCACAAAAAGGCCGCGAAATGCTGCGCACGAGCTTTGCGCCCATGATCGAAGGCTATGCATCTGTAATGGGGGCAAAGCCTCAGCTCCACTTCCATTTTGCTTCGTCCCGCAGTTTTGTACGGCTATGGCGTGAAAAACAAACAATGCGCAATGGCCAATGGATTGATATTTCTGACGACATCTCATTTTTTCGGCAAAGCGTTAAGGCTATCAATACCGACAAAAAACCCGTTTGGGGGGTAGAAGTTGGCAGTGGTGGCCTCGCCATACGCGGGCTTGCCCCGGTTATTGCCCGCAATGGCGAGCACCTTGGCTCTGTCGAGACTCTTGTGGCCTTTGACCCGCTGATGGACAGTCTGGGTTCCGGCAAGGGAGAAAACACCCTGCTGTACATGCACCCCAACAAGCGCGCCATAGCAACCCAACTTCAGGATACCTGCGCTTACCCCACAGTTAACGACCATTATGTACTTGTTCGGGGAACAACCGCAGGCAAAATTGAACAGCTTATCAGCCGGGATTTTCTTGATTCCGTGGCCGATGGCTCCAACTGGTATACAGCAGAAGGGCTGCTTATTGCGGGTATTCCCGTCAAGGATAGTAAGGGCGAACAGATTGGAACCTTTGTATTTTCCATGGATTTAAATGAGCAGCAGGGTATTATCTTCAATGCGGGCGTGATGCTTTTGGCATCGTTTATTTTTCTGCTGATTGTGCCCATTATTGTTACATATTTTGTGCTGGGGCTTGCCGTTTTGTCGCCAGTGCAAGAAATGATGCGCGCTCTCAACAGCATTGCAGAAGGCGGCGCAATACTGACACAGCGCCTAAAAGATACCGCAAAAGACGAGATTGGCCAGCTGGCAAAACTGTTTAACCGACTTATGGACAGCATTGAGTCGGTGATGACAAGGGTTGAGGGATATAAAAACCTTATCAACGCTGTGTCAGACCCCATTTTTGGCATCGACAAGGATTTTAAAATCACTATCGCCAACAAGGCCACAGAAACGTTGCTCAAAAAACCCTTTGAGCAAATTCAAGGGCAGTTTTGTCACGACTGTTTTTGCACAAGTGCCTGTGGCACAGACGAGTGCCCCATCGCCCAAATGAGCCGCTGCTCCCGCGCCGCCAGAACCAACATCATTGACATCAGCACAAAGGAGACCCCCCACTTTATCCAGCCAGTAGGCGAAACGCTCTACGACTGTCACGGGCAAAACCAGGGCTATGTTGTTGTGGCCAAGGATGTGACCTCGCTGGTGCTTAAAGAGCAGGAGATCAACAAGCTTGCGTTTTACGACCAGCTTACGGGGCTGGCCAACAGGGCGCTGATGGTTGACCATATCAGGCAGGCCATTGTGGCCTGCCAGCGCCGCTCATGCATGCATGCGCTGTTTTTTGTGGATATAGATGACTTTAAATCAATCAACGACACCCTTGGGCATGACCATGGCGACAGGCTTTTGCAACAGATCGCAAAGCGTTTTCGCTCTGTGGTACGCGAGGGTGATACTGTTGCCCGGTTTGGGGGCGATGAATTTGTATTGCTGCTGCTCAACCTGTCAGAAGACATGACCACTGCGGCGGCGCAGGCCGAAAACATCAGCAAAAAGATACTCAGCACATTGCGCATGCCGCTACAGCTCGAAACCATAAATTGCCGTTGTTCTGGCAGTATTGGGCTTACTCTTTTTGGCGACAAGCCTGTTTCTGTGGATGAAGTGCTCAAGCAGGCCGACCTTGCCATGTATCTGGCCAAGGAACGCGGCAAAAATACGACTGTTTTTTATGATCCGCTGCTGCAAACGGCCATGATGGAACGCAATGCCATGGAGTATGACCTGCAAGATGCCATACTGAACCTTTCGCAGTTTTCACTCTACCATCAGCCGCAGGTTACTTCAGAAGGCAAGATAGTGGGCACAGAAGCTCTGCTGCGCTGGCAGCACCCCCGCCGTGGCCTTGTGATGCCCGCCGATTTTATACAGCCGTCTGAAGGCAATGGCCTGATTGTAATTATTGGCGACTGGGTTTTGCAAATGGCCTGCGCCCAGATTGCCCTGTGGGCCAACGACCCGCAGCTCTCGTACCTGACAATTGCTGTAAATGTAAGCGCACGCCAGTTTTGCGAAACACACTTTGTAAAGTCGGTAACCGACATAGTGCAGCAACATGGCGTTGACCCCGGCAAACTCAAGATTGAACTGACCGAAAGCCAACTTTCTACAGACGTGGAAGAAATCATCAGTAAAATGCGCGAGCTAAAAAAATTTGGCATCAGATTTTCGCTTGATGATTTTGGCACGGGCTATTCTTCGCTGGCCTATTTAAAGAGGCTGCCACTTGATCAGGTCAAAATAGACAGATCCTTTGTTATGGACCTGCTGGACGACCCTAACGATGCCGCCATCGCTGGCGCAATCATGACACTGACAAGCAGCCTTGGGCTTGAGGCCATCGCCGAGGGGGTAGAAAGCAAGGAGCAGATGGAATTTTTGCAGCGCCTTGGCTGTCACATGTTTCAGGGCTATCTGTTCAGCCCCCCGCTGCCTGTTGAGGAATTTGAAAGGTACGCGCGGGCCGCAGGAGAAAATATGCTGCAAGACCTTTTTGCCAAGCCGCAGACACCCCAATAAAACCATCGCCCCATGCTCCAAAAGGCAGCAGGGGCGCAAAAAAGTCTGACGAGCAGCATTTCCGCTGGCTAAGACCATCGCCCCGGCAACGAAAGCTCCATCCATACGGGAACACAAAACCAGAAGGCGCGAGAGCCCTTAAGCCCTCACGCCCATTTTTTTCAGTACATTGCAGCCAACGTGCGGTCTTGCGTGCGGCGGCTACGCCCCTGCAAGGCTGCCTTTCAGCGCCCTGTAGTCTGTTTTGCCACTGCCGAGCAGGGGTATGGCCTCCACAGGCACAATGCGCTTCACTGAATAGAGCGATGAAAGCCCCGCCCCACGCAGAGCGGCATTTACCTCTGCCAGGGTGAGCGGCAGCTGCGTAAAAAGCACAACTGCCGAGCCGCTTTCTTCCGGCATGGCCTCCACGGCAAGCGCGGGGCCTTCCTGCGGGGCATTGGCATGCCTGCCAAATGCCTCAAGCAGCACATTTTCTATCTGCGGCAGCGAAATCATTTCTCCGCCCACCTTCACAAAGCGCTTGAGCCGCCCCTGAAAGGTAAGCCGCCCATCTTGATCCATGCGCACGAGGTCGCCGGTGCGATACCATGTGTGCCCCTCAAACTCCACAAAGGGCGAGGGAGCATCACCAAGGTAACCGCTAAAAATGCTGGGCCCCCGCACCAGAAGCATGCCGGTCTGCCCTGCTTCTACCCGCCCGTGTATCTGGCCTTCTTCTTCCCGCACAAGGGCAAGACACACCGAGGGCATGGCATGGCCGATGGTTCCGCCCACTATGTTGCCCGGCCGGTTAACCGAAACCACGGGTGAGCATTCGGTAACGCCATAGCCCTCGCACAGCGCGGCCTGTGGGCACTGTGCGGCAAAGGCACGGTAGACGTGATCCTGACATTTTTCTGCACCAACAAACGCGCATCGCAGGCTTGCCAGATCTTCCGTTCCCTGTGCCCTATCCAGCACGGCCCCCAAAAAGGTCGGCGGCGCAGCCATGAGCGTAAGCCGGTAATCGCTCACCATGGCCGCCAGCGGGCCTGCTTCGGTGGGGTTGGGATGAAAGGCAGCCCGGATGCCCAGAGAGAGGGGCAGCACCATGTTGACCATAAGTCCAAAGGAGTGGAATGGCGGCAGCATGGCAAGTACGCTGTCGTTGGGCTCAAGGTGTAGCACTTCCACAATATCGCGGGCATTGGCCAGCAGGTTGGCATGGCTGAGCGGCACGGCCTTGGGTAATGATTCTGAACCAGAGGTAAAGAGCACCGCCGCTGTTTCCGGCACTGCATAGTTTTTACAACTGCGCAGCAACCGGGCTTTGAGTGCACCGCACAGCTTTTCCCGCAGGGTCAGGGAGGCGGCCAGTTTGTCGAGCAGCACCCACTGCACCGGCAACGCCGACAGCGGCAATCCCTGACGCTCCAGCCGCTCCTGCAAGGGTGTTGCGCTGAGTATATGGCTCACCCCGGTGACGCGAATGCAGTGGCCAAGGTTGGCTTCGCCCACTGTCCAGTTAAAGAGCACAGGCGTTTTGCCAGCCAGCAGGGCCGCCAGCCATACCGTAACCACGGCGGGCGTGGCGGGCAGCATGATGCCCAGCCGCTCACCGGGCAGATCGCGCAGGCGCGATGCTAAAATCAGCGCACCCATCAGGATATCCCGTCGGCTACGCAGGCTGGCGCGGTCGGCCAGCAGGGGCTGGGCCGGGGCCGTACGCACCTGCATCAGAAAGGCATCGGCAATGGTGGCGGCCTGTTGCGGTATGGAAAGGCGATTTGTTTCGGCAGGCGCAAACCAGCCCGCAGGGGCCGGGGCATCCGCTTGTGCCTGCCCAAGCTGGCCAGACGCAGCCAGCAAACAGTCGCCCACTGTCACCAGTTGCTCAAGGTTGGGTATGCTGTGGCCGTGCGCGCCTTCAAGCCTGAGCGCCAGATCCATCAAGGCCAGGCTGTCCAGCCCCAGATCGCCGCCAAGGGTCATGCTGTCTGCCAGGGCATGGTCTGCGGGCAAACCGCTGGCTTCACGCAGGCTGGCGTAAACGGCATCGCGCAGTTCTGCGGCAATGTCGTCATAGTGGTGCGTGCTGTTATGCACCAGCGTGGGCAGCACACGCGGCTTGCTGCCTTGCCAGAAAAAATGGGGAATCGCCTGCGCCGGACGCTCCGCCACATTATAAAAATCCTCAAGCCAGGTGTTAAGCTCGCGCTTGTCGCCACTGCGGGGCAGTTGCTCGGCTTCCACAAACTCAATAGTCACGGGCCTGCGCGGGGTGAAGAACAGCAGGTTGGCACATACCGCCAACGCCCCACGCAGCAGCACCCGGCCAAAATGCGGCGCCTTGCCCGTGGCCCCGTAGCCAAAGGCGCTGCCCCACAGGCCAGTGGTGCGCACCAGCACCACGCGGAGACCGGACATTTTTTGCAGAATCATGGCCGCGCCAGAGGTCCCGCAAAGGCTTTCCCTCGCCGATCGATAGATTTTGCCCGCAGGATACAGCAGTACGTTGTCGCCAGCCTGCAAGACATCCAGCACCTTTTGCATGCCCGCCTCCACCCCCTGGCGAGCATGGGTGCCGTCCTTCATGATATCGGGAATCAGCACGGCACGCAGCGCCCTGGCAGCCAGCCGTCCAAGGGGGCCCTGCATCTGGCGTTCGTCTGCCAGCGGACGCGGCGCGTAATTTGCCAACTGCGAGTAAACAATTATGGGGTCAATGAGCGCCGGATGGTTGGGCATAAACAGTATGGGCCCCGTGCCAGAGATGGCATCAAGCCCATTGGCGGTCACGCGGTAGCGCAAGCCCAACAGCATACGCAGGCAAAGACCGACGAGGCTGCCCCCCCTGCCGCAAGGAAACAGCCGCGCAATGCGCACGGCAGCCCATGCCATAAAAACAAGACCAACACCGCCGCTGCCCACTAACAGCCAGGAAGGCGGAACCGAGGCCAGCCATGCAAACAGCACGCCAGAAAGCAATATGCCGCTGAAGCAAGCAAAATTTGAAATCCCCAGCGTCTTGCCTTTTTCTGTAGCTGCTGGCCGCACCTGAATAAAACTCACCAGCGGAATAAGATACAAGCCGCCGCATACGCCAGAAAAGGTCAGCATCACAAAAAGATAGGGAAATTGCAGCATCTCCGGCAGCAGAGGGGCAAGGCCAGAAAGCATGAGGCCAAGCCCAAGGCCAGCGCCAGCGGGAACCATACTGCGCCGCCAGCTGGCGGCATCATACCGCCCTGCCAGCACTGAGCCCACGCAGATGCCGATCATCAGTGCCACAGAAAGCAGGCTGGTAACTGTGAGCGAAAATCCCAGCTGCGCAATGCCCAGATTGTTGATGCACAGCAGGGCAAAGGAAGAAAGACAGTAGAAAAAGGCCTCGCCCGCCAGTGTTAAAAACAGATGCGGGTCTTGCCTGTGGCATTCCAGCGCGTGCAGCACCGAATGCACGGGCCCAAGCAGCGGAAAGGGAGCACGCGCCCCGGCAAAAACCTCACCCCGGCCAATGCCAAAGGCAGAGATAAGGCCAATAACCGATATCAGCACAGCCACCGCCCCCACGGCCAGCCGCCCAAAGCCGTGCTCGCCCTGCGGAATCAGCGTGGCAAAGACTATGAAATCGGGCAGATCAAGCACCAGACCACCAGCGGCTATGCCCAGCAAAATTGTTGCCGTGGTTGCCAGCTTGAGCAGGGCATTGACCCTTGGCACTTCTGCCGCAGCAAAATTTTCGGGTATAGCCCCGTTGAGGGCGGGGCTAAATATGGTGGATTGCAGCCCCATAAAAAATACTACGGCCACAATAGCTGTCCAGTTCATGCTGGTCAGCGCCCACACCCCAAGCAGCATGGCCGCCAGCTCCATAACTTTTGACCACACCACCAGCCTGTTCTTGGGCATGCGGTCGGCCAACCATCCGGCCCACGCAGAGCACGCCACAAAGGGCAAGGCAAACATGGCCGAAGCGATACCCTGAATGGATTCAAGCCCGGCGCTGGCTGCAAGCAACAACCCAGCCTGCTTGAAAAAGTTGTCGTTGAATGTGCCCATGGCATAGGTAGTGCCCATGCTCAGCAAAATTTTTCTTCCATTAGCTGCCGGAAGAGTATCGGACAACTGGCTCATGGATTTGTTCCCTTTGCAGTTTGGGGTAGCACGGTGGCTTCTTGCAGATCCTCTTCAATAAAGAGGCGTAATTTTTCAAGAGAATCCAGAACAATATCATGGCAAACAGAATACAGGGCCTGTCGGCCCTCGCGCCGTACGCTGAGGATTCCGGCTTTTTCCAGCACGGCAAGGTGATGCACGATGGTGGATCGACCAAAATCAAAGGCTGCGGCAATATCCTTGATAACCTTGATTTTTTGGTTTTCGGCGGTCTCGATGAAGTCGCACAGGGCCTCGATGGCGCTGTTGAACAGTTCGGCCACCAGCACCATGCACAATAAATTCCTCGGTACCGGCGAAAAAGGCTATCACCCACTGCGCAAAATCGGCGTCTGCCTGTCCGGGCTGCGCTACGCGGTTC